>NZ_JBZEGI010000019.1:0-68915 GCF_058216415.1 Dyella sp. SYSU CM1112 | reverse complement strand
CCGATCTGATCCGCCCGCTTCAACTCGTCACAAAGAAAAAGGCGCCCTTCTTGCGAAGGGCGCCTCCTTGGCCACGGCAGCTAGTTTTGACACAGGCTGCTTAGCGTGGCTTCTTTGTGTTCCGCGTGTCAGGCCGTTGCGGGGGGGTATGAATGGCATCGAGCGGTGTATTGCGGGTATAAAAAAAGCCGCTCGAGAGCGGCTTTTTCAATGTCGGTGAGTCGCGACCTCGATCAACGCTGACGCGCCTTGAAGCGCGGGTTGCTCTTGCAGATCACGAACACTTTGCCGCGACGGCGCACAACCTTGCAGTCGCGGTGCCGCTGCTTGGCGGACTTCAAAGAGGAAAGCACCTTCACGGCAGGCTCCTGAAACGATATGGCTGAACGAAAGCGCGCAAGTATAACTATTTGAAGCACTTATCACAAGCCCAGCGCCGCCTTGGCGTCGTTGACGGTCTCCAGGAACTGAGTGACCACGGGCGAGGGATTTTCCTTCCGGCTCGCCACGGCCAACAGTAGATAAGCTTCAGGGTTGGCTAGCGGCACATAGCTAACGCCGGAGAGTTTTACCACTTGCATACTGGCGGGCACCAAAGCTAGGCCGATGCCGGCAGCAACCAGGGCGATCAGACCGTTAAGTTGCTGGGCCTGCTGTCGGATTACCGGATGAAATCCGGCTTTAGCTGCCAATCGAACCAAGCGGTCATATAACGTAGCGGCCAATTCCCGTGGCTGGATAACAAACGGATCGCCGGCAACTTCCCCCAATTCTATGCTTTGGCGCTCCGCCAGGCGATGGCCGTCTGGCAGGGCAAGCAGCAATGGCTCGCGATCGATCACATCCAGTCGCAGTGCGCGGGCATCGTCCTCGTGGGTAGGGATATCACGTACGAAGCCGACGTCGATCTGTCCGTTTCGAATGGCGGAAAATTGCGGCTCCGTATACATCTCGCTGAGCCAGATCCTCACGTTGGGGGCGTTTTGCCCCAATCTGAGCAGAACTTGGGGCAGGGCGGGATGGAACGAGACCGAGACAGTGTAGGCCAGCTTCAGATGGCCACTGAACCCTGCAGCGGCCTCGGCGACGCGGGTCCGGGTGTCCTCAGCCATGGCCAATATCTGACGGGCTTGGTCGAGGAACAGTTGGCCCGGGGCTGTCAGCGTGACATTGCGCTTGTCGCGGTCCAGTAGACGCACCCCAAGGTCTTGCTCGAGGGCTTGGATCTGTTGGGAGAGGGGGGGCTGTGAAAGGTGCAGGCGCTGTGCGGCTCGAGTGAAGCTCAGCTCTTCGGCGACGGCGATGAAGTAGCGCAGTTGGCGAAAATCAAACATATATGACTTTCGTATAAGTGGGGCCCTAAATATATATTTGATTCTGTATCGGGTCGATCATAATATGCTCTCCGTCACGCCACTGACCCCCTCCCCCCGAGTGGCGTTGACCCTCGCCCCGCAGCGACGCTACCCCCGCGGTATTCGGCCTCCTTCCCCAGAGCCACTACCGACGCGTCGCTAGCGGGGCGCTTCCTTTCTCTTCTGCCGCAAGGGTTTGCGGATCCTTTTTAAAGTTCTGCTGCAAGCCGTGTGGCTTGGGCAATGGCTCGTTTTGCGTCGAGTTCCGCTGCGACGTCGGCTCCGCCGATCACGTGAACGGAGCGGCCTTGAGTGACGAGCGTGTCGGCGAGGTTGCGATTGGGTTCTTGCCCTGCGCATATGATGACGTGATCGATTTCCAGTACCTGCGATTTGCCATCGATGGTGATGTGCAGGCCTCGATCATCCAGGCAGTCGTAGGTGACGCCGCCGAGCATGGCGACGTTTTTATTTTTCAATGTTGCCCGGTGAACCCAGCCGGTCGTCTTGTTGAGGCGTGCACCTGGCCGGCCCGCAGTGCGCTGCAATAGCCAGATTTGTCGCGCTGGTGGTTCTGGTTGCGGCGATTGCAGGCCGCCTGGATGCGCGAGAGTCATGTCTATGCCCCACTCGCGAGTCCAGCGTGTGACATCCGTGGTTGGGGAAGGAATGTGCTCGACGAGAAACTCGGCGACATCAAAACCAATACCTCCTGCGCCGATGATCGCGACACGCGGGCCGACAGGATGATTCCGCGCCAGCACATCGAGATAGCTCAGTACACGCGGATCGTCGCTGCCCGGAAAACTTACACGGCGCGGCGTAATGCCAGTAGCTATCACAATGTCATCAAAGGTGTGAGTGTTGAACCATGTTGCATCTACTTGGCATCCCAGTCGCAGATGGACACCGGTATCGGTCAATCGATGCGTGAAATAGCGAAGTGTTTCGTGAAATTCTTCCTTGCCTGGGATGCGCTTGGCGTAATTGAATTGGCCGCCGATCTGATCGGAGCCTTCGACAAGGGTGACGTCATGGCCGCGCTCCGCCAGCGTGGTGGCACAAGCAAGACCGGCGGGTCCTGCGCCGACGACAGCAATGCGCTTGCCGGTTTCTACTGGAACTACGCGCAGCTCCGTTTCATGGCAGGCACGTGGATTCACCATGCAGCTTGCGCGCTGATTCTGGAAGACGTGATCAAGGCAGGCTTGGTTGCACGCGATGCACGTGTTGATGCGTTCGCCGCGACCGGCTTTCGCCTTGAGTGCCCATTCCGGATCCGCCAGTAAGGGGCGAGCCATGGAGACCATGTCCGCTTCGCCTTCGGCAAGAATCCGCTCGGCCACTTCCGGCATGTTGATGCGGTTGGTGGTAATCAGCGGAATCGAGACCTCATTCTTGAGTCTTTTCGTGACCCAGCTAAAGCCTCCGCGCGGCACACTGGTGACGATGGTGGGAATGCGCGCCTCGTGCCAGCCGATGCCGGTGTTGATCAAGCTGGCGCCAGCGATTTCAATAGCCTTCGCCAAGGTCACGATGTCTTGCCAATCCTGACCATCTTCGACCAGATCGAGCATGGATAGCCGGTAGATGATGAGGAAGTCCTTGCCAACGGCTTCGCGCATCCGTCGCACGATTTCAATGGCAAAACGCATACGTCTCGTCGCGTCTCCGCCCCATGTGTCGCGTCGATGATTGGTGCGCGCTGCGGTGAACTGATTGATCAAATAACCTTCCGAACCCATCACTTCCACGCCGTCGTAGCCGGCTTCCCGAGCCAGCTGGGCACAGTGGACAAAATCGTTGATCGTGCGCTCGACGCCACGTGCGCCTAATGCACGCGGCTTGAAAGGGGTGATGGGAGATTGGATAGGGGAGGGTGCGACTGACAGCGGGTGATAGCCGTAGCGTCCCGCGTGCAGGATCTGCATACAGATCCGGCCGCCTTCGGCGTGTACGGCGTGGGTGATCTTGCGATGCCGTGGCTTATGCCAAGGGAGAGTCATGCGACCGCCAAAAGGCTTGAGCCATCCCTGGATGCTCGGCGCAATGCCGCCGGTGACCATGAGTCCCACGCCGCCACGCGCACGCTCGGCAAAATAAGCGGCAAGCTTGTCGAAATCCGAAGCCTTGTCTTCCAGCCCGGTATGCATCGATCCCATCAGGATGCGGTTGGACAAGGTGACGTGCCCCAGTGGGAGTGGAGCGAACAGATGGGGGTAGCTCATTCGCGGACCGTCTTCAAACGATCGTATGAATGTGCCGCGTATTGGTGAGGGACGCAAGTGGCCCCTGAGCGGCAGGTCCAAGACTAGTCGAGCAATTGTTGTACCAACGCAATGTATTGCTGCATGGCTTCGTCTTGCGGCATGCCCTTCAGGCGTGTCCAAGCTTCTTGTTTAGCTGTGCCGATGAAATCGAAAAAGCCTGGGCGACAACCGTGCACATCACCCTGCGTGCCTTGTTTGTAAAGCGCGTAGAGGCTGAGCAATGTGTCATTATCTGGCCGTTCTTTGAGTCGCCGGATGTTGGTGGCGGCCTGTTCGAACTGGCGGTGAAGCTCGTTCATGGAAGACGGCGGCTGTGGGGTCGTGATGGATTGGGAACGGGAAAGCATGCGTCTGGCACCCCTGTGAACACGTTAAGCTAAGCACTTCCCGTGCCATCAGGTCAGTCCATGCAAACACGCCCGTCCGTGCCCGTACTTACCATCGACGGTCCCTCCGGATCGGGAAAAGGCACGATCAGCCGACGGGTCGCCGAGCAATTGGGCTGGCGGCTGCTGGATTCGGGCGCGCTGTATCGAGCGATCGGCTATGCCGCCGGCATGGCGGGGCTGGATTTAGCCGATGCCGAAGCAGTCACCCGATGCGCGGAAACCACGAAGATCCAGTTTCGTGCGGCGCCTAATGATGGCGAAACTCGCGTCATCGTCAACGGGCACGACGCCACAGGCGAACTCCGGACGGAGACGGCAGGTGCGGCAGCTTCCGCTATCGCCTCGGTGCCCTCCGTACGTAAAGCATTGATAGAGCAGCAGTTGAGCTTTCGTAGGTCGCCGGGGTTGGTGGCTGATGGGAGGGATATGGGTACAGTGATCTTTCCGGATGCGCCGTACAAGGTGTTCTTGACTGCGAGCGCGGCCGAGAGGGCGAAAAGACGCTATAAGCAGTTGAAGGAAAAGGGGCTCAGCGTTACACTTGCCGCTCTTCAGAGCGAAATTGAAGCGCGTGACGCCCGCGATGCATCGCGGGCCGTCGCCCCGCTCAAGCCCGCCGATGATGCAGTGTTGGTGGATACCACCGGCATGGGCATCGAAGAGGTGGTCGCTAAGGTTTTGGCCGTCGTGAAACCGTAACTGGGTCGCGGCGGTTTTGGTGCTTCATGCCGCGGCATGGGGTTTTGGGTCAACGGTGCGAGGGAGTCATCCTGATCACCCATAACCGGTGGGCCTACCCATTGCGCATATATCCGACGGCGCGCATGTGGGTCTAGGGCCTTTTCTTATTTTTGGAATCAACATGACTGAAAGTTTTGCCGAGCTGTTTGAACAGAGCCAACAGGCCATTTCTAAGCTGAAGCCGGGTGCCATCGTCACCGGCATCGTTGTGGAAATCCGCAACGACGTCGTCGTGATCAACGCTGGCCTCAAGAGCGAAGGCATCGTTCCGATCGAGCAGTTCAAGAGCGAAGACGGCGAGTTGGAAGTGCGCGTTGGCGACGAGGTGAAGGTGGCCCTCGACGCACTGGAAGACGGCTTCGGCGAGACCAAGCTCTCCCGTGAGAAGGCCAAGCGTTCCATGGTGTGGGACGACCTTGAGCAGGCTTTCGACAAGGAAGAGACCATTGTCGGCAAGATCTCCGGCAAGGTGAAGGGCGGTTTCACTGTCGACATCAAGGATGTCCGCGCGTTCTTGCCAGGTTCGCTGGTCGACGTGCGTCCGGTGCGCGATCCGGTGTACCTGGAAGGCAAGGATCTCGAATTCAAGATTATCAAGCTGGACCGCAAGCGCAACAACGTAGTGGTCAGCCGCCGCGCCGTCGTCGAGACCGAGTTCTCCGAAGAGCGCGAGAAGCTGCTGGAGCGCCTGACCGAAGGCGCGGTGGTCAAGGGTACGGTCAAGAACCTCACCGACTACGGTGCGTTCGTGGACCTAGGCGGCATCGATGGTTTGCTGCACATTACCGACATGGCATGGAAGCGCGTGCGTCATCCGTCCGAAGTCGTCAATGTCGGCGACGAGCTGGACGTGCGCGTGCTGAAGTACGACCGTGAGCGCAACCGCGTTTCGCTGGGCCTGAAGCAGCTGGGTGACGATCCGTGGGTCGCCATCTCGCGTCGCTATCCGGTCGGCAGCCGCCTGTTCGGCAAGGTTTCCAACGTCACCGATTATGGCTGCTTCGTCGAGATCGAACCGGGCGTGGAAGGCTTGGTCCACGTGTCCGAAATGGATTGGACCAACAAGAACGTCAATCCGGCCAAGGTAGTGCAGGTTGGTGATGAAACCGAAGTGATGGTGCTGGACGTAGATGAAGAACGTCGCCGCATCTCACTGGGCATCAAGCAGACCCGTTCGAACCCCTGGGAAGCTTTCGCCGCCACGCATAAGAAGGGCGACAAGGTCTCCGGCCAGATCAAGTCGATCACCGACTTCGGCATCTTCATCGGCCTGGATGGCGGTATCGATGGCCTCGTGCACCTGTCCGACATCTCTTGGCAGGCCTCCGGCGAAGACCTCGTTCGCAACTTCAAGAAGGGCGACGAGATCGAAGCCGTGGTGCTGGCCGTGGATCCGGAGCGTGAGCGCATCTCCCTCGGCATCAAGCAGATGGAGCAGGATCCGTTCGGCCACTTCATGGCCGTCCATCCGCGTGGTGCGATCGTGAACGGTACCGTCAAGGAAGTGGATGCCAAGGGTGCTGTGATCGATCTGGGCGATGGTGTCGAGGGCTATCTGCGCGCCAGCGATATCGCCAAGGAGCGAGTCGATGACGCCACTCAGCATCTGAAGCTAGGTGACAAGGTCGAGGCGAAGTTCACCGGTATGGACCGCAAAGGCCGCCAGTTGTCTTTGTCGATCCGAGCCAAGGATGAGGAAGAACTGCAAGACGTCATGGCCGAATACTCGTCCGCGTCGGGTGGTACGACCAAGCTTGGTGCGCTGCTCAAGGAACAGCTCAACAAGGCTGATTGATCAAGTACTTGTTTGGGGCGGCAACTTTGCCGCCCCAACTCGTTCCACGTCACGGACATTGGGGACCCATGACCAAATCCGAGCTGATTGAGGCGCTAGCAAGGCGCCAGACCCATCTTGCGTTTGGCGACGTCGAGTTGGCGGTCAAGAACGTCATTGAACAAATGAGCCAAGCCCTGGCTAGTGGTGAACGTATCGAAGTTCGCGGTTTTGGCAGCTTCGCCTTGCACTACCGCCCGCCGCGTATGGGCCGCAATCCCAAGACGGGTGAAGCCGTAGCGCTGCCCGGCAAGCATGTTCCGCACTTCAAGCCTGGCAAGGAATTACGGGAGCGTGTCAACATGCATTTGGAACAAGCACAGCGAAACAGCTGATCGTTCCCTTACGCTTAGTCCGACAGGCAGGCGGCCTTGAGCCGATCCTGCCTTTTCTTTTTTTGGATCAGCAGCAAAACGAACATTGGGGCTGAATCGCTCTTCACATACGTCTGTGAGGTGCACAGCCAATCAGGTAAAGTCGCACGATGCGACTGATCGTAATGCTGCTATTGCTGCTGTTCATCGCCGGGGGAGTAGTGCTCGGAGCACTTAATGCCGACCTCGTCGGCTACGACCTCGCGTTTATGCGTGTCCAGGTTCCTAAAGGAGCGGCGCTGCTGGTCATGCTTGCATTGGGCTGGATATTGGGTGGGCTGACGGCCTGGCTGGGCGTTACAGCTCAGCACCGCCGCGCTCGCCGGCAGACCGAAAAAAATCAGGGAAGGGCATCGAAGACACCATGAGTGCTCTTTATACGCTGCTGGCATTGCTGATACCGGCGGCTTTCCTCAGTGGCTGGTGGACGGCGCGGCGCGCCGGTGTGCGGCGTTCCGGAGCCCAGGTCAGCGAGCTGTCCTCCGATTATTTCCGAGGCTTGAACTACCTGCTCAACGAAGAGCAGGACAAAGCCATCGAGGTGTTCCTCAAGTTGGCTGAATACAACCGCGATACCGTAGAAACGCACTTAGCGTTAGGCAATCTTTTCAGGCGTCGCGGTGAAGTGGATCGGGCCATTCGTTTGCATCAGCATCTCGTTTCCAGGCCCGGCCTGTCGGAAGGCATGAAGACTGTCGCGCTATTGGAACTGGGGGAGGACTACATGCGAGCGGGTTTGCTCGACCGTGCCGAAGCCTTGTTCTCCGATCTGGTAGCGATGAATGCGCATGCTCCGTCCGCGCTGCGCCATTTGATAGCGATCTATCAACACGAGCGCGATTGGCACAAGGCCATCGAACATGCCCGTCGTCTGGAGGCGATGACGGGTGAAGAAGAAGCAACCACCATTGCACAGTTCTATTGCGAATTGGCCGAGCAATCGCGCCAGCATGGCGCACGCGCCGAGGCGCGCGAATATCTTCAACAGGCATTTGCCTGTCAGCCTGAGTGCGTGCGCGCCTACATGTTGACCGGACGTCTGCATGCCGAAGAAG
Organism: Dyella sp. SYSU CM1112; assembly: GCF_058216415.1. Lineage (NCBI taxonomy): Bacteria > Pseudomonadati > Pseudomonadota > Gammaproteobacteria > Lysobacterales > Rhodanobacteraceae > Dyella > Dyella sp. SYSU CM1112. The sequence goes on along the minus strand of NZ_JBZEGI010000019.1, from coordinate 60,897 downwards.
GCCATCATGCGGAGGCGGTCGATGTTTACGAGCGCGCCGTTGCTGCGGACATCGCTTTCGTGCCGGAAATTCTGCCGCCCTTGCTCGATAGTTATGCGCGCTCCGCACAGATGGAGCGTGCCGAACATTTTTTGCGCGAAATCCTGGGGCGCTATCACGGTATTTCGCCAGTGCTTGCGCTGACGCACTTATACCAGCAGCGCGACGGTGAAAAGCCGGCCATCGATTTCCTTACGTCGCAGTTGCGTCAGCGCCCCTCGGTACGCGGCCTGATGGCGCTGATTGATGCCACGATGGACAAGATCGAAGGTGAGGCGCGGGAGAATTTCTTGATTCTTCGCGATCTCACGCGCAAGTTGCTGGAAGGGCAGGCGATGTACCGTTGCAGCCATTGCGGGTTCGGCACCAAGGCGCATCACTGGCAATGTCCCAGTTGCAAAGGTTGGAGCACCATCCGACCTATCCACGGCGTTGCCAATGAGTGAGGCGATCGTGGCTCGTCTCGCCCCGATCGTTCTGGTCGTGTTGCTTTCCTTTCTGATTTCGCTGGGAATCGTGCGCACGGCGATTGCCTATGCGCAACGACGCGGTATGTACGATCAGCCCGGACGCCGCCGCTCACACAAGGTACCCACGCCACGCGGTGGCGGTATCGGCATTGTGGTGGCGTGCCTGCTCATGATGCCGGTGGCATTGCTGCTTGGTCAGCCGGCATGGTCTCTTCACGTCGTGATGACGTTGGTCCTCTCGCTGTTGCTGACGGCATGGATTGGATGGTGGGACGACCATAGCTCTTTGCCTGTGCTTCCGCGCTTCGGTATTCAGATCCTTGCTGTCGCACTTTTTTCATTGGCTTTGATGGGGGACAGTCCTCACTGGCTGTGGTTACCGTTATGGATATTGGGCGGCGCATGGAGCGTCAACCTGCACAACTTCATGGATGGCATCGATGGTTTGCTTGCACAGCAAGGCATCTTCGTAGCCGGGGGATTGGCCCTTCTGCAATGGGGGATGGGGCAGCCGGCCCTGGCGGGGGCGTCGGCATGCGCGGCGGCGGCTTGTTTAGGTTTTTGGTGTTACAACCGGTCACCCGCCCGGATTTTCATGGGGGACGTGGGCAGTGGTAGCGTGGGTTTATTGGTATTCGCGCTCACGGCCATGATTTGGCAAGTGGATCAAGCGCGGGTCTGGCCGGCCCTGATCCTGAGTTCAGGCTTCGTGACGGATGCCAGCCTTACCCTGCTGGTCCGCATGCTGAGTGGGCGTCGCTGGTACACTGCCCACCGCGAACATCTGTATCAATGGATTGTGCGCAAGGGTTACACGCATGCGGTGGGAGCGGCGTGGTATCTAGGGTGGAACCTGCTGATGGCAGCCCCTCTTGCCATGTGGGCATTCACCAAACCAGGGATGGGGCTCATAGCCTGCATCGTCACTTATGCGATCGGCGCGGCGGTATGGCTTTTCGCCAAACGCAGGCTGATCCGGCGAGATCGATACAAGGTTCGTCATGTCCATACGTAAATGGGTCGGGACAGTTCATCCAAGAGCAGCCGTGGTTGCCCACGATCTGCTGGTTACCGCGTTTGCCTGGTGGGTTGCCAAGGAATTGCGGTACGCCCTGGATCCTCAGCTTTCCGTGACATTTGGATTATTAGAATTTCCCATTGTGCTGGCCGTGCAGGGACTGGTTTACGCATGGACCGGCCTCTACAAAGGCGTTTGGCGCTTCGCTAGCTTGCCGGATCTGTGGAACATCCTGCGTGCCGCCATCGTGGGCACGGTTGCCATTGGCGTAGCGCTGTTCCTGTACGGTCGCCTGGACGGTGTGCCCCGTTCGATCCTGCTGCTCTATCCCTTCGTACTGGCGCTCTTTCTGGGAACGCCGCGGCTGGCCTATCGCTTCTGGAAGGACAGTCGCATCGATCTTTTCATGAGCGCCAAGACACAGCGTGTTTTGATCGTGGGCGCCGATCGCGCCGGTGAAGCGCTTGCGCGCGATTTGCACCGGGATATGCGCTACATGGTCGTGGGATTCGTCGATGACCAGCGGTCGCTACGAGGCGCACACATCAATGGCAAACCGGTGTTGGGCACCTTTGACCAGCTGCCGGAAGTCGCCAAGGAAGCGGCCGTTCAAATGCTGTTGATTGCGTTGCCGGGCGCAAGCGCGCGGCAGATGCGTCGTGTGGTGGAGCTATGCGATTCCACGGGCTTGCCTTATCGCACCGTGCCCAAGCTCGAAGATGTCGTGGCCGGGCGTGCGCAGTTCAATCAGATCAAGGAAGTTTCGATCGAAGATCTTCTGGGGCGCGATGCTGTAGAACTGGACTGGACGCGCATTCGCGAGACTTTGACAGGACGTCGCGTCCTGGTAACTGGCGGTGGTGGCTCCATCGGCTCGGAATTGTGCAGGCAGGTAGCGCGTCTCGGCGTTCATGCACTCACTATCGTGGAATCGTGCGAATACAACCTGTATCGGATTTCACAGGAGCTTCGCGCGCAATATCCGGAGCTGTTGCTCAATAGCGTGCTGGCCGACTGTGGCGATCCCATTGCGATGCGCCGGCTGTTCAGCGAAGCCAGGCCGCAAGTGGTGTTCCATGCGGCGGCCTACAAGCATGTCCCCATGCTGCAAGGCCAACTGCGCACCGCCGTTCGCAACAATGTGCTGGCGACACGCACGGTTGCCGACCTTTCTCACGAGACAGGGGTCGAGTGTTTCGTACTGATTTCCACTGACAAGGCGGTCAATCCGACCAGCATCATGGGCGCCTGCAAGCGCGTTGCGGAAATCTGGTGCCAGAACCTCAATGCACATTCGCAGACCCATTTCATCACTGTGCGATTCGGCAATGTGCTCGATTCGGCCGGCTCGGTAGTGCCTCTGTTCCGCCAGCAGATCCGGTCCGGTGGACCCATTACGGTGACCCATCCGGAAATTTCGCGTTACTTCATGACCATTCCGGAGGCTACGCAGCTGATCCTGCAAGCTGCCGCAATCGGGCGTGGCGGAGAGATCTTTGCGCTGGACATGGGTGAACCGATCAAGATCCGCGATCTGGCCGAACAGATGATCCGCCTCGCCGGCAAGAAACCCGGTACCGAAATACCCATCGTCTACACGGGCTTGCGGTCAGGCGAGAAATTGTTCGAAGAATTGTTCCATCCGCTGGAAAACTACAGCGCGACGACACACAACAAGATATTTCTTGCACAGCACCGCCCGGTTTCCTGGGATCTGCTGCAGGCGCAGATGGCTAGGGCCGCCGACGCCGTACGGCAGTACGACGAGGAAGAACTGCGGCAGTGCGTGTCAAACCTGCTTCCGTCATTCTCCTGGAACGATGTTGCCCAACCAAACAATGTCGTACCGCTCCGCCGTAACGAAATTGGAGAGAAGTGAGTGAGTAAACCATTGCGCAAGGTGGTGTTTCCCGTAGCAGGCCTTGGAACGCGCTTCCTTCCGGCGACCAAGGTTGTTGCCAAGGAAATGCTTCCTGTTCTGGACAGGCCCCTGATTCAGTACGCAGTCGATGAAGCTGTCGACGCGGGGGCCGATACGCTGGTGTTCGTCACCAATCGCTACAAGCACGCGATCGCTGACTATTTCGACAAAGCCTATGAGCTGGAAGCCAAGCTTCAGGAAAAGGGCAAGGACGAGCTGTTGGCGCTGGTGCAAGGTACGCTTCCCCGCAATGTACGCGCCATCTTCGTGACCCAGCCCGAAGCGCTGGGACTGGGGCATGCCGTGTTGTGTGCCAAACCCGTCGTGGGCGACGAACCGTTTGGCGTGATTCTTCCGGACGACCTGATCTGGAACCGCGGCAAAGGTGCTTTGCGCCAGATGGCCGAGTTGTCCGAGGAAGAGCGAGCCGGTGTCATCGCGGTCGAAGAAGTGCCTCATGATCAAACGGACAAGTACGGCATTGTCGACGCCGAACCGATCAACGAACGTAGCGCCCGCATTCGCTTCATGGTCGAAAAACCCAAGCCGGCCGATGCACCTTCGAATCTGGCCGTCGTCGGCCGTTATGTACTGCCAGGACGCATCTTTCAATTGCTTGAGCAGACCAAACCCGGGGCAGGCGGAGAAATCCAGTTGACTGACGCAATCGAAGCCTTGCTGACCGAACAGGGCAAGGTGCTTGCCTATCGGTTTGAGGGTACCCGTTTCGATTGCGGCAACAAGGCAGGTCTGGTGCGTGCGACCATCCACATGGCCATGCAGGATCCGGCGTTGGCCCAAACCGTTCGCGACATCGCGAGCAAGCTTTGATGATGTAACCCTCGCGCCGGTCGAAGACGGTGTGAGGGCGTCGCCTCAAGACACCCAAGCGCCTGCGTCCCGTACGCGCTATGCTCGGCCGTCCGCCCTGCAACTTGCGCATCACAGGCATGAAGCAATCCCAGGTTCCTTCCTATTACCGCGCCACGGCAACTCCGTACGAGCGTTACGCGCCGTTGCAGGGGAGCCAGGAAACTCGCGTTGCGATCATCGGCGGCGGATTTGCGGGACTGAATACGGCCCTCGGGCTTGCGGAACGCGGAATGCGCGACGTCATCGTGCTGGAGCGGCAGCAGGTCGGTTTTGGTGCGTCTGGACGCAATGGAGGGTTTGTATTCGGCGGCTATTCGCTGGGTGAAGAGGCCTTGCTTCGTCAGTTGGGGCCACAGCGGGCGAAGCAGTTATTCGATCTCACTACCAGCGGCGTGCAGCGCATACGCGAACGTGTCACGCGCTATGCGATTGACTGCTGCATGATCGACAAGGGTGTGATATGGGCTAATTGGTTTCGTGATCCCGCTGTGCTGCGCAAACGGCAGCGCTTGCTCGCCGAGTATTACGGCGTGCATTGGGATTGGCTGCCGCAGGAAGAATTGCGTGAACGTGTGCACACCGAACGGTATTTCGACGGTCTATACGAACGCAATGCGCTGCATCTTCACCCATTGAATTACGCTATTGGATTAGCCGCTGCCGCCACAGAGCAGGGGGTACGCATCCATGAAGACAGCGACGTGTGGCGTCTGCGGCGTGAAGGGGCTCACTGGCGAATCAGCACACCGCAAGGTGAGTTGCAGGCCGAACAGGTTGTACTCGCCTGCGGAGGCTATCTGGCTGGGCTGCATAAGCAGATCGACCGCGCCGTATTGCCGATAGCCACGTATGTCATGGTGACCGAGCCGCTTGGCGAACGTCTCGATGCATGCCTGCAGACCCAGGCCGCCATTTACGACACACGATTTGCTTTCGATTATTACCGGCCCTTACCCGATAAACGTTTGTTGTGGGGCGGGCGTATTTCGATTCGTGACCGCTCCACATTAGCTGTGCGCAACGTATTGCTGCGCGATTTGCTGAGAGTCTTCCCGATGCTAAAGGGTGTGCGCATCGATTATGCATGGTCAGGTTTGATGAGCTATGCGCGCCACCAAATGCCGCAAATCGGTACCGATGGTGACGGATTATGGTGGGCTCAAGCATTCGGAGGTCATGGTCTTGCTCCGACTTGCGCCGCCGGCGAGCTTCTTGCCACCGCAATTGCGGAGGGAAACGAGACATGGAAGCAATTTGCCGATTACGGTCTTGCCAGTGCCTACAAACCCTTTGGATTTCTGGCAGCACAGGCAAGCTATTGGTGGCAGGAATTCAATGACTGGTTCAAGACGAGTCTGGAAGGATGAGCGAGCAAGCAACGGTTTCAGCGGAAATTACCTGGACCGATTTCGAAAAGGTCGTGATGGTGGCGGGCACGATAACGCGGGTCGAAACCTTTCCCGAGGCGCGTAAGCCCGCATGGAAAATCTGGGCGGATTTTGGTCCTTACGGCGAGCGTAAAACCAGCGCTCAGATTACCGCGCTATACACGCCGGAATCGTTGGTGGGGCGACAAATTGTCGGAGTCATCAATTTTCCCGAAAAGCAGGTCGGGCCTTTCCGATCCCAATTTTTGCTTACGGGCTTTCATACCGATCGGGGAGTAGTCATCACCACGGTGGAACGCCCGGTGCCGAACGGCGCAAGACTGGCTTGAGCGTTTGTTCGTGATGAGCGATGAACGCCAATTACGCCTGGCACGCGTCGACGACGCGTCCGAGATAGCACGGCTCGCTGGAGAGCTGGGTTATGCGGCTTCCGCTGAAACCGTGCGCCAACGACTGTTTATACTGTTGCCGCATCCCGATCATCGTATGGCTGTCGTTGCGGGACACGGTGGTTTACACGGGTGTATCGCCGTCGAACGACGCCATACTCTCGAATCAGGCGAGCGTATCGAGATCGTCGGTCTAGTGGTGGACTCACGTTCTCGCGGCGGCGGAGTAGGGCGTTTGCTTGTGTCAGAAGCGGAGCAATGGGCGCAGCAACGTGGTTTTCATACAGTGTCAGTACGCTCCAATATCGTCCGCGAGGCTTCGCATCCCTTCTATGAACAGTTGGGCTATGTACGGCGCAAGACACAGCATTTTTATGCTAAGGATTTGCCCTAGCGCCGGTCCCGGTCCAGCCAGTCGCCAAGGCCTTGTGCATTGAGTTCGATATCCGTCCCCAGCCAATGCAAGAGCGCTTCCCGGTCGCCACGCCATCCATGTGCAGCGGTACGAGCCGCATAGAGTGCGGTGAGCGCGTTCACCAATCGCTGGTGCCGATCCTCCGAGCCAACCATTTCTTGTGCAATGGCCACCATGTCGTCGATCAGCGCATGTAGCTTGACGGCGAGTTGCTGCACGCCATCAACGCGTCCGTAATGGGTGAGATACATCGCAGCCGGCTTCAACCCCACCAGATGATCAATCGAGGCATGCAGCGCTTGTGGATCAAACTGCACCGGCGTGGTGGTCGGAAGGATAAAAGGGCCTTGTTCAGTGTCGAACTCGCGGTAAGAGAGACCAAACGTGTCGCCGGTAAAACATACATTGGCATGCGCGTCGTAGACGGCCAGATGATGTCGCGCATGGCCGGGTGTATCGATGCAGCGTAACAACCGTCCCTGCAGGTCAACCACGTGACCGTCCGGCGCCTCCACAACACGTTCGGCAGGAACCGGTCGAAGGCGGCCATAGGACTGTTCCATCACCGTTTCGCCATATACGGCGGTCGCACCGGCCCAGAGCTGCGACGGATCGATCATATGCTTGGCGCCGCGCGGATGTACGACCAGGCGCGCATTGGGTAATCGCGCCATCAATTCACCGGCACCGCCTGCATGATCAAGATGAACATGCGTGAGTATCAGCCATTCGATCTGTGACGTATCCATGCCGGCATCGGCAAGTGCGGCCAGCAGGCGAGGCACCGAATGGTTGGTACCGCAATCAATGAACGCACCGCGTCCACCGTGTACAACCAGATAGGCTGCATCGAACTGCGGTCGTACAAAACCGGTGTCAATGGTATGGATGCCGTGAGAGTTCATATTGATCATTGCAGAAGAGTTGCGAACAAGATTTTTGCGATGAGGCGTACGATTTCGGGGCTTTTCGTGAGCACCGACGGTGGGGCCATTTTCACCTCTGCTTGAGCACAAAGCGAGGGCAGGCAGTGTGTTTCGCGATAACGCTTCATGGTTCGCCCATGTGCCCGAGTCATGAGCCATGCTCGCCGTTTTATAGTCATTTTCAGATCGCGTGAACGTTGCGGCTTCCATACTTTTGCGACAACGCAGGGTGAGGGAGCAAATCATGCGCGTCGTTTTTGCAAGTTCTGCATTGGTTTTGCTGGCAGCCTTGATGGCAAGTTCGACCAGCGTTGGCGCTTTCGCACAGGATGAAGCCCCACCAGGGATGATGCCGAAAGCGGTCGGTCAGACACCTGGTATGCAGCACAGTTCCACATCCCAAGCCATGGCCAACATGCATGGCATGCACACAATGCCTGCGACCGTGACGCAGGCAGACCCCAAGACCGGCATCGTGGATGTGATGGCAGAGGGCATGGCACTGAGAGTGCATTTTCCACCTTCCTCCATGGTAAACCTGAAGACTGGCGACAAAATTGGGCTGTATATGGCTTACAGCCAGGCCAACGTGGTGAAGTGATGCCTGAAGCGGTTGAGGATGCAGCGCAGTGATAATAAGCTTGCCTCCTCATGTTCTTCTCGTCCTCCCTCAAGCGTTCTGCTGTGCAGCCTTATACGTGCATGTTTGCCATGCTCGCCTGGTTGCTGATGGCGGTGACCATGCCTATCGCTTCGGTAGGTATGGCGTTGCATGGTGGCGGCATGGCGAAAACAGTCGCTGTGGAGATGTCGCAACATCCTATGACCGTCGCGCCTCACGCTCATGCAAGTCACTGCTGCGGCAAGGTCTCGTGCGGAGCTTGTCATTGCGATGCGATGTGCGGCGGTATGATGCTTCCCTCAGTGCCCGCTTTATTCGCGCTCGCATGGGGGCCTGAGCATTACGTCCCCATGCGGAGCATGGATACGCCTGGTCTTGATCCTATTCCTCCGTTGCGGCCGCCGGCGGCCTGATCGCTCCACTACTCACCTTGCTTGACTTGCCGCGCGCTTTTTAAGCACGCGATGCGAGCTATTCCGCTTTGCATGGAGTGATCTCATGAATACGTTTTATTCGCCGTACGCGACAGATCTGTCGCGGCGACGATTCATCCAGGGCGTCGCTCTGGGCGGCGCAGCCGCTGCGCTGGGTGTATGGCGTCCGGCCAACGCGTCTAACGCGATAAGCCACCGGGCGCCTGCCTTGTTATCCGGTACGGACTTTGCGCTTGAAATCGGTCAGACGCCGGTCAATTACACCGGTGTGTCCGGCATCGCCACCACTGTCAACGGCAGCTTGCCTGGGCCTATTTTGCGTTGGAAGGAAGGGACGGAAGTGCGGCTCAGCGTCACCAATAGACTACGCGCTCCCACATCCATCCATTGGCACGGCATCATCGTGCCGTTTCGCATGGATGGGGTGCCGGGTGTCAGTTTTGACGGCATAGCTCCCGGCGACACGTTTGTCTATCGATTCAAGGTGAGGCAATCAGGAACCTATTGGTACCACTCGCATTCGGCTTTCCAGGAACAAACCGGTGTCTATGGCGCATTGATCATCGATCCAGCCAACGCGCCACGCGTGGTCGCCGACCGCGATTATGTGGTCATGCTCAATGATTGGACGGATGACAACCCGGCAAGCATCTTTGCGCGCCTGAAAAAGCAAAGCGACTACTACAACACCGCCATGCCGACCGTGACGGACTTCATCCGGGATGCGCAAAAGGAGGGGCTGCGCGAAGCATTTGCCAAGCGGAAGATGTGGAATGCCATGCGCATGAATCCCACCGATTTCAGCGATGTCTCTGCATATACCTACACCTATCTGTTCAATGGCCATGCTCCGGCGTCGAACTGGACAGGCCTGTTTCATCCTGGTGAAAAGATCCGGCTACGCATCATCAATGGCTCGTCGATGACTATCTTCGATGTGCGTATACCCGGCTTGAAGATGACCGTGGTGAGCGCTGATGGCCAGGACGTAGAACCTGTTTCTGTCGATGAGTTCCGCATTGCGGTTGCGGAAACCTATGACGTGATCGTGGAACCCCAGGAAGATCGCGCGTATACGGTATTCGCACAGTCGATTGACCGCGGCGGTTTTGCACGCGGCACGCTCGCCCCTCGTTATGGAATGGAAGCCGAGATACCCGCTATGGATCCGCGTGTGTGGCTTGGTATGCAGGACATGATGGGCGCCATGTCGGATCACGGCATGACGCATACACCAGACATGCCAAACATGGCCGGCATGTCGATGCAGGCGGAAAATCATACAGCTGTCCCTCCACTCAAAACGGGGCCGGGCGTGGATATGCACGTCGCACATCCACGCACGAATCTGGACGATCCCGGAGCAGGTTTACGAAACAATGGGCGTCGCGTATTGACCTATGCTGATCTGCATACTGTCGGCGGTTCCATCGATCACCGCGCGCCGGGCAGAGACATCACTCTGCATCTCACCGGCAACATGGAGCGTTACATCTGGTCATTCAACGGTGTGAAATTCTCCCAGTCCGAACCGCTCCGCTTCCACAACGGAGAACGTTTGCGCATCGTGTTGATCAACGACACCATGATGAATCACCCGATTCACCTGCACGGCATGTGGAGCGAACTGGAAAGCACGGATGGCAGGTTCCTGGTTCGCAAACACACCATCAACGTACAACCGGCGCAACGCATCAGCTACGCCGTAACCGTGAATAATCCGGGGCGTTGGGCTTATCACTGCCACATGCTTTATCACATGGAGGCGGGCATGTTCCGCGAGGTGGTCGTGGCATGAGCGGATATTTGTGCATATCCGGCAACGGGTGCCGCAGTGTGCTGGCATGTTTGATTGGATTCATGCCTGCCTTGGGCGTGGCGCAGACTCAGGCCGTGGCTGATGGGCAGCCTATGCTAAACGTGGGCATGAACGACAATGCTTCGCATGCGATGTTGCTGATCGATCAGTTGGAATTTTTCAACGGCTATGATGGCCATGGCGGTGCCTGGGAGGCGGAGGCTTGGTACGGTAATGACGACAACAAACTATGGCTGCGCAGTGAGGGTGAAAGCAGCCGCGGCCACATTGAAGACGGCGATGTGGAGGCGCTTTGGAATCATCCTGTTTCGGCCTTCTGGAATACGCAACTCGGCGTGCGGCACGATCTCGGCATAGGACCACACCGCGATTGGGCCGCATTCGGCATCGAGGGTCTTGCTCCCTATTGGCTTGAGCTGGAGGCGACCGCCTACGTGGGCCATTCAGGCCGGTTGGCTGCACGCGGGCGCGTCGAATACACCCTGCGCTTTACCCAGCGCCTCATGTTGCAGCCGGAATTTGAGGTCAATCTCTACGGTAAGCGCGATCCGGCGCAAGGTGTCGGAAGCGGCCTATCGGACGCGAATCTTGGTCTGAGACTTCGCTATGAGGTCACACGTCAATGGGCACCCTACGTAGGCTTGGCATGGGTACGTCGCTTTGGCGCAACGGCAGGGTTTGCGCGTGATGAACGTCAGCCTGTGTTCGATCGTCAGATTGTTGTCGGCATCCGCTTTTGGATGTAATCGAGGATTTAAATGATGAAACGTTGCAAGGGTCTTGTGGGTTTTCTGGCAGCAGCGGTGTTGTTGGTTGTCTTTGTTTATGGCTTCGCTTGGTCGGGTCTCTACAACGTTGGTGCGGATTCGCCGCACTGGCCGCTGACCTATCGCTTCCTGTCACTGGTTCGAAACCGGTCAGTGCAGCGGCATGCTGCTGCGATAAAAGTTCCCAACCTGGACGATCCGGCGTTGATTCTGAAGGGCGCCGGGCAATACGCCGCCATGTGTACGGCGTGCCATCTTGCGCCGGGCATGCGCAAATCTGAACTGCGCGCAGGTCTTTATCCGCAACCTCCGGATCTGGCAAAGGAGCGGATCGATCCGGACAAGGCATTCTGGATCATCAAACATGGCATCAAGATGAGCGCTATGCCGGCCTGGGGCGTCACCCACGACGACAATACGCTTTGGAGCATCGTCGCATTTGTGCATAGCCTTCCCGGCATGACACCGGCGCAATACAAAGACATCGTCGCCAAAGCGCCGCCTGACGACGATATGAAGTAAGACAGCAATGCGATGCCCTGGGGAATGCATAAGACTAACTGGCCTCACGAACAGCGCCTGCGCCGCAGGCGTTCGCGACGACGCACGAAGCACCAGAACACAGCAATCATGGCTGCTGGCGCCAAGACAAGCACCATTAACTCAGCGATCCATACTTGACGCGGCGTGCGCTGCCCAGATCAACTTGTGTATCGCCGTTGATCAAGCGGCCGGCCATGAGAAAGTCGTCAGAAAAGAAAAGGAGCAGGCCTGTACGGTGATCGTCATAGGCAAGACGCGAAGACCGGTGCCTGGATGCAGGTAATACACCGATAGTGCGGTTTCGTCGCCCTTTCATCGACGATCTCGGCGATGGCGCTAGGATGCAGAGTCCGGCCGGGCTCGGTTTAATGCTCATGCTCCCTGATGCTACAGAGGTACGAGCTTGATTCCCTCGCACGATCTCCTTGCTGTCCTGTGCGGATCGCTCGTCGGTTTTTCGCTTTCTTTGATCGGCGGAGGCGGGTCGATTCTGGCGATGCCTTTGCTTCTCTATATCGTGGGCCTGCATGACCCGCACAGGGCGATCGGGACCAGTGCGTTGGCCGTGGCCGTGAATGCCTTCGCCAACCTGATACCGCACGCCAGGATGCGGCATGTGCGCTGGCGCGCTGCTTTCATGTTTGCTGCGACCGGCGTGTTGGGCGCCTATCTCGGGTCGAGCCTGGGCAAGGTGATCGATGGGCGCCGCCTGCTGATCTTGTTTGCATTGCTCATGTTGGTCATTGCAGCGCTGATGTTGCGTGGTAAACGCGCGCATGACGGCACGGGTTATCCTCATGCACATGCCTTTCCGCGGCTTGCCGTAGTAGGACTCGGGGCCGGTAGCCTTGCCGGCTTCTTCGGCATCGGTGGTGGTTTTTTGATCGTGCCGGGCCTGGTATTTGCCAGCGGCATGGCCATGATCGAAGCGATCGGCACATCGCTATTTTGCGTGGGAGCCTTCGGTTTGACGGCGGCGCTCAATTACGCCGTGTCCGGTCTGGTCGTGTGGCCATTCGCGTGCGAGTTCGTTGTCGGTGGCATTGCAGGCGGCTGGTGCGGCATGTTGGCAGCACAAAAATTGTCCCATACACGTGGTGCGCTTACGGTCCTTTTTGCCGTCGTGATCGTGGCGGTGGCCCTGTTCATGCTGGCAAAAAGCTTGCTTCATTAGGGCTGCGGGGGCGGTTTGAACCTTTTTTACGCATCTTTTGGGCTTTTTTTTGCATTTGCCAGTTGGCGAAACCGCAAATTTCCCCTACATTTCTGCTCGCCGAAAGGCATTTCAACAATCCAAATAACGATGGGGTAGTCCATGGCAAAGACGAAGGCAGCAAAAGGCAAAACGGCTTCTAAAGCCGCCGCAGCTCCCAAGCCGATCAAGGAAGCACTGAGCAAGTCCGGTCTGGTTGCACACCTGGCCGAAACGACGGGTCTCGCATCCAAGGATGTGCGTAGCGTACTTTCCGCGCTGGAAGGCGTTGCGCATGCCTCGATCCATAAAAAGGGCGCCGGCATGTTCACCCTGCCTGGCCTGCTGAAGATCACAGCCGTCAATGTGCCTGCCAAGCCGAAGCGCAAGGGCATCAACCCCTTCACGAAGGAAGAGCAGTGGTTCGCCGCCAAGCCTGCCACCGTGAAGGTGAAGATCCGTCCGCTCAAGAAGCTCAAGGACGCAGCACTCTGATCTTCGCTTCGAGCCGGTTTTTGACCGGTTCGGGGACAACCACGGGATGCGTTGCCGATGGCGACGCATCCCGTTTTCATGCGGCGTTGAAGGTCTTGCTCAAGCTCGCTTGGCGATGAAAATAATCGAAGCCGGTCGACCTGTGGCGGGATGAAGTGGTTCACGTATCTCGCAGAGGTTCCATCCCGATGCGTGAAGCAACGCGATCCAGCTAGCCAGCGTTCTGAAGTACCAAGGGGAGGGCGCGGGAAAGGCGGTGCCGAATCCCGACCAGTGCTCCTCTCTCCAGCCGTCAGCATACGCCTGCTCGCCGCACCCTATGACGGGATGCACGGTTTGCACGATCAGCCAGCCGTTTTGAGGCATCTGCATCGCAAGCGACGCGATAAGGCGCTGGACCGAGTGCTCGCCTAGCAGCGAAAAATTGCAGACTACGGCATCGTTGTGGCAGACGATTTGCCCGGTACCGATGTCTTCGTACGAAGCAACGCGAAACGTTCCACCTGCTTCGCGTGCATGCGTCACCAGTTCCGGCACGGCATCCACGCCTTCTGCTTCCACACCCTGCGCAGACAGCGCGCGAACCAGCCAGCCTTCACCGCATCCCACATCAAGCACTGATCGCGGACGAACTTCCAGCACCGCCTGGATAATCGCCTGATCCGTCACCATGCGCCGGCTTTCGATCAGACCGTCGCGTACTGCGCGCGTCCAAGCGCCGGCATTGTCGTACCAGCTGTGCACGATGTCGGTATCGCAGTGCTTTTGCATAAAGCTTCTGGAGGACACTTGCAGTGGCTAAAGCCATAACGTGCCACAGATGATCTGCCGTGCATATCGTTGCTCATCAGGCCCTGGCAATGGGCCATGCCCCCTTCCGGTTCTTCGAAAGCCGTGTTATTACCGTCCGGCCATTCATGGTCGGGAAAGCCATGGTGGTGCCAGGGGGACGTAAGACGTCGCACGAACGACATACACAGCGATTCGCTCATCATTTCGTTGATTGGAGAGACGATTATGTTCAAACGACTCTGTGCTGAATTTTTTGGGACCTTCTGGTTGGTGCTTGGTGGTTGCGGTAGCGCTGTGCTGGCCGCCGCTTTTCCGGCATTGGGGATCGGTTTTCTCGGCGTGGCGCTGGCTTTCGGCCTTACCGTGGTCACCATGGCCTATGCGTGCGTCGGCATATCCGGTGCACACTTCAATCCCGCTGTGACGGTCGGTCTTTACGCCGGTGGACGGTTCAGTGGAAAAGACGTTATTCCCTACATCGTGTCGCAAGTGGTGGGTGCCATCGTGGCAGCGGCCGTGATCTATGTGATAGCCAGCGGCAAGCCGGGCTTCGATGCAACGGCCAGCGGATTTGCATCGAACGGTTATGGCGCACACTCGCCCGGAGGCTATTCGTTGCAGGCGTGCATGATGTCGGAGTTCGTTCTCACTGCGATGTTCGTGATCGTCATTCATGGCGCAACAGATCATCGTGCACCGGCCGGTTTCGGCCCGCTAGCCATCGGCCTTACGCTGACGGTGATCCACCTGATCAGCATTCCGGTCACTAACACTTCGGTGAACCCGGCCCGCAGTACCGGTGTTGCCTTGTTCCAGGGAACCTGGGCGCTTCAACAGCTGTGGATGTTCTGGCTGGTGCCGCTGGTTGGCGGTGCGGTAGGCGGCCTGATCTTCCGGCACCTGCTTGATGCGGATACCAAGCCGAGCGTCACCACTGCCGTTGAGCCGGAGCTAGGGCGCGCCTGAAAGCCTTTTGGCCGTACTTGGACCCATCAGACCGGGGATAGCGGATTTCATCTGGCATGTCCCCGGTCTGCCGCTTGCAATAGACTATGGCTACCCCAACGATGCAGACGTTCTGATCGAGGGTCATCCAGTGACGCACGCGATCGTCGCTTTGATTGCCGAATACGGTTTGGTGCTGGTCTTCATCAATGTTCTGGTGGAGCAGGCGGGCATGCCGTTGCCTGCTGTGCCGACGCTGGTCGTCGCGGGTGCGCTGTCTTCCGTCGGCAAGCTGCCGCTGGGGGCGGTGATCCTGGTGGCACTGGTGGCTTGCCTGATCAGCGATCTGGCCTGGTATTGGGCGGGGCGTCGTTTCGGGGCGACCGTAATGCGTACCTTGTGCCGTATTTCGCTATCGCCGGACTCCTGCGTAAAACAGTCCGAATTGCGATTCCAGCGTTGGCGCGGGCAGATCTTGCTGATCGCCAAATTCGTGCCCGGCCTTTCCACCATCGCGCCGCCGCTGATGGGGGCGATGAAGCTCAGGCCGCAGATTTTCTTGCTGTTCGACGCCCTCGGCTCGTTGATCTGGATCGGGCTGGTCGTGGGGCTGGGCTATGCATTCTCCCAACAAATCGACCATGTGTTGTTTGTGCTGGCCAGCGCAGGCACGGTGGCGATCGAATTCCTGCTGGCGTTGCTGCTGGCCTATGTATTGGTGAAATGGTGGCAGCGCAAACGCTTGCTGCTTTCGCTGCGTCTTGCGCGCATCACCGTCGACGAGTTGCATGACCTGATCGAGGACGGCAAGGCCCCGGTTGTGGTGGATGTGCGTTCCCAGGCTACGCGTCTCGTCGATAACCGCATCATTCCCGGCGCTGTCATGGTGGATTTGCGAGGGATCGAACGCGATCTCGATCACGTATCCATCGATCAGGAAGTGATCATCTATTGCAGCTGCCCAAATGAGGTATCCGCGGCAAAAGCGGCAAAAGGGCTGGTGCTGCAGGGCTACCGGAAAGTGCGTCCGCTGCTGGGAGGGCTCGACGCATGGGCTGACGCAGGTTACGACATCGACCGGCTTGTCGTGCCTCAGCCACAACCCATGGATGGTGCGGCCATGGCGTCAGGGCACGCCCGCTAGGTTCGGCAGGCTCCACGACCCTGTGCCAAGGGTCACGTTGTTATGTTGTAACGTTCCTCTCATACTGGTTGTATCGTGCACTGCAGAGGGGATATCGCTATGAGGCAGGTGTTCGGTTTTGTATTGGCTGGCATGCTTGTCGTCGCAGCAGGAACCGCGATGGCCGATGAAGGCATGTGGACCTTGGACCATCTGCCGATCAAGCAGATGCAGCAGCGCTACGGTTTCACCCCCAGTCCGCAGTGGATCGATCTGGTCCAGCATGCGGCACTGCGTCTGGCTGAAGGCTGTTCGGGCTCTTTCGTATCCGCCAATGGCCTGGTGATGACCAACCACCATTGTGCCAACTCCTGTCTTTCGCAGCTTTCGAAAGGCCATGAGGATTACATGTCCAACGGTTACGTCGCGCTCAAGCAGGAGGACGAACCGAAATGCCCTGACGTCGAACTCAACCAACTGGAGTCGATCACCGATGTCACTGCGCAAGTCAATGCAGCTATCACCGGTAAAGTGGGTGCAGAACGTGTAAAAGCGGAGCGCGAAATCGATAGCAAGCTGGAACAATCCTGCGTGCACGGCGACGCCAAGACCTGGCGATGCGACGTGATCACGCTCTACAACGGCGGACGCTATGCCCTATACAAGTACCGTCGTTATCAGGACGTACGACTGGTGTTTGCGCCTGAGCAGAGCATTGCGTTCTTTGGCGGCGATCCAGACAACTTCAATTTTCCGCGCTATGACCTGGACGTAACGTTCTTCCGCGCTTACGTCAATGGCAAGCCGGCAAACACCCCGCAATTCTTCAAGTTCGATACCCAGGGGCCCAAGGCCAACGAAATGACCTTCGTGGTGGGTAATCCCGGTTCGACACAACGCGGCATCCCGTGGATCCAGTTGGCCGGCATGCGCGATTACCGGCTCGTGCCGTTCTACGGTTTGTTGTCGGAGTTGCGTGGCGTGTTGTGGCAGTACGGCCGGTTCGGTAGCGAACAGGCCAAGGAAGCGCAGGAAGTGCGTTTCCTGGTGGAGAATTCCATCAAGGTGTTCAATGGCTGGCTGCAGACGCTGGCCGACGAAAATTTCATCGAGCACAAGCAGCAACAGGATGCCTCGTTGCGCGCGTGGATGGCTGCGACACCGGAACGTCGCGCTAAATACGGCGACCCCTGGGCCAACCTTGCGCGCGCGCAGCAGCGCAGCAAGGAGCTGGAGGCACGTTATGACATGATCGAGCGCGGCATGGGTTTCGGTAGCCGTTTTGCGCAACTGTTCGATGACGCGCGAACCTTGGTGCGGGCCGCTGCCGAACGCAGCAAGCCGGATGGTGAACGGTTACCCGAATTCCGTGAAGCCAATCTCCCGGCCGTGCAGCAAGCGCTGGAGTCGGATGTCCCCGTCTATCCGCAATATGAGCAGACCATGCTTTCCTGGTCGTTGGAAAAACTGCGCCAGGTACTAGGGGCGGACGATCCTCTTGTGCATCAAGTGCTCGGCAAGCAATCACCTGACGAGCTTGCACAGCGTCTGGTCAGTGGCACGCATTTGGGCAATGTCGCCGCGCGCAAGCAATTGTGGGAGGGCGGCGAAAAGGCCATCGAAGCATCCAGCGATCCGATGATCGTGCTGGCACGCCAGATCGACCCAGAGGCACGCAAGATCCGCAAAGCCTACGAAGATGAAGTCAAGGCGCCCACCGACAAGGCCGATGAAACCATCGCCAAGGCGCGTTTCGACCGTGACGGCACCTCAAGTTATCCGGATGCCACCTTCACGCTGCGTCTTTCCTACGGCAAGGTCGTGGGCTGGAATGAAAACGGTACGCCGGTGCCGCCCTTCACTTATTTCAGCGGCTTGTATAAGCGCGCTACCGGTGCCGATCCGTTCAAGTTGCCGGAGAGTTGGGTAAAAGCGCAGGGCCAGCTTGATATGAATACGCCGATGGACTTCGTGACCGACAACGACATCATCGGCGGTAACTCCGGCAGTCCGGTGATCGATCGTGAGGGACATGCCGTCGGTCTGATCTTCGACGGCAATATCCATTCGCTCGGCGGTGATTTCGTTTACGACGGAAGCAATAACCGCGCCGTAGCGGTGGATACGGCTGCATTGGTCGAAGCCGTGCGCAAGGTCTACAACCTGCCGCGGCTGGCTGATGAGCTCACGCAGGGACATCTATAAAAAATCACCTCATTGCATCGCGTAAGGCGTATCATCGGGTTGCTATCTTCAGCAACCCGATGATGCGTCTCCACCCGAGATGCCGAAAATAGAATAGTCTGCTGGCGACCCTTCTGGTCGATAGCACTCCGCTCTCCTCAGTAGAAAAGAAGCTTTGTGCGCCGACGGTTTGACGGTGCAATGCCTGCACGTACGTCAATTTCACGCTTCGACAGCTATTTTTTTTACATTACAGCGCACCGTGACGCATACCTTGTGGCATGCGAAGAACGTTGGAGCCCCGAGGCTCTGGCGGAAGGTGGTATGACGGCCGGATCGGAGCGATGCTGAGGATCGACAAATCAGTGCTTCTGCAAGCAGCCCTGCACACTCGTGCGGCGGCGGACTCGGCGGGCGGCGAGGGATCGATGGAGCCGGCACTGCGCGCCGAGCTGTTCAGTGCCGAGCAGATGGAGCAGCACGGCATCGCCTTGGCGAAACGGCACCAGCTCAGCCCGCGATCCTCTTCGGACCGCTTGCTCAAGCGCCTGGACGACAACGCAACGCTCTTGTTGCAAGCCTGCGAAGCGCTGACCGCCGCTGCCAAGAACAATCGACGCATTTCCCCGGCAGGTGAGTGGTTGCTGGACAATTACTACCTGATCGAAGAGCAGGTTCGTATTGCACGCAAGCATTTGCCCAGGCAGTACAACCGCGAATTGCCGCGTTTGGCAGAAGGCGAGTCCGACGGCTTTCCACGCGTGTACGTCCTTGCACTTGAGACGATTTCGCATGGCGATGGCCGGGTCGACGATGAAAGCCTGAGCCGCTTCATTTCCGCCTATCAGACGGTGCAGCCGTTGACCTTGGGCGAACTCTGGGCCGTGCCGATCATGCTGCGTCTAGCCTTGATCGAGAACCTGCGCCGTGCCGCCATGCGCGTGCTGTCGGATTGGCGTTATCGCGATCAGGCGAGCGAGTGGGCTGATCTCCTTACTCAGATTGCCGAGCAAGACCCGAAGAGCGTGGTGATCGGCGTGGCCGATATGGCACGTTCGGATCCGCCCGTGACCAGCGCATTCGTCGCCGAATTGGCCCGTCGCCTGCAGGGGCAAAGCCCTGTGCTTGCGATGCCTTTGACCTGGGTCGAGCAACGGCTGGCTGAGACCGGCTCAAGCATCGAACACCAACTGCAACTCGAAGCGCAAGAACAGGCAGCCAATCAGGTATCGGTCGGTAACAGCATCGGAAGCCTGCGTCATCTTTCGGCGATTGACTGGCATGCCTTCGTGGAGCGGCACAGCATTGTCGAACAAACCCTGCGCGAAGATCCGGCGGGTGTTTACGCCACGATGGAATTCGCTACGCGTGATCATTACCGCCACGTCGTGGAACGGATGGCGCGTTTCAGTATGCAATCCGAAGGCGATGTGGCCCAGGCTGCGATTGAACTTGCACGTCATTGCGCCGCCGATCATCCGGTATCGGGCATCGGGGCGCACGTGGGGTACTACCTGGTCGACCAAGGCCTGGCCGAGCTCGAACATGCCGTCAGCTATCGCTATCGCCGCTGGACGGGCTTGCGGCGCCGGCTGGCACGCAGCTCGTTGCTTGGGTACCTCGGCATGGTCATCTTGCTTACCGCGTTGTTGGCCGAGCCGATCGTACGTATGGCGAGCATTGGCGGTTATCCGGCGTGGGTCATCGCCTGTGTAGCGATACCCGCCTTGCTTGCCGCCAGCCAGTTCGCGCTGGGTTTGGTGAACTGGATCGTTACTGTCACGATCTCGCCCACGATGTTGCCGCGCCTGGATTTTTCACAGGGCGTGCCACCGGCTGCGCGTACCTTGGTGGTGGTGCCGGCGCTATTTGGAGATGTGCAGGATGTCGAAGACATGGTCGAGGCGCTCGAAGTGCATTTCCTGGCCAATCGCGACCAGAACATTCACTTCGCCCTGTTGAGTGATTACAAGGATGCTCCCGACGAGTGGATGGATCAGGACAACACGATCTTGAAGCTGGCGCGCCAGCATGTAGACGCCTTGAACGCCAAATATGCGCCAGGATCCGGCGATCGTTTCTATCTGTTTCATCGGCCGCGGCGCTTCAATCGCGCGGACAAAATCTGGATGGGATACGAGCGCAAGCGCGGCAAGCTCACTGATCTCAATACCCTCCTGCGCACCGGCGACATGCGCCCCTTCATGCAGGTAGTCGGTCCGATCGAAGTGCTTCGTAGCGTCAAGTACGTCATTACCCTCGATGCAGATACACAGTTGCCTCGTGATGCTGCGCAGACCCTTGCCGGCGTGATGGCGCATCCGCTCAATCATCCGGTGTATGACGCAGCCGAAGGGCGCATGCTGCGCGGCCATGGCATTTTGCAGCCCAGGCTCGGCATCAGCCTGCCCAGCACCGGCCGCTCACGTTACGCCATGTTGTTCGGAAGCGAAGTCGGCATCGATCCGTATACACGCATGGTATCGGATGTCTATCAGGATCTTTTCGGTGAGGGTTCGTTCATCGGCAAAGGCATTTATGACGTCGATGCCATCGCCCAGACCCTGGATGATCGCTTTCCGGAAAACACCGTTCTCAGCCATGACCTGATCGAGGGCTGCTATGCGCGCTCGGGCTTGCTTAGCGATGTGCCGTTATACGAAGAATATCCGTCCAGTTACCTCAACGACTATCAGCGTCGGCATCGCTGGATCCGCGGCGATTGGCAACTGTTGCCGTGGATACTTCCGCGAGTATCGGATGCGCAAGGAAAACGGGCCAGAAACACTCTCGACGGTCTTTCGCGCTGGAAACTGTTCGACAACCTTCGCCGCAGCCTGGTAGCGCCCTCGTTCGTGGCGCTGTTCCTGCTTGCATGGCTTTGCTTTGCACAGCCGATTGTGTGGACGGTCGCCATCCTGGCGCTTCTGTTCACGTTGCCGCTGCTCTCGGCGCTGCTGGCAATCGTGCAGAAACCTGAAGAAATGACCATGCGCTCGCATCTGAGAACGGCGGTAATGCCGGCCGTTCAACATATTGCGCGCTCTCTTTTCAGCTTGACGACCTTGCC
Source organism: Dyella sp. SYSU CM1112 (assembly GCF_058216415.1). NCBI lineage: Bacteria > Pseudomonadati > Pseudomonadota > Gammaproteobacteria > Lysobacterales > Rhodanobacteraceae > Dyella > Dyella sp. SYSU CM1112. The sequence goes on along the minus strand of NZ_JBZEGI010000019.1, from coordinate 39,472 downwards.
GCACGAAGCGTGCTACAGCCTGGATGCCATTGCGCGCACGCTGTGGCGGATGGTCGTCAGTCGGCGCAATCTGCTGCAGTGGCGGACGTCTCGCGATGTCGAGCAAGAAGGCCGGCGCGCCACCACGCGTACCTATCGCGTGATGTGGAGCAATCCCGTGCTTGCAGTGGGCGCGGGAATCGCGGTCTGGCGGCATCAGCCCGAAACCTTGGCGCCGGCGCTGCCTATCCTGTTGCTGTGGCTGGTCGGACCTGCCCTGGTGCAGTGGTCCAGTCAGCGGCGCAAGGAAATCGTTTTCGCACCCAATAGCCGGCAGCTGCAGTTCTTGCGTGGCGTAGCTCGACGCATCTGGGCTTTCTTCGAGACCTATGTCGGACCGGAGGACCACTGGCTACCACCCGATAACGTGCAGGAAGTTCCCACTGCCGTGGTCGCGCATCGAACCTCGCCAACCAATATCGGCCTGGGCATGCTTTCCTGTCTGGCCGCCTACGATTTTGGATACATCACCACCGGGCGTTTGCTTGACCGGCTGGGTAAGACGGTGCAAACGCTACAAACCATGTCCCGTTATCGCGGGCATCTCTATAACTGGTATGACACGCTCACACTGGAGCCGTTGACACCGAATTATGTCTCGTCGGTAGATAGCGGCAATTTCGCTGCACACTTGCTGACGCTTCGTCCGGGGCTGCTGGCGTTGCTGGACGAGCCGCTATTCCATGTGCGTCTTTTCGAAGGGCTGCACGATACACTGACGCTCTTGCGCGATGCGTTGCCGGATGGCCGCTCCGATGCCGCCATAGCCAGCTTGCAGCGATTTCTGGAGGACGCTGCGCAACAGCCGCCTTCATCGCTGGATCAAGTAGCAGTCCAGGTAGTGGACCTGCACGTGAAAATCGATGCACTGGATGCCTCCGTATCCGCGGATGCCCCTTCGGACGTCGCCTTCTGGTGCGCACGGCTGTGCGAACAGATCATGGATATCCATGATGAAGTGGAGCGGGTGATGGTGTGGGCCGAGCATCTGCCGAAGCATGAAAGTATTCCCACGCTGCGACACGTTTTGCCCATCAGCGGTAGCACCGGGGAGAGTGAATCGGCGAGTCCCAGAGGGCGTCGTGATGAGGTGCTTCGTCTAGCCGCGGCGATCTCCGATCTGGCATCCATGGACTTTCGCTTTCTCTATGACGCGCGCAAGAAGCTGCTTTCGATCGGTTACAACGTTGACGATCGCCGCCTGGACGCCAGCTGCTACGACTTGTTGGCCTCAGAAGCCCGATTGGCCAGCTACGTGGCGATCGCGCAGGGACAGTTGCCGCAAGACAGCTGGTTTGCGCTCGGCCGTTTGCTGACCACTGCAGGCGGCAAGCCGGTCTTGCTGTCCTGGTCCGGCTCGATGTTCGAATACCTGATGCCGATGCTGGTGATGCCGAGCTACCAGGGCACGCTGCTGGATGAAACTTGTCATGCAGCGGTCGCGCGGCAGATCGAATACGGTCAGCAGGCCGGTGTGCCGTGGGGTGTGTCGGAGTCCGGCTATAACACGGTCGACGTGCATTTGAACTATCAATACCGCGCGTTTGGCGTGCCCGGCCTGGGGCTCAAACGCGGCTTGGGCGAAGACGTGGTGATCGCGCCGTATGCCAGCGTGATGGCCTTGATGGTGGCGCCGGTCGAAGCCTACGCCAACCTGGAGCGATTGACCTCCGAAGGGCGACAAGGGCGTTTTGGCTTCTATGAAGCGATCGATTACACGCCTGCCCGCATACCTCACGGACAGACGGCCGCGGTCGTTACTTCATTTATGGCGCATCACCAGGGCATGAGCCTGCTGTCGCTGGCCTATCTGTTGCGCGACCAGCCGATGCAAAAGCGTTTCGACACCGACCCGCAGTTCCGTGCCGTGGCCTTACTGTTGCAGGAGCGCGTGCCACGCAATGCAACCGAATACCTGCACGCCATCGACCTGCAAACCTTGCAGACGGGTAATCCGACCGCCGATGCCGCCTTGCGTGTATTTGTGGATCCCAACATGCCGCGGCCAGCAGTGCAGTTGCTGTCGAACGGCCATTATCACGTGATGATGAGCAGTTCCGGCGCCGGTTACAGCCGCTGCCGCGATCTGGCTATTCATCGCTGGCATGAGGACATCACCAGTGATAACTGGGGGCAATTCTGTTATCTGCGCGATGTCGAGACAGGCGAGTTCTGGTCGACGACTTATCAGCCCACGCTGGTCAAGCCCGATCACTACGAAGCCATCTTTTCCGATGCGCGTGCTGAGTTCCGGTTACGCAAGCATCATTACGATGCGCATACCGAAATCGTCGTGTCGCCGGAAGACGACACAGAGCTGCGGCGTGTGCGGCTGACCAATCGCGGGCGCCACCCACGTACGATCGAATTGACCACTTTTGCAGAATTGGTGATCGCACCGCCGATGGCAGATGCCTCACACCCAGCCTTCAGCAATCTGTTTGTCCAAATCGAATGGGTGGCTTCCGCCCAAGCGCTGATCGGCACGCGCCGTCCGCGCGCCAACGGCGAGCAGGTGCCATGGATGTGCCATGTGGTAGCGGTGCACGATGCAGTAGTGGAGGAGGTTTCCTATGAAACGGATCGCGCCAAATTCGTGGGTCGCGGTCGCAGCATCGCTCGTCCGTTGGCCTTGAGCCGGCTGGAATCGCATGCACAGCTTTCGAATTCGGTCGGCTCCGTGCTCGATCCCGTCGTCGCCATCCGCGTGCGCATGACCTTGCCGCCGGAGCAGTCGGCCACTGTCGACATCGCCACCGGCATGACCGATAGCAGGGAAACCTGTTTGCATCTGGTGGAAAAATACCGCGACCGCCACCTTGCCGATCGTGTGTTCGAATTGTCCTGGACGCATAGCCAGGTCTTGCTGCAACAGCTGAATGCCACGCATGCCAATGCCAGGCTGTACGAGCGGATGGCGGCTTCCATTTTGTACGCCAACACATTGATGCGCGCCGAGGCGGGTGTGCTGCAGGCCAATCGACGCGGTCAATCCGGACTGTGGGGACAGGGCATCTCGGGCGATGTACCGATTGTGCTATTGCGTATCAGTGATATCGCCAATATCGAGCTAGTGCGGCAGCTCGTTCAGGCACATGCGTATTGGCGCCTGAAGGGTCTGACAGTAGACCTGGTGATCTGGAACGAGGACCTGGCGGGCTATCGGCAAGAATTGCAGGATTTGATCATCGGCTTGATTACATCGAGCGCCGAGGCGAGCCTGATCGATCGTCCGGGCGGTATCTTCGTCCGTCCTTCGCAGCAATTGTCGGTAGAAGATCGCATTCTGGTGCAATCGGTCGCGCGTATTGTGCTGTACGACAATCGCGGCACACTGGCCGAACAAGTGGAGCGTCGCCGCGTGGAAGCGCAGCTTCCACCGCTCAACGTCAGCAAGACGACTACGCCGCAAGCATCCGACGCATCGGAAGAACTCGCTCAGCGCGCATTCGATACCTTGCAGCTCACCAACCGTTATGGCGGATTCTCGCCCGATCTCAACGAGTACGTGATCGTGCAACGTTCCGGCCGCCATACGCCTGCGCCCTGGGCCAACGTGCTGGCGAATCCCGAGTTCGGTTGCGTCGTATCCGAAGCGGGAAGCGCTTATACCTGGAGCGAGAATTCACACGAATTTCGATTGACGCCATGGCACAACGATCCGGTCAGCGACAGCTGTGGCGAAGCGATATACCTGCGTGACGAGGAGAGCGGCCGCTATTGGTCGCCTTCGCCGTGGCCGCATCGGGGCAAGGGCACCTACGTCACGCGGCACGGCTTCGGTTACTCCGTGTTCGAGCATATCGAGGACGGTATTCATTCCGAACTCTGGGTCTACGTGGCATCGCATGCGGCAGTGAAATTCATGGTGTTGCGCGTGCACAATCGCTCGGCGCGCGCCAGGCGTCTCTCTGCGACCGGCTATGTGGAATGGGTGCTTGGCGATATGCGCAACAAGTATGCGATGCATATCGTTTCCGAATCCGATCCGGTGACGGGGGCGTTGCTGGCACGTAACGCCTACAACACAGAGTTCCCCGAACGGGTGGCTTTTTTCGACGCCGATGCCACGACGCGCAGTGTGACCTGTGATCGCATGGAATTTCTGGGCCGCAACGGTAACCTCCGTACACCTGCCGCGATGGAGCGCAGCGGATTGTCCGGCCGCCTCGGGCCAGGGCTCGACCCTTGCGCAGCGATCCAGGTGCCGATTGAACTCGGCAAAGATGAAGCACGAGAAGTGGTGTTCCGCCTCGGCGCCGCACGCGACGCCAAGGGAGCCAGCGATCTTGCACAGCGTTATCGTGGTGCAAAGGCGGCCGCCTCGGCGCTGGATGAAGCACGCATGCATTGGCGCTGGACCTTAGGCAAGGTGCAGGTGAAAACGCCTGACGCAGCGATCAATGCGCTGGCGAATGGATGGTTGATGTACCAAGTGATCGCCGCCCGCTTCTGGGGGCGCAGCGGTTACTACCAATCGGGAGGGGCATTCGGCTTCCGCGATCAATTGCAGGACTCGATGGCCATGGTACACGCCAGCCCCTACAGCGCGCGGCAGCACTTGCTGCTATGCGCGGCGCATCAGTTCGTGGACGGCGATGTACAACACTGGTGGCATCCGCCTTCCGATCGCGGCGTGCGCACGCATTGTTCCGACGATTATCTCTGGCTGCCGTTGGCCTTGAGCCGCTACGTGCATACCACGCACGATACGGGTGTGATGGATGAGCGCGTCGGCTTCATAGAAGGACGGCCAGTCAAGCACGATGAGGAGTCCTACTACGATCTGCCGGTGCGCTCGTCGCAACAGGCGACGTTGTACGAGCATTGCGTCCGCGCCATCGAGCGGAGCATGGCACGTGGCCCTCATGGTTTACCGCTGATCGGCACGGGTGATTGGAACGACGGCATGAACAAGGTGGGTGAGCAAGGCACGGGCGAGAGTGTCTGGCTTGGCTTCTTTCTTTACGACGTGCTGATATCGTTTGCTGGAACGGCACGACGCCATGATGACGAGACCTTCGCCAAACATTGCGAGGATGAGGCCGCCAAGCTTGCTGCCAATCTCGAAGAGCACGCCTGGGATGGCGAATGGTATCGGCGCGCCTACTTCGACGATGGCACGCCGCTTGGGTCACAGCAAAACGAAGAGTGCCGTATCGATTCGATTGCGCAAAGTTGGGCCGTGCTGTCGAAGGCAGCGCCAGCGGAACGCCGTCGCCAGGCGATGGCATCGCTGGACAAGCATTTGGTGAAACGCGAGGCGGGCATCATCCAGTTGTTGGATCCGCCGTTCGATCGCAGCGCGATGGATCCCGGCTACATCAAGGGCTACGTGCCCGGCGTGCGTGAGAACGGCGGGCAATATACCCATGCAGCAGTATGGGCCACGATGGCGTTTGCCGCGTTGGGCGATGCGCGGCGTGCGTGGGAATTGACGCACATGATCAGCCCCATCACGCACGGCAGCGGGGAGGGGCGTATCGACGTGTATAAGGTCGAACCATACGTCATTGCCGCCGATGTCTATTACGGCAGTGCTCATCAGGGACGCGGTGGCTGGACCTGGTACACCGGTTCGGCCGGCTGGATGTACCGCCTGATCATGGAGTCGTTGCTTGGTTTGCGCGTCGAAGGCGAAAGCCTGTACATCGACCCGGTTCTTCCGCCAGACTGGTCGGACTACGGCTTGAACTACCGGCACCGCGAGACCGACTACCAGATCACGGTGCATGCTTCCCGCGCCGAATCGGTATCGCGTCGCATTATGGTCAACGGCAGGCCGATCGAAGGTGACCGGCTGCCGCTCATCGATGATGGCGGCGAGCATCATGTGGACTTCTATTTGTGACTGACGCCAAGGCAACATCTTCCACGGTATTTCTGCTCGACGTCGACAATACCTTGCTCGACAACGACCGCTTCGGCGCTGACCTGCATGCGCAATTGATCCAGCAATTCGGGCAGGCGGAATGCGACCGCTATTGGGCCCTGTACGAACAATTGCGGCAGGGGGAGGGCTACGCTGATTATCTGGGTGCACTCCAGCGTTTCCGGCGTGAAAGCGATGCGCGATCTGGCCTCCTGGCCATGTCATCATGGCTGCTCGACTATCCGTTTGAGCAGCGGGTCTTTCCTGACGCACTGGCGGCGATCGAATATTTGAATACGTTGGGACGTGCGGTGGTCCTATCCGATGGCGATATCGTGTTCCAGCCCCGCAAGGTGGAACGTGCAGGTATCCATGCTGCGGTTCGCGGCGACGTGCTGATCTTCGTCCACAAGGAACTCGCGCTGGATGTCATGCAGCAGCGTTATCCGGCAGACCGCTATGTGATGGTGGATGACAAGCCGAACCTGCTGGCGACGATGAAGCTCAAACTCGGCGATCGGCTCACTACGGTGTTCGTGCGCCAAGGGCATTACGCGGCACAGGCAAGCATGGCGGAGATCCTGCCCGCGCCGGATTACAGCATCGATGCGATCGCCGACCTGCAGCACTTGGCGGCTGAATGGGCACGGGCACCAGCCTGAATGGACTGCGACCGATAAACCCCTGCACAGACGAAGGGTTGATATACGGTCGCCGATAATGGGCGATGCCCATCAAGGATCAAGTCCTTCTCTTGCCAGGCCAGGGAAGGGGAGATCTCACAGCCCAAGAGGAACCTTGCACGTGAGCCCCAAAGTCGATGCACGCGCAGGCAAGCCAGCGCCAGAAGACATGCTGGTGGACGTGACGACATTGCTGGATGCATACAGCCAGCTGCGTCCCGATCCCTCCGATCCCACGCAACGCGTAAGCTTCGGTACTTCCGGTCATCGCGGGTCTTCGTTCGACCGCAGTTTCAACGAGTGGCACGTGCTGGCCATCACCCAGGCCATATGCGATTACCGTCGCCAGAAAAGCATCAGTGGCCCGTTGTATATCGGTATCGATACGCACGCGCTGGCTCAGCCGGCGTTCGAGAGCGCGCTTGAAGTGCTGGTTGCCAATGACGTGGCGGTCGCCGTTTCCGCAGGCGGTGAATTCACGCCTACGCCGGCCGTGTCGCGGGCGATCATTGCGCATAACCGCATCCGGCTGGATGGTCTTGCAGACGGGATCGTCGTCACCCCCTCGCACAATCCGCCGAGCGATGGCGGTTTCAAGTACAACCCGCCCAACGGCGGGCCGGCGGAAACGGATGTCACCAGCTGGATCCAGCAGCGCGCCAATGCGCTGCTCGAAAGCCGCCTGGCCGGCGTCAAGCGCATGAGTTATCGGCAGGCCAGGCGTTCCAGCCTGGTGCAGGAATACGACTTCCTGACGCGCTACGTCGACGACCTCAAGAACATCATCGACTTCGACGTGATCAGGCAGGCGGGTGTGCATATGGCTGTCGATCCACTGGGTGGCGCTGGTGTGCATTACTGGCGGCCAATCGCTCAGCGCTATGGCATCGATCTGACTGTCATCAGTGAAACGGTGGATCCGACCTTCCGTTTCATGACAGTGGATTGGGACGGCAAGATCCGCATGGATCCTTCCTCGCCCTACGCCATGCAGCGCCTGATCGGGCTGAAGGATCAGTACGACGTGGCATTCGCCTGTGATACCGATCATGACCGTCACGGCATCGTGGCGCGCAGCAGTGGCCTGATGCCGCCCAATAACTATCTTTCCGTGATGGTGGACTACCTGTTCCAGCATCGCCCGCAATGGACGGCCGAGGCTCGCGTCGGCAAGACCGTGGTCAGCAGTTCGATGATCGACCGCGTTACCAGGCGCCTTGGCCGCGTACTCTATGAAGCGCCGGTCGGCTTCAAGTGGTTCGCCGACGGTTTGTTTGAGGGATCGCTAGGGTTCGGCTGCGAGGAAAGTGCCGGTGCCTCCATGCTGCGCCACAACGGTACCGTCTGGACCACCGACAAGGATGGCATCGTGCCGGGCCTGCTGGCGGCGGAAATGACGGCCCGTACCGGCAAGGATCCGGGCCAGCTCTACAGTGAACTCACCGAAGCGCTGGGCCGGCCTTATTCCAGTCGTGTCGATGCGGTCGCCACCGCCCAGCAGAAAGCACGTTTGTCCAAGCTTTCGCCGCGGCAGCTGCAGAGCGACGAACTCGCCGGGGAAAAAATCAGCCAAGTGCTGGATCGTGCGCCTGGCAACGACGCGCCGATCGGCGGTATCAAGGTCGTCACCGAACACGGCTGGTTCGCCGCACGACCCTCGGGCACCGAGGATATCTACAAAGTGTACGGTGAAAGTTTCAAGAGCGAAGCGCACTTGCAGGAAATCCTGCGCGAGGCCCAGGGCATTGTGGATGCCGCACTCGCAGAGTAGTGGGTGAAGCCATTCTGGGGACGGGCGTGTTCCGCCTGTTTGGCCGGAAGCCCAAAGCTTTTCCTGGCCGGACATGGATGCATGGTGGCCAGTCATTCTGGTGCCTCAGCCCCCTTTCTCCCGGCGCGAAACGCGCTAAGCTCGCCCCCAACGCCGGATGGCGTATGCGAGGGAGTGTGTTATGGCTCAGGTGGAGTTGAGGCCGGTTGTCCATGTCGACAACGAATGGCGACGCTGGATTGCGGAAAACCTGTTGCTGGATGGTCCGCCGCAGGGCATCTATGAGCAGATGATGCGTGCCGGCGTCCCGCCCGAAGAAGCCATGCAAGAACTGCAGCAGGCCATGGCAAGCCCTTATATCGTCGGCGCGCAGCGTTTGCGCAACCGCCTGGCCAAGCATGATTGGGTGCTCGAAACGCAGCGTCGCATGAATCGCCTGCGCAGTGCAGAAGTACCTCGACGCCACAAGCTGTCCCGCGATGAATTTTTCGATGCGTACTACACGGCCGGACGCCCCGTCATCATCACCGGCATGATGGAAGACTGGCCGGCGCTGGCGAAGTGGGGCCTGGATTATTTCAAGCAGCGTTGTGGCGATCGCGAAGTGGAAATCCAGTTCGGTCGCGATAGCGACGCCCAGTACGAAATACGCAAGACGGTCCATCGCAAGACCATGTTATTTGGCGACTTCATCGAGATGGTGCGCCAGGCGGGCCGCAGCAACGATTTCTATATGACGGCCTATAACGAGGGGAAAAATTGCACGGCGCTCTCCGAACTCTGGGAGGATGTCGTGCAGATTCCCGAATACCTCAACAGCAACGGGGGCTCTCGCGGCTTCCTCTGGCTCGGGCCGCCGGGAACGATCACACCGTTCCACCACGATCTCACCAACAACTTCATGGCGCAAGTGATCGGGAGCAAGCGCATTCTGCTGATGCCGCCTTGCGAGATTGCACACGTCTACAACCATGAACATTGCTTTACACCCGTTGACGCGCGACAGATTGATCTTCAGCGCTATCCACGCATGGCCGACGTACAAGTGCTTTCCTGTACTTTGAATCCGGGCGAGTTGCTGTTTCTACCCGTAGGTTGTTGGCATTTCGTGGAGGGACTGGAAATCTCCGCCACGCTGACGTTCACCAATTTTCTGTGGGATAACGATTTCACCGCCGAGTACCCGCCGCTGCAGTCGTTTTGACGGGATACTTGACTGAACGCTTCAAGCGAGTCTCTGTCCCGCGTGCAAGGGCAGGGTTGCCTGCAAGCGTCTGCGGGTGCAACTCGTGCCACGCGCGCAAAAGGCACACGCCACACCGCTTGGCATCATCAGTAAACGTCCCCAGATGATGAGCTTCGTCCCCGAAGACTCCGCTCATGATCCCGTTTTCCGTCCTCGACCTTGCCCCCATCACGGAAGGCAGCACGCCCACCCAGGCCTTCGCTAATTCGCTGGATCTGGCTCGCCGGGCCGAGCAACTCGGTTACCAACGTTATTGGCTGGCCGAGCACCACAACATGCCTGGTATCGCCAGTGCGGCGACGGCGGTGCTGATCGGTTACGTGGCGGGTGGTACCTCGCGGATCAGGGTGGGGGCAGGCGGCATCATGCTGCCTAACCATGCGCCTTTGCAGGTAGCGGAACAGTTCGGCACCTTGGCTTCGCTCTATCCCGGGCGTATCGACTTGGGACTTGGGCGTGCGCCTGGGACGGACCAGCCGACAGCCAGGGCGCTTCGCCGCTATTTCGAGGGCGCAGATACCTTTCCCCAGGACGTGCAGGAACTGCTCGCGTTTTTCGAGCCTGCCGTTCCGGGCCAGGTTGTGCGTGCCGTGCCGGGTGCCGGCATCGATGTGCCGGTATGGTTGCTGGGTTCCAGTCTGTTCGGCGCCAGGCTCGCGGCGGCGCTTGGTTTGCCCTATGCGTTCGCTTCACACTTTGCGCCTGACGCGATGGACGAAGCGTTGATGATCTATCGCCGCGATTTCAAGCCTTCTGCGCGGCTTGCCAAACCCCATGCCATGCTGGGCGTCAATGTCGTGGCGGCCGAGAGCGATCGGGAAGCGCAGCGTCTCTTCACCACGCAGCAGCAGAGTTTCGTCAATTTGCGACGCGGCCGCCCGGGACTGATCCCGCCACCTATCGACGACATCGAACATTTTTGGACACCCGCCGAAAAGCACATGGTCGAACACGCTTTGTCATGCGCGATCATCGGCTCGCCCGCGACCGTGCGGGAAGGGCTGGCTGCCTTTATCGACCGTCATCGTCCGGACGAACTGATGGTGACGGCGAATGTCTTCGATCATACCCTGCGCAAGCGCTCTTTCGAGCTTGCCATGCAGGCGCGCGAGGAACTCGCGGCAAACGCCTGACCGCGATACGTTCTACCGTGCCATACGCTGTTTTATCCCAGGCTGCTTGTTTGCAAATAAATAGTACATTTATGTAATATATACATATAAAGTACTTGCCGGGAGAAGTAGCCGTGACCGATTTCGCTTCCACCGAACAGCGGCTGGCCGTCACCTGTCGTCGCTACCCCGATTTTCCGCGTCGTCCAGGTGTCTTGGTGCGCCTGATCAAGCACATCCACAAGCAGTTGCATGACGACGCGAACAATGTGCTGAAACCATACGGCATCAATCATCCCGAGTACAACTTGTTGATGATGTTGTATGGCACGGCCAGCGGTACGATGTCTCCATCGGAACTGGCGGATGCGGCAGGCGAGAAATCGGCCAATATCACCCGTCTGACCAACGAGCTGACGGAAAAGGGCCTGATCGCCCGCCACGCCAGCACGGATGATCGCCGCAAGATCGAATTGAGCTTGACGCCGAAGGGGCACGTGTTGATCGAGGGGCTGCTTCCGGATATATGCCAGTTGTTGGCACGGCAAGGACGGCACCTGACAGTTTCGGAACAGATTCAGCTCGAAAAGCTGTTGAAGAAGTTTCTAGGTGGGTTGGCAGACTGAGGAAGTCATGGTCATGTCCGTAACCGACGTGGATGCGGTGAAGGGTGGAAGGCGCGAAGCCTTAGTGCAAAGCTTTCGCGATGAAGCCGTCACCTGGCTTTTCGTAGGCAAGTCGCTGTTGGCCATCTACCTTACCGGCTGGTTGGCCATGCGTTTGGAACTGCCGCAGCCGGCAACAGCGATGCTGACTGCCGTCATTGTGGCCAACCGCCAGACCGGAATGGTGCTGGCCAAGAGTTTTTATCGTGCGATGGGAACATTGGTTGGTGCACTGGCGGGTTTTCTGATCGTCGCGCTTTTCCCTCAGCAACGCGTGTTGTTCCTGTCGGCTTTATCAGTGTGGGTCGGTGCATGCGCAGGTGGCGCAACGCTGTATCGCAATTTCAAGGCGTATTCGTTCGTGCTGGCGGGATATACCGCGGCCATCGTGGCGTTGCCGGTCATCAACAACCCGCTGGAAGTGTTCGACTCTGCCGTCTGGCGTCTCAGCGAGGTACTGCTGGCGCTGGCGGTATCGGCATTCGTCAGCGACATCTTCTTTCCCAGTCGCATCCGCGATGACCTGCGACGCACTGCACGCGCCCAGTTTGCCAATTTCATCGAATTCATACGGCGGGCCATGGCAGGGAAGGTCGCTCGCAGCGACCTGGAGAACGCGCATCTTCGGTTTGTGCGAGATGCGGTCACCCTGGAGGACCTTCGCAGTTCGGTCATTTTCGAAGATCCGGAAACGCGGGCACGCAGCGGACATATGCTGCTGTTCAATCAACGCTTCATGGCGGCCTCGACCAGCCTGCAAACACTGCACCACCTGATCAACCGCCTGAAACGCAGGCATCACGATGTGCCGGCGAATGCGCTGATCGAACTCTACCGCCCCCTTTGCGAAGCGCTCAATGCACCAATCCAAGCCGGTGCGGCGGCGCGCGTGCTGCTACCGCGGCTGGATAATGCCCGACAAGCCATGAATGATCGGAAAGGGCCCTTGCGCCTAAGCATGGTGTCTGACAATGACGTGCTCGATTTCGACACGGGACTTACGTTGATCGACCGCTTTGCCGATGAACTCTTCGCCTACGTGGACACGGCATCGGTACTGCAAGCTCCGAGACTTTCAGGGACGGCCGAACGGGTACGTTTCGAGCGCGGCAACGATTTTCTGGGTGCGGGCCTGGCGATGCTGCGCACCACCGCCACCATGCTGGCATTGAGTGTCTTCTGGATAAGTTCGGCGTGGCCCTACGGATCGTCCATGATGTTGCTGGCGACCGTATTCGCCGGCTTGTTTGCATCGGCCCCCAATCCCACGCAGGCGGTGAAGGGGACCTTTGTCGGCTACCTGATCGGCGTGTCGGCGGCCTTCATCTGCAAGTTCTTCGTGTTGACCCAGATGGACGGCTACATGCTGCTCATCGCCGGCTCTGCTCCGTTTCTGATGGTGGGTCTGATCATGATGATGTGGCCGAAGACCGCCCCCATGAGCCTCGGATACTGCCTGGGCTTTATCAATCTGCTGGCGGTAAGCAATCCGATGAATTTCGACGCAGTGCGTTTTATGAATGATGCACTTGCTCAGCTTGCCGCCGTCGCTGCGGCAGGTGCCGCTTTCGTATTCGTTCCGCCCGCCATTGGCAGCGTATGGTTCATTCGCCGCCAGCTCGAGCGCCTGCGTCGCCAGGTCGGCCTGGCCGCGACTGGGCCATTGCCCGGCTTGCGTAGCCGCTTCGAGAGCGTCAATCACGATTTGTTCGGCCAGGTCGTCGCGCAGACCGAGCGCGGCAGCCAGGCCTCGCGCAGTCTGCTGGCGTGGGCGTTGTCCGTGCATGAAGTCGGGCGGACCTTGATCGAACTGCGCAACGACATGGCCCAGCGCCGATTGCCCGAAGACATCCGCGAATCCATCGATCGCGCCGTTTACGCCATCGCCCAACTTTACGAACAACCTGACACGGCGGCGTACCAGCTTGCGCGGGATGCGGTGAGCGCTGCAACAGTCATGACCGATGGCGACGAAGCCACGCGGCGCTTGCTGGATCATTTGCATTTGTTGCGCCTCGCGCTGCTAGACGAAAAATCCGTGCTGGCTCCTTACATGCCAGCGCCACCTATGGCCGAAGGAGTTGCCCATGCCACGTGAAATAGCCCTCGGCGGAGTGCTTGTTCCCGGATTGCTGGTGTGGTTCGTACTGTCGATCGCGCTGCTTCTACTGTTTGATTGGATCGTAGGGCGCTATGGGCTTTATCGCTTCGTATGGCATCCCGCATTGTTCCGCCTGGCGTTCTTTGTTTGCGTCTTCGGCGGCATTGCGCTGCTCGTCTACTGATCGACGGGAAAGTCTTTTCAACACACTCTTATGAAAAACACCTTCTACATCCGTATCGCCATCACTACTGTCATCGTGCTGCTTGCCGTGCTTATCGGATACAGCCTTTGGCGCCATTACATGTATTCACCGTGGACGCGCGACGGACGTATACGCGCCTATGTGGTCCGTATCGCGCCGGATGTGCCCGGCCTGGTCACGGCGGTCAATGTGGTCGACAACCAGGCCGTGAAAAAAGGGGACGTATTGTTCGTGATCGATCGCGCGCGTTATGCCGATGCATTGGCGCAGGCCAAGGCCAATCTCGCCGCGGCGCAGGCGGCTGTGGCAGCGGCAGGTGCGAATGTTGACGCGGCGAAAGCCAGCACGGCGCAAGGCCAGGCCAATTTTTCCATGTATGCGGAGCAGTCCAGGCGGCGCCAGAATTTGAAGGACGTGGTATCCAGCGAAGACATCGCCAATGCGCGCGCCACGGCGGACGCCGCGCGGGCAACCCTGGACCGGGCGCGTGCCGGTGTTGAGCAGGCGGTTGCCGCGCAGCAGCAGGCATTGGCCGCGGTGAAACAAGCGCAGGCAGCACTCGCTACTGCGGTACTCAATCTTCAGCGCACGGAAGTGCGCGCACCCGTGGACGGTTATGTGACCAACCTGCTGGTGCGCGTCGGTGACTATGCCAGCGCCGGTGCACCGCGACTCGCCTTGATCGATCGTCATTCGTTCTGGGTGGACGGCTATTTCGAGGAAACCAAGCTGCCGCATCTTCGCATTGGCGATCCGGTCGACATCCGCCTGATGAGCGGTGGCGTGCATCTGCACGGCACCGTAGAGGGTATTGCGCGTGGCATTGCAGGTGCTGTCGATCCCACCAGCAACGATTTGCTGGCCAACATCAATCCCACGTTCAACTGGGTGCGTCTGGCGCAGCGCGTGCCGGTGCGGGTCCGCATCGATACCGATCATATGCCGCCGAATACGGTGCTGGTCGCAGGCGAAACCGCAACCTTGATCGTGCATCCTGGCGCACAGCACGACGCTGCGGCATCACGGTGAACGCGCCATGCACAGAATCATGAATCTCTCGTTGCGCACATCGTCTATTGCTCTGCTATGGGCACTGGGTACCGTGCTGAGCGGTTGCGCTACACCCGGCGGCCGGCATGCCACCGGCAAGATGATGGATCCGAACAACCTCAAGAGCGAGCAGAGTTTTCGTGGCGTACCGCTCAGTCCCACAGCATGGCCATCGCATGATTGGTGGATCGGCTTCGGCGACCCCCAACTGACCGCACTGATCGACGAAGCCCTGAAAAACAGCCCCACTCTTGCTGAAGCGGAAGCACGCGCACGACAGGCACAAGCGGTGGCGGACAGCATCAACGCCACGCGCTTGCCGCAAGCCGAACTGGATGCCAGCGCCATCGGTGCACGTCTTTCCAGCAAAGATCCGGTTTATCCCAGTTATGCCCTGGGTACGTTCGCCTGGAGCAAATCCGTCACAGCCGGTTTTTCTTGGGACCTGGATCTCTGGGGCGGTAAACGTGCCGCGTGGGAAGCTGCGTTAGGTCGAAGCCGGGCCGCGGAAATCGAGACTCGCGCGGCACGTATCCAGCTATCCGTCAATGTAGCGCGCGCATACGTGAATCTTGGTTATGCCTTCGCGCAGAAAGATGTTGCCGAAGGCGAGCTGCAGCGCACCAGTCAGACCTTGAGCTTGACACGTCGTCTGGTTGCCGGCGGTCTCGGCACACCACAGCAAGAGGCATTTGCTGATTCGCAAGTGGCGAGCGCCGAACAACAGAAAGCACAGGCGGAACGGGCCATCGACGCAGCGCGCAGCAGTCTTTCCGTCTTGTTGGGTGAGGGGCCTGATCGCGGATTGAGCATCACGCGTCCGCACATACTCGATGCGGGTCTTGTGGCTGTACCGGACAAACTGAGTGTGGACTTGCTTGGGCGTCGCGCTGATCTGGTCGCGGCACGCTGGCAGGTCGAGGCTGCTTCCAAGGACATCAAAGCTGCCAGGACGCAATTTCTGCCCAATATCAGCTTGACTGCCATGGCCGGTTTTATCGCCGTCGGCGGCAGCACCAACGTGTTCCAATTGCCGGCACGTACGTATGACGTCGCTCCCGCCCTGACACTTCCCATCTTCGACGGTGGACGCCTGCGCGCCAATCTGACCGGCGCCGATGCCCGTTACGACGAAGCCGTCGCGCATTACAACAGCTTACTGATCGGTGCATTGAACGAAGTGTCCGATCTGGTTTCGGCGCTTTCTTCGGTGCGCGATCAGATCACCCTGGAAAAGCGGGCCAAGCAAGATGCGGAAAAGAGCTGGCACGATGCATTGTCCGCATACAAGGGAGGTGTCAGCGGCCCATTGACGCCGCTGGCAAGCCGTCAACAGCTATTGCTTGCCGATCAGCGGCTGGCTGCTTTGGAAAGCCAGCAGGCCGATCTTTCGGTTCGCTTGATCGATGCGTTGGGCGGCGGTTACGGCGCCTTGGAAACGGCGCAGGCGCAGCGGTAGTTTCTGCTTCTTGCTTTGACTAGGGCCTGTTTGCCCTGTTGGCGTGGCTGGCGCTGGGAGCTGTTTGGGCCAATAGGGTAACAGGCTCTGGATAAGCCTCCCCTCGCCGAGCAAGGGGAGGCCGTTGCTGCACATATCAGAATTTGTACATGGCGCTGAGGTTGACCTGATTGCCGCTGGTCGTGGTGCGATTCTCGCCATTTGTCGTGCTGTTGAGAATGGCGTGGATCCATTCCAGCGCGAACGCGAAGTCACCCACGGTGTATTGCACGTTCGCCGCCATCTGGCGGTTCTTCAGCAGGCCGGTTGAGCCATGGTCAAGCCACAAAATCACATCGTTGGAATTCGGCTTGCTCATGGAATAGAACACGTTGGCGCTCCAGTTCGGCGTGAACTTGTAGCCGCCCGAAACGTAACCACCTTTATCCCGGATGTCCGCGAATTGCGAAAGGCCGCCGAAGATCTGCGGAATGCCCCGGCCGGTATAAAGCACGCTCTTGAAAACCCACGGCCCTGGTGTCCATTGTCCGCCGACTTCATAGGCGTCGCTGGCGAACTGACGCTTGATCGGTGTCGGCTCCGTGCCGCCTACGCCGCTCAGGTTGATCTGGCTGTAGTGGGCGGCCGCGAACAGCATCCATTGCTTGGGCATTTCGATATGCAGCTTTGCTTCCAGCTGTGGACGGAATCCGGCATTCCCTGCGCTGACGTAATTGATCGGGCTGCCGGGACCGTTCCAGGTTCCCTCGAAAGCACCTAGATCAAGACGCCACTGCGGGCCGCTGGAACCGTGATTGAGATCCTGCGAATACACGATGCCGGGGAAACGCCAGCCGATGATGCCCGTGCCGTAGCCCAGCGGGAAGGCGATGTGACTGAGTGAATCGGGCAAATCGTCAAGCGGGAAAATCAGGTCCCATTGCTGGCCGATCTTGATCGTGCTGCCTGTCACCGGATTGTCCAGCACCATGTAGGCCTGACGCAGGCGAGGCAGTGGCTGCTCTTGTGAATAGCCGCCGGTACCGTTGTTGCCGCCGAAGAAATCCATTTCCAGATGTGCGCCGCCGGTCCAGTTACCTGCGATCTTCGCGCCGGTCAGGTCGAACCAGAAGCGTGTATTGCGTACATCCACGCCGCTGAGGTTGCCGGTGCTTCCTGGAATGGGATATTCGGCGTTCTGGCCATTGCCGAAGGTGAAGCTCCTGTTCTGGCTGAAAGCAGTGGCATCGATGAAGCCGTGGAACGCGACCGAAAGCCCCGGTGCACTGCTGAAAACCGGCTTGGCCGGCGCCGCAGCCACCACGCTCTGCACTTGGTTCTGTACTTGCGCCTGGGCTTGTTGGGTTTGCTGGATCTGCGCTTGCTGCGCCGTCTGCTGATTCTCCAGTTGCGAGAGGGCGGCATGTAGCTGCTGCAGGTCTTGCTGTTGTTGATTGAGCTGCTGTTGCTGCTTCTCGACCAGCGTCTTCAATGCTTTGATTTGCGCATCGCGGCTGTCGGATTGCGCGAAAGCGGGAGCAGTCATGGTAAGGCCCAATGCTGTCAGGGCCAGGAAAAGGGCATGTCGTTTCATGGAATGGTCCCTTCTTTGTGGAGTTGTTGTCGTCACGTGGGATGTACGCATTCACCTTGCGGGATTCGGCGCCCCGACGGGCAAGACGATCCGCTTGTGCGCTTCATTGATGACTTCTGCCGCCGACAGATAGAACGCGAACAGCGCGGTGATGAGGCCGGTATAACCGCCTGCCATATGCAAGCTGCCCATCCCGGTCCATTCGCCTGCCGCCAGCAGAAAGAAGGTGATCCACAAAGCGAGGAAAATAAGCTGCAGCGCGCGTGCCGCCCGCAATGTGCCGACCCACATGTAGAACGTAAAGACTCCCCACATGAACAGGTACCAGCCGACGAATGCACCCGGCACCTTGTCATGCAGAAACAACACAAACAGTGCAAACGACCACCAGAAAGCACCGTAGCTTACGAAGGCCGTTGCGCCGAACGTATTCCCCCGCGGCAACTCCATGATCCCGGCGATGATTTGCGCCGTTCCGCCATACGCCATGGCAACGGCAAGCACCATGTTCATGGCGTCGCCGTTAAACCAGCCTGCATTGATCATGCTGAGCAACCACGTCGTTAATGCAAAACCCGCCAATCCCAGCGGCGCGGGATTGGAAAAGCGGGCAATCGCCTGTTCATCACTCATTGCAGTAACTCCCCTAAAAAGAAATGGACGGAGTGCGTACTCCGAGTTGTCTGCAGCGTGTAGCACCCTGATATGCATTCGATGCGCGATAGCGCACCTGTTTATCGCCTTGCGGTTGCCAGCCGCGGGTGGCGGGGTCGTGAGAGAAAGTGCTGGTGTGTTAGAGCCCGGCGAGAGCGAAAGACGGCGGGGGAACATCCTCTCGGCCATAACGCAGGCCTACCGTCGTCAAAGCTCTTTCCCAGTTCGGCATGAATCCCTCCCTTTTAGAAGCCCGAGATAGTCAAGCTGCTTTAGCCAACCCATGGCTTGATCTGCATCAGCTACGCGATGTACCACCGTGCATTGCGTGTTGCGATGCCGCAATGCTGCCTGTGGTCAGAGCGGCGCTAACAGGCGAACTTTACTCAAATATGACAGAAATAATAGCTATGGCAGCGACAAATCGACAAAACCCCTACATTCAGGCATGAAGACACCGATAACCATTGCGGATGAGCGTCTTCCACGAATAGGCAAAATGCTCAATTGGCAGGCGCTGCCGCCGTAGCAGTAGAGGTCGCCGGGGCAGGGGACTCTGAGTTTTGCACCGAAGATGGCATGACCAAGTCCGGATTGGAGGCTTGCTGTTCCAGTGCATGAATCCGTTCCTTCACCGCATCCAGCTCACTGTTGGATGCGTGAAGTTGCGACTCCAGCGATGAGCTTTGCTGCTCGGCTTGCTGCTGTTGTGCCGCAACCTGCTGGCTTTGCTGCCGTTGATATTCGGCATCCCGCTCCAAGTTCTGCAGGTGCTGCTGATTCGCGGCCACCAAACGGTCCGTGTACTGCTTGGTTGCCTGCAAGCGCAGCGTGTCGATGTCCACCTTTGCCAATTGCTCGGTTTGCGTCACGAACGTGTGGTAGATGTTCTCGGCATCGTCGTAAGAGTCACTGCGGATCACTCGCCAGAAATCCTTGCCGTGGAACAGGGCGACGTAATAAGAAAGCTTGTCGGGCTGGAACAGGAGGCTTGCACCGTAGCTGCTGTTATACGTGGTGCGCAGCTCCGTGAGTTGATGGCTTTGGATCAGCTCATGAAAGTCATCCATCGCGCTGCCGGGTAGTTGAACCGGCTGCGCATTCGGTACCGGCGGTGGGGTATCCGTAGCGGATGCCAGCGCGCACGTGAACATCGTCGCCATCATCGTGAGCAGGCAGCGGTACCGGCGGCTGCAGCGATTGGTTGCACTCATGCATGTTGTTCCTGATAGTGACTAAGGGATCAATACACCAGTTGCACGCGGTGGCATTGCAGCGACTGCATATTGACCGTGTTCTCGCCCAGTTCCAATCCGAGCGTATGGGTCAGCACCGGGCTGAGTACGTTCGAGCCGATATCGTCCAGCGGTTGCTGAAGCGCTTGCAGCAGGAAACTCATCAAGCCGACGAATGCGCCAGAACTGGCTCCATTACCGCTCGGCAAGGCACTGCTGATGACGCTTATGCATGCGTTTGAACTTCCCGCCGCGCACCCAACGTCGCCGAGCAATTGGGATAGGTCGCCTGTGACACTGTTAAGCAGGCTGCTCACGCTGCTAAGCAACCCTGGCACATTCAACTGGACCGTATTGCCAAGCAGATCCAGCATGTCCGTCGTGACGTTGCCGAGCACGCCCTGGAAGCCCTGTGATGCGGTCTGGATCTGATCCAAGGCTTGCTGCGTACGTTGCAGGTAGGTACTGCTGGGGTTGGTGGCGTTCCACAGATCGGTAGCGATCTGCGTGGCTGTTTGCGATGAATTGGCTGGCGGCTGGGTGGCGGCATTGGCAAACAGTGCCGTCGTCAGCGCACTCACCAGATTGTTGACGCTGGTGCCGATGTCCAACGGATTGCCGCCGGCCGGGATGACTGCGCTTTCTCCGGCAGCCAGGGTGCCACTACCGCTGGCAGGCAGCGCATTTGTCACGATCGACGTATTGAGGCTCGCCAGATCAACGTTGCCGAGAGACAACTCAAACAATTGCTGCGGTGTGCTGGCGCCCGGAATCTTGTCGCAGCCCAGTGCAGTGGAAAACGCTCCCGCCTGCGTGATGTTTCCCACGCACATTTTCAACACGGAAGCGTTTACGGCGATCGTCGCTTCGGGCTGGCCGTTGCTGTCGGTGGTGTTGCAAAGATCGGTTAGCGTGGCCTGTGCGTTGACCAGGTCGATGGCAATCGGCAGATTGAGAGAGAGCGTGATCAGGCCGCCGAGTAGCGAGACGGGGCCGTTTGGCGTCGTGATATCGATAAAGGTGCGGATCTGCGCCGTATAAGCGGTGGTGCCTATCCCGCCGACACCGATCGACGGCGGTTCGATCACGCTGGTTGACGCGTTGACCGTAATGCCGAGCGGCGTGCTTAACGTGATGGGCGATCCATAAATGGCATGCCCCGTGGTCGCCACGCCGATCGCCGCATTCAGAAGCTGGAGCGCATTGACCTGCGTATTCAGTGCGGCTTGCGCGGCAGCATCCGGTCCCACGATCTGGGCGAACAGGCCGCTGGGATTGCTCGTGGCCGAACCCAGCGTCACGTTCAAGGGCATATTACCCACGGCAGCAGTGATGGCGTTGACCAGTGTGAGATTGGCGCTGGTCAACTGTTGCTGGCCGCCCACCGTCACGATGGCGTTGAGCACATTGATCAAGGGTTGGACCTGCGCCTGCGCCGCGAGCAGGGTATTGAGATCGCCCACGGAGATATTTGCAGGAACATCCACTCCCAATTGTTTCAACAGACCTGAGGGCGTAATCGTCACATTGGCCAGCCCTTGGTAGCCGACCAGGGAGGTGCCATTGAGATTGAGCCCGATGCTTTGCAGGAACTGCGGCAGCGTGGCTGCGCCATTGACGTTCAACAAGGTCGTGCCGATCGAAAACGCCGCCACGGGCGATGCCTGGGTGGCAACCGCCTCCGTCGATACATTGGGCAGCGAACCGGCCAGGCCGAGAAACGGCGTAACCGGACGCGATGCGATGACCTTGACGGCATTCGGAGCCGTGCCCGCCGCAGTGGTGGAAAAATGATCCACTGTGCCGCCATTGGCAGTCGGATCCCAGGTGCCGCATGAAATGGCAAGCGTGCCCTGAAAGCGATTTTCGGTCGTCGCATTGCCACGCGCTGCCGAATTGTCGGCATTGTCTGCACTGCAATCCTGGAGCTGTTGCGCGCCAGCGAGCGATGCCAGGTCGGCAGTCTTTTGCGTATCGCGCTTGGCCCAATACAGATAGCCGATCTCCACCAGTCCCAGCATGCCGATCAGCGCGATCAACACCAGCATCATGTTGACTGCCATGGAACCGCTCTGGCGTAGCTTTGAACGGCGATAGCTTGGTTGTCGGCGGAATAGGGCGTGCATGGCTGTCTACCGTCCGCTGTTGTCCATCTTGTCGACGGGCGTTTCGTAAAATTCGGGAATGGGATGTTCGAAACTTTTCAGGTATCGGCGATAGCTTGCGCTTGCTTCGTCGCCCAGCATGGGCAATGACGTTCCCGCTGCGTGGCCGCTTGCCTGCAGCTGCAGCAAATAGCGCGTGGTATCGCCTATCTGTCTGGTCTGATCCGGCGGTTGCGTAACGGAGGCTGGTTCAGCGGGTGGCGGCAAAGCGCGCGATGTTTGTTGCGCCATAGCCGTTCCCGTCACGATCATGCATAAAACAACGATGCCGATAGCAATGCGCGGAGTCATGGATGAGCCTCACTGGAGGAAGAGCTGCTCAGGCGACCGAGCAAGGGAGAGGGAATACCGGATGAAGGGACAGTCGGTGTCGGTTCGATGCCGGACGATGATGCCGTCGCCTGATCGCCAGCCTTCGACTGCATGCGCAGATTCAGTGCAAGGCGGCGCACGGCATCGCGAGTTTCCTTTGGCAGGTTCGCGCGCTGCATGATGGCTTCCGACTCCGACGCGTTGCCATTCAATGAGGCCCACAGGGCGAGATTGGCGATGACCTTGGCGTTCGTCGGATCGAGTTCGGCCGCTTCGGCGAGCGGCTCGTGTGCAGCGGCGATGTGGCCTGCCACAAGCCGCGCGTAGCCCAGGTCACTTAAATAGGTCACATTGATCGGCTCCAGCTGAGTGGCTTTAAACAGATCCTTTTCGGCTTCTTCGTATTGTTTGTCGCTCGCAGCAATCAGGCCGAGTCCATGCCATGCAGGCGCTGCCTGTGGCCCACGCAGCATCGCTTGATAGATTTGTCTAGCCGCCGCCTTCTGGCCGGTTTCGCGCAGCGCGTCGGCCTGTAGGCGCTGCAGTTGCGGGGGATTGCCGTAATGCAAACGGAATGCATCGATATGTGCCAACGAAGCGTAGTAGGCACCTTGCTGTTGCATCTGGCGGATGAGATCCAGATACATCGCTTTGTTATCGGTAGCGGGTTTGGATGGGTCCGCCAGGCTTGGTATCTGGTTATGGCCTGGATAGCCGCTGCGTACCGCGCCGCACGCTTGCAGCAGTAGACTGCATGCCCACACGGCGCCCACGCCCACCCATGTGGCTCTAGGCATGGTCAATGTCCCCTCAGCCGGGCCATGGTGCCAATCAGGGAAATTACCGCCGGTCCAGCCAGCACTAGCATCAAGGCCGGAAGAAGGGTGAGCATCATGACCAGCGTCATTTTTACCGAGAGCTTGCCGGTCTTTTCTTTCATGCGCGCCTTGCGTTGCTCGCGCACTCGCTCGGCGAACTGGCGCAAGGGTTCTTGCACAGCACCACCGTGCTCATGAACCTGCACGATTATCTGCACTACGCTTTGCAGATCCTGGTTATCGAACGCTTCGGCCAGGCGATGCAATGACTGTGCGCGTGAACGGCCATGTGCATACACGATATTGGCGTCATGAATCTCGCGCCCGATGACCGGCAACACGGTGCGGAAACGTTCGTCGATGATCTGCAGGCTCTGATCCATGCTGATGCCCACGCCTTGCAATAGGCGCAACAAGTCGATCAGCAAGGGCAGTTCTTCATCCGCTTGCTTTCTCAGCCGGGCGGCCCAGGTGCTCAATACCAGCTTGGGCAGCAGCAATCCGGCTGCAAACACAGCCAGTGCATTGAGCAATAGCCGTGCGCCCGCGGAAGGTAGCCAGGGCAGAAAGACGATGGGCAGTGCGACCGCAAGCGCGAGCCGCAAGCCGATATATAAGGCGCGCCCGGTCGGCGTATTGCGATTGGCCTGGTCCAGCAGCAGTCGATCTTCGGAGGCAAGCAGCCATGTGCCCAGCCGGCCGTTTTCGAAGCGCTTGCCCAGTAATTCCAACGCATGCAACCCGCGTTGCCGCCAGTTGCGCCGCACCTTGGCATCCGCTGCGGTACCACGTTCTGCACTGGCTTTCTGCAAAGCACGATCAAGCACCTGCGATACCTGTTCGGCATGACGTGCTTGCTGCAAAACAGTCAAGCCAAAGAGCACGATGCCAAGGGCCAGCAAAATCGCGGCGATGACCAGCATTGGCGTGCTCATAGCGACCTCGCCAGCCGATACAGCAGAAAGGCGCCGCTCAGTTCGAGTCCGAGCGCCAGCAGCAGCACTTTATGACCCAGCGGCTGCGTGAACATGGGGTTGAAGAAAGCCGGATTAGCCAAGGTCATGAATGCCCCCACAGCCAGCGGTAGCAAACCGATCACCCACGCGGACAGGCGCGTTTCGGCGGTCACGGCTTTCAGTTCCTGGCGAGCCTGGCCGAGGTCGCGCATGAAATCGCTCATGCGTTGCAGGATCTGATCGGAGCGGCCGCCCATGCGCATGCCGATGCCCAGCACGACATGCAGCAATTCGAGTTCTTCTACGCGATAAGGATGCGACGCCGTCTGCAGCGCGCGATCGAGATCCATGCCGGCGCGTACCCCCTGCATGGCCTGCTCAAGCACACTGCGCAAAGGCGGTTGAACGGAGGGCAGGATGGCTTGAAACGCCATCGGCAAGCTGTTGCCGATGTGCGACATGCGAACCAGGCCATCGAGAAAATCGGGTAGCTGATGAGTGAGCTGTTTGCGCAGTCTTTCTATGCGCCCACGCAGCCACAGCCACACTGATGCCCCGTACAGCGCCAGCAGCACAGGCGTCACCCACAGGTTGCCGACGCGCCACCAGCCGATGAGCACGACGACGATGGCCCCCACCGATAGCGCTGCGAACATGCGCCAACCGGTGGGCAAGCCGGCGCGCAGAAAAAAGACATCGGACGGCAACTCGTCATGGGCCGTCGAGGGTGTCGACGCCATGGATAAAGCGGGGCGGCCAGTGTCCGTGGTCGCGGAGAGACTCTGCTCGATATGGGCCAGACTGCGGCGCGATTGCCTGCGCGCATCGGCGCCCCACCACAGTTCGACTGCGCCGGCCAGCATCAGCAGGGCGAGGCTTATCAGTGCAAGCGCCTGGATCATGGACCACCGCCTGCTTCGCGCAAGAATTGTCGGTACGGCTCCAGCTTGGATGTGTGCGGATGGAAGCCCAATCCACGCCAGACATCGCGCTCGACACCCCGTGCATCGACCGATGTTTCGTGCCGATACATTTCCTGGGTCGTCACCACTTCTTCGCCGGTGCCGATCACTTCGGTAACCGAGCTGATGACGCGCCGGCCATTACCGAGCCGTGCGATCTGGATGATGAAGTCGATGGCGCTGGCAATCTGTCGACGCAAGCTGCCCTGATTGCCTTGAAAGCCCGCAAAGCCGCATAGCATTTCCAATCGATACAGGGCATCGCGTGGCGAGTTGGCGTGGATAGTGGACATCGAGCCATCGTGGCCGGTGTTCATGGCCTGCAGCATTTCCAACACTTCCGCGCCGCGGACTTCGCCTACCACGATGCGGTCGGGTCGCATGCGCAGGCTGTTGCGCACCAGGTCGCGTATGCTCACGGCGCCTTCGCCGTCGAAGCCGCCCATGCGGCTTTCCAGCCGCACCACGTGGGGATGGTTGAGTGACAGTTCGGCCGTGTCTTCCACCGTGATCACCCGCTCGGTGAGCGGGATGAAACTGGCCAATGCATTCAAGAGCGATGTCTTGCCGGAACTGGTGCCACCTGATATCACGATGTTGCATCGGCCCATGACCGCTGCCTGCAGCAGGGCACGGATGGGACCATCGAACATGTTCCGCGCCAGCAGATCGTCCGGCGTAAACGGATCCTTGCGGAATTTCCGGATGGAAACGCAGGGGCCGCATACCGACAGCGGTTCAATGATCGCATTCAAGCGACCGCCATCGGGCAATCGGGCGTCGACCATGGGATTGGACTCGTCGAGCCTGCGTCCGAGCGGCACCAGAAAACGGCGCACGATGCGCAGCAGATGACGATTGTCGGTAAAGCGTGCCTTGTCATGCTCCAGCACACCTCGACGTGACACGTAGACATCTTTGTAGCCGTTGATCAGGATGTCTTCCACGTCTGCATCTTGCAAAAGATCATCGATGGGGCCGAAGCCCGTCAGCTCCTTCACCAGTGCCGACGAGACCTTGTGCATTTCGGTTTCGTTGATAGGAATCCGCCATTCGTGGATGAATGTGGCGGTTTCGATTTCGGTGTATTTGCTGATCGTGTCCAGCGACCAGGTGGTGATGTCCAGATGCTGTTCTTCGATCCTGTTGAGCAGGAATTCATGCGCACCCGAGAGGATGTCGTGGAATTGCTGGGTTTGCTCGAAGGGCGTGTTGCCTCGTTCGTCGGATGCGGCCAGCCGCATCGTGAGAAGATCGATGTCTGGCTTCATGATGTCGTCCATGGATGGCCCCCCTTGCCGTGCAACCAGCGGCGCCATCGAGGCATGTCGGAGGTACCTTTGATGTCGCTACGCCATTTCCCTAGCAGGGGCGCCAGGGCGCGTACATAGGCATCCCGCGGTGCCGATTCATGCAGCAATAATCCCTGGTTGGCGCTACTGCGCAAACTGCGTCCGCGGTCTGGTAGTACCGCCAGCAAAGGCAGGCTGAAACGCGCCGCCATGTGCTCGGCGGTAATACCGCATGCTTCGTCGTAACGATTGATGATCAGCGACAGCCTTCCGTCGCGTAGGCGGCGCTGCCCGAGATGCCGCAGGCATGCGTCCAGCGACACCATCGACGCGATGCCTTGTTCGGCCACCAGCCAGATTTCATCGGCAAGTTCCAACAGGCTCGTAGGAATGTGTTGAGGCGATACCCCGCCAACGTCGCACAAAACCAGTTCGAACCAGCCGCGCATGCGTTCAATCAGCGGTCTCGCATCGGCGATGTCGAGCGGCAGATCCTGAGCTTGCGAAAGGACGGTGAGCCCGCTGGCGTGATGCGGAAATGCCGAACGTATCAGCGTGCCGTCGATGCGTGCTGCATGGCGCAGGGCATCCTGGACATGGAAATCGCTCTTGGCGCCGAGATAGAGCGAGGCATCGCCGCTCGGCATACCCATGTCCAGCAGCAGCGTATGAGCGTTTGCGTCACCCGATGCATTCGCCGCTTGGCGTGGCATCGACAGCGCACCGAGATGCGCTGCCAATGTGCTGGTGCCGACACCTGCCCGCACACCGAGCAGCAACACGAGCTGGGCTGCCTTTCGTGTGACGCTCGCGGGAGCGGGGTGCGAGGATTCCGTCTGCTTCAGGGCCTGATCGAGCGAGTGACGAATATCCTCGTCCGTCGCATCCATATCGATAAAACCGCGTACACCGGCGCGCCATGCGGCGAGCACACTTGCCGCACGATCGGTGGTGGTGGAGCCCACGCCGAGCAACGGCAGATCTGGCGCGAGCGCGCCTAACTGATGAGCCAGGGCGGTGGAGGCATCGGCGGTGTCACCGGCATAGTCCAGCAATACCAGTTGATAATCGTTCTGCCGTTGCCCCCATCGTTCCGGTGAGAATCGGCCGCTGTCTTCCCATTGCACGCTTGCAAGATGACGCAGCCGCGCGGAAAGGCGATGTGCCCGCTGCTCGTCCGGTGAGTAGAACAGCAACTTCACATTGAGCTCCAGCTTGCCAAAGGGGAGGATCGAAGCGACTGCCTGCATAGCGCGCCCCTTAACGAGAAAAGCCCGGCAACGGATCGCTGCCTGCCGGGTTGAGCAGAAAAGCACCCCACACGGGCGTGGCTTTTTCCTGTTCCCGTTCGCCGGGAAGCGGCAATTTCACGCCGCGCGCAAGAGCATGCACGAGGTGTGGGGTCACCATGATCACCAGCTCTTTGTCCTGTCTGCTGTACTGCATGTCGCGAAAAAACGCGCCTATGATGGGGATGTCGCCAAGCAGGGGCATTTTGTTGATCTGACTGGTGATGTCCTGGCTGACCAGCCCGCCAATGACAAAGGTCTCGCCGTCGGCAAGTTCCACGGTGGTATCGGCGCGCCGGGTGGTAATCGCGGGCACCGAGATACCGCTGATGACAATCTGGTTGGTGTAATCCAGTTCACTCGCTTCCGGCGCCACTTTCAGTGCTATGCGATCGGGCGCCAACACGGTGGGTGTGAGGGTCAGGCCGACACCGTACGGCTTGTATACGATGGCCACCGTGCCCAAGCCCTGCGGTTCGGGTATCGGCAATTCGCCGCCGGCAAGAAAGCTCGCGCTTTGGCCGGAAAGCGCTACCAGGGTCGGCTCAGCCAGCACACGCGCCAGACCGTCGCTCTGCAACATGCTCAGATCACTGAACAAGTTGTGCGTGGCGGAATTGAAGATTAGGTTGAAAGCCGAAGAAATCGGCTGCGTGGCATTGAACGTAACACCGCCGATTTGCGAACTTGCGCTGCTGTTACTGGTTGCCTGCGTACCGACCTCCACCGAATTCAGCGCAGTAGGCGCGAAGGTGCCGAACGTAAAGCTGTGGTTGTTGTTGCTCTTGACCAGATTGAGTCCCAGCTCGCTCATCGCCGTTTTGTCGAATTCCACGACCTTGACATCGACTTGCACGACGGCGCCGCTATCGATCTTCGACAGGTCGGTGATCGATGTTTTAGCGTCCGCGACCGATACCCCTTGCAGCACCTGCTGGTGGTCGAGAAGGCTTGGCGTGTGGCCACGGAGCAGAACGGTGTCGTCTTGCTGCTCGGCCTGCATGCCGGTGCCGCTTTCGAGTTGCGACTGCAGGGCGCTGCGCACGGTTATCGTTATACGTAGAGGTTGTGAGCGACCGCGTTGCCATAGCAGCAGTACCGTTTGTCCGACTTGCTTGCCTACCAATAACGCTTGGTGGTTTTGCTTGAGCGTGATGATGTCCGCCACGTGAGGATCAGCAATCGCAATGCGTTCCGCGTCCGGTGGAATCGTCCACGGCAGCTGTTCGTGTGTCTGCAGCGTCAGGGCCTGGGTGGCGGTGGCCATGACTGCACTTGCCGTGCTCACGGACAGAGCAGCCAGCAACAACGTGGCGAAACAGGCGGAGCGCATATTCATGGAGAGCGAATCCCGGTGGTCTGCAAGCCGGTGCTGACCTGCGTGCCGCGAATGATTTCCAGCGTGGGCGATGGCTCGGCGCGGTGCGGTTCGTGACGCGGTGTTTCGATATCGCCGGCAAGGCCTGCACCGTCGACGCCGGCATAGGCAGCGTTATCCGGTGAGGCAAGCGATTGGCGCTGCGCTGGTGAAAGCGAGGCCACGGCCGACAACACGCTTGGGGGCCGTGGAAAGAGGTGTTGATCCGGCGTGCTTGTATCGGCCGGATGACGAAGCGCGAGCGTAAGCTTGCCGTTTTGTATGCCAAGCAGCAGACGATCCACGTCGCTCACCGGTACCGCCAACACGGCCGTACGTGCTGGCTGGTCTTCGGTAGTGGGGCGGGAGCTTTTTTGTTCGGCATCGGCTGAGCTGGCCTGACTTGATGGAGTCATGGGAATGGGAAGATTCCGGTCGCCATATGCCAGGACGCGCAGGCGCGAAAGCAACAGGCGGGTCTGGCTGCGGTCACGGTGGATCCCAGGTTCGGCAACCTGCGGGTTTTTCAGGCTGAGAAACACATCGACGTAGTCACCCGGCAGCACGCGATTGCCGACACCGGCAACCTCATCGACAGGTATGGCGACGGCCCGCTCTCCCGCTTTCAGCCGCACCGACATGCCATGCGCGAGCAAGGAGCGTGTGATCGCCGTTCCGGTGGGAATGCCTACCAGCGCCATTTGATCAGCCACCGCATCGATGCTGGTGAAACTTCCCTTCGGCGGTTGCGCTTGGTGGATGAGGCGCAGGGATGAGGAGGGGATGGGTTGGTCGGCTGGCAGCGTCTGTGCGGCGACCACTACCGCCGTTTCGGAGGCGGTGTCCGCATGCGGCGTTACGGTTGCGTGCGGTGCCGCTGGCGAGGAGGCTTGCTGCGGCGTGACATGACGGCGCGCGAGCCCGAACGCCGCAAGCGCAAGCAGAAACGCCAGCACGACGAGTGCAATTGCCAGAATTCGCGTGAGCTTCTGCATCGACGGCATCTCCATGGCGCGACGTGGATTCTTCTTAGTCACCCGTCAGGTCGAGTTGCACCGTGGCGGAACTGCTCATGATCGTTCCCAGCAGCCAGCCGTACACAGTGGTGGTGCCAGGGATAAAGGGATGGGCGTCGTAGTTGTAAGACGCAACGACAGTGACGCAACTCATGGCTGGCGTGCTCGGGCACGAAGCCGGAGCAGAGACGGCAATGGGTGAATACGACGAAGCACCCGGCGCAGGCGGGTTGGCGCAATCCGGCGTATCACCCGAAAACCGCAATAACCATTGCATCGACTCCTGCGCTGCATTGCAGGCATCAGTGGCGCGTTGCGCAGTGCTGCCGTAATGCAGCGAAGCGCGTGCACCTTCCGCCGCGGCCAAGGTTAGTGTTTGTTGGGCGGCGAAAATCAGCACGCCGGAAAAGGTCAGCAACATCAATGGCAGGAAGCCGAACAGAAACACCAGGGCAAACTCAATAGCTACCACGCCGCGTTGATGACGCGAGTTGAATCGACGGCATCGCGGGCCAAAAAAATAGCGCTTATGCATCGCCTTCACCTCACCATCGAGCCAGTTGCGGATCGAACAGCACGGCCAGCGCACCGGCTGCCAGGCAGGCGGCGTAGGGCGTGCCGCGCTTTGTCCCGGGTACGTCGAAGACGCCTCGCGCTTTACCTGGATCGCCAGCGGGCGCAACACGACGCATACGCCAGCGGTGCAGCAAAACGCTCATTGCATGCATGCCGGCGAGCATGCTGCCAATGATCCATATCGGCAATAACGCCTTGGCGCCGAGCAGAAAACCCAGCACTGCAAAAAACTTCACATCACCGGCACCCATCCAATGGATGGCATAGAAAGGCAACAAGGAGGTAAGGCCGATCGTCAGGCCTAATAGCGACTGCCAGGGTGGAGCTATCTCGCCCGTTACCCATAGCAAACCAAGCAGTACTGTTCCTGCCAAGAGAGCGCTCAGCAGCCATGTGTTCGGAACGCGGTGAGCGCGCAAGTCGCTAACCGCTATGCATACACAAAGTAGTGTAGTTAATATAAGTAATAGGGCTGGCATTGCCGAGTCCTTCGATCGACCATTTATTCCCGTGGATACATAAGAAATCAAATGCGCCAAGGATTGCGCGCAAAAATTGGCTCATAACAACTAACGAGAACGCTGTGTAGCGCTCATCCATCAAAACCAGTTATCTCGATAGAGCAATATTAAGTTTGCCCCGCCGCGTTAGTAACCGCAGTCGTCAACTGGGTCATAAGCGTTCCGTAAAGCAGTTTCAGTTGAGGATAAAAAGCTGCGACCAAGGCAGCTGCGACAAGACAGGCCAAAATGCCGTATTCCAACGCTGTAATGCCTTCTTCGTCAACCAGAAACTGGCGAATTGCTGCGTTCATGGAGACCCCCTGGGCGCTATGCCCTTGCGTTACTCATCACTTGGACAAGACACTCGAATCACATACGCACTGACCGCAGGTCCGCGAAACGCTTTGCGCGGACTGGCCCTTGCCAGGCCCTTGGCAAATCCGGTGAGCCGGCTTCGCCAATTTACGGATATTGGAAGTTATTTAATGAAATTCCCCGCAATTTGATGCTAGTCACGCCTTTGTATAAGTCACGTGAAGATTGAATGGGCAGCGCCAAGCATTTGCTTAATCATTATTTAGAACCCGCTTGCGGGACTTTCGCAAGGTTTAAAGCCTGGCGCTTCCGCGATTCGGCCGAGGTTTTTAGCGCACCGGCATGACGATAATCATAGGGTTTCGCGGCGAAGCGGCTGCGCATGCGGCGCATGTCTTCGGGCGATTTATGGTTGCCCGATGTCCGTCGAACGCGATCGCAGCATCAGCTGCACGCGCTGCAGATCGTCCTGCGTATCGACATCGATCGCTTCGGGCGAAGCGAACCATTCCACGCGGGAATGGTGCTGTTTCAGCAGGGTTCGTGCGCCTTGCGGGCCAGAAAGCGCCATCAGCGATTTGAAGCTATCACAGGGAAATAGCGTGGGTGGTCCGGTGATCTCACCTTGGCGTGTCGACAGAATGCGATCCGGCGCCTGGATGTGGCGATCCAGCATCGCACGAAACGTCGCGGTTTCCAGCAACGGCTGGTCCGCCAGGCATACCAGCGCAGCGGAAGCGTGTGGAAACATGCGTGCCAGTTCGCGCACGCCGGTTGCCAGCGACTCACCCATGCCAAGCTGCCACGTGTCGCAACGAACGATGCTCAATGGCAGATCGTCCAATGCTGCTTCCACCTCGTCGGCATAAGCACCTGTTACCACGATAACCGGCATATCCAGTTCGAGCAGCGTATGTGCGACGCGGCGAACCATCGGCTCTCCTGCCAGTTCCACCAGCTGCTTGGCGCCGCCGAAACGACGACCTTCGCCGGCTGCGAGCAATACGATGACGGGTGAACTGCGCGGTTCCATGGTCTAGGAATGAATCGCGCCGTCGTTATCGCGAAGGTGGCCACCGTTGCGTCGATTGATCACGGCCATGATTTCGGCGGCAATCGCCAGTGCGATTTCTTCGGGGGTTTCCGAGCCGATGTCCAAGCCTGCCGGCGCATGCACGTGCAGGCCGTCCAGCGAGGGATCGTGCCGCATGCGTGCCACGCGTTCGCGTGACCCCAGCGCGCCGATGTAGGCAACCGGCGCATCTTTCAATGCGCCGAGGTAAGCGATGTCCTGTTCCAGATTGTGCGTCATGACCACCACTGAGCTGTGCGCGTCCAAGACCAGTGCTTCGCGCAAATGCCCTGGCTCGGCACAGACCGTCAACAATCCAGCCGGCAGGTCCGCGGCGCGAAGACGCGCAGGGTCATGATCGACCAAGGTAGTGCGCCATCCCAGTGCGCTGGCCAGTGGCAATAGGGCGCGTGCGGCCGCACTGCTACCGATCACCGTGAGTGCATGCGGAGGTGCGACGGTTTCCACCAATACATCTGCCACGCCTTTCACCGTTGGCAGGCCCAAGGTATGCACTCGGCGCAGGGATACCTTCGGAATGCCGGAAACGATGGCTTGTACCAGTGATGCATCGCCTATGGCGTCATACAGCATGTCGCCACCGTTCCACACCACGCGGCGCGGCATCATAGGGATATCGTTGACGGCGAACAGGGTGGCCATGTGGATGGTGCGCCGCGTGTCGAGACAATGCGATAGCGTGTCAATGAAATCGGTGTCGTGCACGGCGAGCAGCGGCTCGATCAGCACCTCCAGTTCGCCACCGCATCCCATTTCCATCAGCACGTCCAGGCCGGACTCGGCGTTATAGCGAACCAGGCGCGGCTCGCCGCTGGTCATCACTTCCAGCGCGCGCATCACGATGTCGCGCTGCGGGCAGCCACCGGAAAGTTCGCATACGACCTGGCCGTCAGCCAACACCAACATGCGCGTGCCGGGGCGCCGGAAGGTGGAGCCGCGCGTGCGCGTAAGCGTGGCGAGCGCGGCCTTGGGCGAGGCCTCGTGGTGCAAACCGCGGAGTGCCGCGATCAGGGTACTTAGCTCGTGTGCTGAATTCATGCTGCGATATGAGAGAAGAAGGGAAACGTCATCGGATGGACGTGATGGTGTCAGGTATATATCGCTCAATGCCAGAATGCGATGATGCTAAATGCGCGGCTCGGTCTATCGTGCAAGCTTGCCGGTGGATCGTGCCAGATGCGCAAGCGTCGTTATACGGGTTTTTTACGGGTCATTTGTTGTGATAACCGCTTAGGCCTGCGTGCATGAATGCGCGAGCCGGCAAAGCCGGTATTCCAGGGGTGCACGCGTCTGGTGACGCAGTACGGAGGCTCTCATGTTGT
This sequence comes from Dyella sp. SYSU CM1112, assembly GCF_058216415.1. NCBI lineage: Bacteria > Pseudomonadati > Pseudomonadota > Gammaproteobacteria > Lysobacterales > Rhodanobacteraceae > Dyella > Dyella sp. SYSU CM1112. The sequence goes on along the minus strand of NZ_JBZEGI010000019.1, from coordinate 5,831 downwards.
CCTTGTCGGTGAACGGTCAGTCGTATCCGGTCGATGTGCCTGACGACATGCCGCTGTTGTGGGTGCTGCGCGACGTCATCGGGCTCACCGGTACCAAGTTCGGCTGCGGCATTGCGCAATGCGGTGCGTGCACCGTGCATCTGGACGGTCAGGCGGTGCGTTCCTGCGTGCTGCCGGTAGGCGCCATCGGCAATCGGGCTATCACCACTATCGAAGCCGTGGGCAACACGCCGAGCGGGCAGAAGATCCAGCAAGCCTGGCTGGATGTGGATGTCGTGCAGTGTGGTTATTGCCAGTCCGGCCAGATCATGTCGGCGACGGCGCTGTTGCAGCGCACGCCCAATCCCTCCGATGCGGATATCGATGCGGCGATGGCCGGCAATATCTGCCGTTGCGGCACCTATGTGCGGATTCGTGCGGCCATCAAGCAGGCCGCCACCGGCAAGGCGGAGATCCTGCAGACCCTCGTCAACACACCGGAGGGCACGGCGACATGAGCAGCTTGTTCGAGCATCCGCAAAAGGCATCGGAACCGGTCGAGGACGAGAGCGTCGATCTTCACCGCCGGCGTGCACTGCAAACAGGTGGATTGGCCATTGCCTTCCTGTGGCTGGGCGGCACCGGCGCGGCATCCGCGATGATCAATGCCCGCCGGCAAGCAGGCGATGCGGCGGCCGCCCTGGCCGACGGCAACCCGCCATTCGCGCCGAACGCTTTTATCCGCATCGACACCAAGGGGCCGGTGCGGCTGGTGATGCCGACCGTGGAGATGGGACAGGGCATCTACACCGGCTGCAGCATGCTGCTGGCAGAAGAACTCGGCGTCGGCCTGGACCAGATCGTGGTGGAGCACTCGCCACCCAGCGATGAGCTTTACGGCATTCCGGCCCTGGGCGGGCAGATTACCGGTGGCTCCACCAGCACGCGCGCCACGTGGCAGGTCTTGCGCGAAGCCGGTGCGGTGGCACGCAGCATGCTGGTCAGCGCAGCGGCGACACGCTGGCACGTGGATCCTTCCACCTGTACGGTGGATCGCGGCGTGGTCCATCACGCTGCCTCCGGTCGCAGCCTGCCATTTGGCGAACTGGCTGTCGCTGCGGGCAAATTGCCCATGCCCGACAAGGTGCAACTCACTGATCCGAAGGATTTCAAGCTGATCGGCAAGCCGATGCGGCGCGTCGACTCGCCTGACAAAATCAAGGGCGCCACCCAATTCGGTATTGATGCACGCGTCCCCGGCATGAAGATCGCTACCGTCATGGCGTGCCCCACGTTCAACGGCAAGCTCGCTGCGCTGGACGACAAAGCAGCTCGCGCGGTTCCCGGCGTGGTGGACGTGCTTCGCCTGGATAATGCCGTTGCCGTGGTGGGCGAACACTTCTGGGCAGCCAGGAAAGGTCTGGATGCTTTGAACATCACCTGGGATCGCGGCGAAAACGCGCATCTCACTACACAGCAGCTGCGTGATGCGCTGGCTGACAGTGCGCGTAATGGCAAATCCATCGTGGCGCGCGACGATGGCGAACGCCCGCAGGGCACCGTGGTGCAGTCCGAATATCAGTCGCCGATGCTGGCGCACGCGACCATGGAGCCGCTGAACTGTACGGTGCACGTGACCGGCGACGGCTGCGAAATATGGACCGGCACGCAGGTACCGATGCGGGCAGCGGAGCAGGCGGCCAAGATCACCGGCCTGCCCGAGGACAAGATCATCCTGCACAACCAATATCTCGGCGGCGGTTTCGGTCGGCGCCTGGAAACCGACTGGGTGGAGCAAGCCGTTGCCCTGGCCAAGCAGGTGCCTTATCCGCTGAAGGTGGTGTGGACGCGTGAAGAAGACATTCGTCACGACCGCGTGCGGCCGATGTACCACGACATCATTTCGGCGGTGCTCGATGCGAACGGAAGTCCGCTCTGGTACGGCTATCGCACCAGCGGCGGTTCCGTGCTGGCGCGCTTTGCGCCGGGTGCCATGGGCAAGGATGGCATGGACAGCGATGCGGTCGAATGCGTGGCTGAGCTGCCGTACGACATTCCCAAAGGCAAGGTGGAGTGGATTCGCCATAACATGCCGCCTGGCTTGGTGGTTGGCTGGTGGCGTGGCGTCGGTCCCACGCACAACCTGTTTGTGGTGGAAAGCTTCATGGATGAGCTGGCGCATCATGCCGGCAAGGATCCGGTCGAATACCGGCGTGCCTTGCTGCAGAAAAATCCGCGTGCGCTGGGCGTGCTGAACCTTGCCGCCGAGAAAATCGGCTGGGGCAATGAGCCATTGCCGGCACGCGTGGGGCGTGGCGTTGCTTTAGGCGAGCCTTTCGGCAGTCACGTATGCGCGATGATGGAAGTGGAAGTCACCCCGCAGGGCGAAGTGCGTCTGCGTCGCGCCGTGGTGGCGATCGATTGCGGCATTGCTGTCAACACCAGTTCCATCGAAGCACAGGTGCAGGGCGGCATGCTGTTCGGCCTGAGTGCCGCGATGTATAGCGGCATCACCATCAAGGACGGCGCGATCGAGCAGAGCAATTTCAACAATTACCGCAACCTGCGCATCAACGAAGTGCCCGTCGTCGAAGTTCACCGGGTGATCAATGCGGAACCGCCTGGTGGCCTGGGCGAAGTAGGCACTGCGATTGCTGCACCCGCCTTGGCCAATGCCATTTTCGCGGCGACCGGCGTGCGTCTGTATCAATTGCCGGTCGACCGTGACCGGCTGGTGCAAAGTCCGGACGCACTCAAGTCGGTGGTATCGGCTTCCATGGCTGCGAAGGGGGACATCGCATGATCCGCTTCCTGCTCGTCGTCGTGATCCTGCTATTGCTCGGTACGGGTGCGTATTTTTATTTGAATCGCGCCGACACCTCCGATGGCACGTCTCCTGCCGTCGTGGGCGCCCCGCCTTCGGCGGCTGTGCTTGCACGCGGTGAATACCTCACCAAGGCCGCCGATTGCACGGCTTGCCACACCGTACCCGGCTCCGGCAAAGCGTTTGCAGGCGGCGTACCGTTCCGTTTGCCGTTCGGCACCATCTACTCCTCCAACATTACGGCTGACGAAGCCACCGGTATCGGCAGCTGGAGCGACGATGATTTCGTGCGTGCCGTGCGCCAGGGCATTCGCAAGGATGGGAAACATCTCTATCCGGCGTTTCCCTATACCTCCTATACGCAACTGAGCCGTGGCGACGTGCTGGCAATCAAGGCTTATCTTTTCAGCCTGGCCAAGGTGTCGCAGCAGAACAAAGCGAACGCGCTTTCTTTCCCCTACAACCAGCGTTGGGCGGTGGGCTTCTGGAATGCTTTGTTCTTCAAGAGCCAACGTTTCCAGCCTGATTCATCGCAATCGCCACAATGGAACAGCGGCAAATACCTCGCCGTAGCGCTAGGCCACTGCGCTGAGTGCCACACACCGCGCAATGTTGCGTTCGGGTTGAAGCACGGCGACGAACTGGCAGGCCAGGAACTGCAAGGCTGGCGTGCCTACAACATCACCTCCGATCCGGTGCACGGTATCGGTGCATGGAGCGACAGCGATATCGCCAGTTATCTCTCTACTGGGCACGCTGACGGCCGCGGCTCCGCTGCCGGCCCCATGGCGGAAGCGGTGGAAGACAGCCTGCGTTTTCTCAACCCGGCTGACACCAACGCGCTCGTCACTTATCTACGCAGCGTGCCTGCGCGCACCGGTAATGACCCGATCACCATCGACGCTCATCCTGCGCCGGTGCTGGCTTCCAACGCCGCGGCACCGGGCGGCGATATGCACGCGGATCAACAAGGGTTGAAACTGTTCGAAGGCGCTTGCGCAAGTTGCCACCAATGGAACGGAAAAGGACAGCAGACGCCGTATGCATCCCTGCTCGGGACGCGTGGCGTGAACGATGTGCATGGCACGAATGTCACGCAGATTCTGCTGCATGGCTCCAGCCTGCGTTCCGCCGGAGACACCACGTTCATGCCCGGATTCGGCGATGCCTACTCCAATACCGAGATTGCTGAGCTGACCAACTACGTGATCGGCCACTTCGGCGACAAGCAGGGCACCGTAACGCCGGAGGATGTCGCAGAGCGGCGTAAGCAGCTTTGAGGATAGCGGTCCTGATTGATAGGCGCGTGCTCAGGTCATCGATACATCATGGCCTTGCGCGACAGCCGTCGCTCGATGATGAATGGTCGGAAGCTTGTTTGGTGTCCACGGTTGCCTTATCCCATGCTGCTTAACCAGCAGAGCGATTCGTGCTTTCAGGTATGGGAGTACACGCGATCCCAATGATCTCTAACTTTATGGATGCATGATGGGCTGATGGGATGAGGTGAGTCGACTGCGTAGAACGCAATACCGTTGAGCTGCTGCAAATCGTTGCCACGAATAATCCGGGGCAACCGACATTGCCAGTCACTTCGAAGCGGATGGTGGCGTGGCGCGCTGAAACGAGCCCCGCACTGCCGATGGGGCGCGTAGTGGATGAAGGGACTGATGGTTAACAGCCCCGTGCTTCATCGCCGATAACGCTAGGCGCGTTCTATTCGATACTTGTTTAAGCGGTTCTCAAGCCGACATAAGCTTGAAATGAGGGACGACAGTTACCCCTGTGGTCGTGACATAGGCATTGCCGAGGCGGTCGAAGGCGATGCAAGTGGGCAGGCCAGGCATCGGGATACTGTGAAGCAGTGTGTCATTAATGGTGTCTACGACTTGGATGAACTGTGCTGTCCCATCTGACGACGTGCCGGCAAAGCAAGCCCTTGGAGACACTTTGCTGCATGCCATCTGGGCGAATCGGCCGCTTTCCCTGATCGTTTTTATTTTTCTATTCTGGGCTATATCGACGATATCGATGCCATCGTCGTTACCGACAAAAAGCTTGGTGTTATCGAAACTAACGTCGAAGCTTGTGACACTGTCGAATAAGTCCTGAACCAAATCTTTTTCTTTGCCGGCGACCAAGTCGACACGTGACACATGGCTGTTGGGTACGGGAGATGCAAAAGGCAGGCCCCCGCAATACGCGTAGGCACCATCGTTGGTCACGGCGACCCACTCGGCGAATACACTCAACGGGATGGGCACGACCTTAGGGGTCGCTGATGTAGGCTGCTCGTCAATGACTAACAATTGGTTGCCATTTGGCACATAGCATTTTTTCCCATCGGGTGAGAATGCCATTTTCGATATGGTATTGAGAATAGGGAGATAGCTAACGGTAGAGGACTTATTGTCTTTTGTATCGACGGATTCCACGAAGTGAACATTGGCGTCGACCGTGACATACGCTTTGTGTTCCGTCGGGCTGCATGCCATAAACGATGAAAGCCACACGTCTTGTGCTGGAGGAATCAATGGGATATCTGACTGACGGGAATACCTAATGGTCCCATTCTTCAGATACTCCATCGCATACACCACCACCATTTTTCCGCTTGCTACGAATAATTTCGAATCGACTTTGCTAATAGCTACGCCGAACGGGTTGATGCCCGCTGGAAGCGTGGCGATCGTATTCGCTAGAACCACGCCGGACGGCTCATTAGGCATCACAACTCTCCTTTGTTGGACATGGAAATACATCGCGTCATTGATCTAGCTGATGTATTCACTGGGCAATGCAACGTTGGCAGTGCTATCCCGGCAAGGCGAATGTCATTGGATGGTGGATATGCACCAGGTTTGTGATCTTATAAGTTATAAGTACGCGTCCATAGGGCGCGTGCGGGGTATAGGTGGAAAATCGATGTTTAAGGAGCCTCTGAACAAATCGAAATGGACAGCCAAACATCTTTCGCCGCACTGAATCCGGGAAATCGAATGCGCTCTTGTGGGACAAGCTTCCCGAA
>NZ_JBZEGI010000018.1:0-75707 GCF_058216415.1 Dyella sp. SYSU CM1112 | reverse complement strand
GTTCAAGGAGGCAAAGCTGGTCTGTTTCATCACACTTCCGTCTTCACGCAATGCTGCACGGCCATCATGCCTCATGATCAGGAATAAATCAGAGGTTCCCTAGGTCTTTTTTAGGATGGGGGACCGTGATGTGCCCCGACTTTGTTGGGTGCTTCATCACATGATGTGAGCCGACAACCCGGTCAACGTACCGGCCGTCCTTGGTTAGCTCTTTGATCAGGTCCTTGGAATTCATGGTGTGTATGGTACACACGATATGGGCATAACGCAAAGAAGCGCCTGCGCCCGCATTGCTCTCTCGGGTCCAGAAACGACAAAACCGGCGCTAGGCCGGTTTGGGTGCTTGTCCAGAATTTGTCCAAACTATTCTGAAATGCCTTGTTTTTAGCTCTCGCTTGGTGCCCAGGAGCAGGAGAGGCGTCTAGGCATATTTTTCTAGCCCTACGTTTTTCCGTGTAAAACCCATAAATCCCATGCACTGCGCGGGCTTAGCCGACCAAGAACGCCTAGCACATTCTTGTAATTCCACTATCTACAACGCTGGCATTACGCCAATCTTTGCGCCGCGATTCCGCGCATGGCGAGCTATCGGAAGCGCGGCCGCACTTGGCGGGCCGAATTGTATGTCGACGGGAAACGGGAATCGCAATCCTTCCTCACGAAGGCCGAGGCGGTGGCATGGGCCACTCAGCGAGAGGCTGAACTTGTCGGTGTCGAGATCCCTGACAAGCTGCTGGCGGAAGGCCTGCGCGACTACGCTAGGAAGGTAAGCCCGAAGCACAAGGGAGAGAAATGGGAGCTGGCTCGCCTTGGGTTACTGGCACGCGACAAGATCGCCGGCATCAAGCTCGCGAAGCTCAAGGCATCCGACCTGAGCGAATGGCGCGACCGGCGTCTGCGCGAGGTATCCGCAGACTCGGTGGCTCGCGAGATGAACCTCTTGAAGGCGGTCCTGGAGATAGCCCGAAAGGAGTGGGGATGGCTCCGGGTCAATCCGCTGAAGGACGTTGAGTGTCCAGCATTGCCGCCCAGTAGTAGGTGTCGACGAATCAATCAGAACGAGATAGATCGCCTTGTGCTCGCATTCGGGTTTGGAGACGGTCTATCTGCGGAGACGGCCACGCAGCGCACCGGGCTGGCCTTCCTGTTCGCCCTGGAAACCGCCATGCAATCTGGCGAGATCATCGGGCTCAAATGGTCCGACATAAAGCCCAAATCGGTACGGTTGCCGGCGACCAAAAACGGAGGCGTGCGAGAGGTGCCAATATCGCCGCGCGCACGAGAGATTATCGCCGTATTGCCTCGTTCCGGGGGGGCGCGGTGCAAGTGGTGGTGTCGCCGCAACATCAGGCGGCCAAGCCGCTGTGGCTCCAGGTGGAAGCTCTGGATCCTATGTCGAATTCTGGGTTACGGGATCACTTGGTACAGTTTCCGTAACTGTTGGCGCGGGCGGAACGCCTGGCGCCGTGGGCGCTAATCCTGAAGGTAATGGGGGAGATTCCACATTCGGATCATACGCTTCATTACCCGATGGCCTTGGCGGACTTGCTGGTGGTACGGGGACACCTCCGAGTATTGCCATACCAGCCTCTCCCTCCGCATTGCCCACTATAAGTGGTAGCAATGTCGATATCGTGGTGATGATGCGTGGTGGTTGTGGACCGCTGGGTCTTGCAATGAATGATGTCTACGTATCAGGGGGCACGGCGGCTCAAACCCACTTGGTAGTGGCGGACAAGGATCCAGTGGGGGTGGATTTTCTGGTACAGGTTATGGCTCGGGCGGCGGCGGTGCTGGCATAGGCCAAGTGGACCCTCATCGCAAGGTGGGGCAGGAGCTCCCGGCGTATGGATCGTCGAAGAGTATATGTAATCAAGCTCTTTGGTTTTTCTGTTAAGGCGCTTCGGCACCTTTTGTGTGCGAGATTCAGAGTGCTCCCATGGTCTACGGAATGCCTCAATCACTTACCGGTAATGAGTTGGTGACGATTTGGCTGGAACAGAATGGGCAGCTGGCCAAATGCTCAATGTCTCTCAGCCAACCCTCACAAATTCTTGGCTCTTCATCTCTTCCCAATCTTCCTACCAGCAAGCCAGCCGCGGCCGGCGTTTGGTGGAACAACAACGGAGTGGTCTTCATATCATGAAAAAGCTATGGCTCATTGCGCTACTGTGCCCTTCTCTTGCATTGGCACAGACTTATCCCTCTCCTACATTCAACAGTCTCACCCTCCAAACACCTCTTACGGCGGCTAATGGCGGAACGGGTGCTACGAGCTCAACGGGTTCAGGCCCGGTGGTGTTGGCTACATCGCCAATCATTTTCGAACCTACATTTACCGGCGTATCAACCATCTCAAGTTTGACATCTACAAGTACGGGGCAGTTTTATCAAAATCTTGGAGCCAATGTTAGCCGTATCCAAGACCGTCTTTTTGTAGGCTCGGCTTCCGCCAACCTTGGCACTAATGTTAACTCTCAGCCCGATTGGCTAACAACTTATCAGCTCGCCAAAGGGCGCTCCTATGGCTATGTACAAACATCCACGCTGGCAGTGGAGAACGCATCCAATAGCAGTTCTGAAACGACCCTTGTATCAGGAGCCCAAGTAGGGGCTCAGTCAGGCACACAGCCGATCGCAATTACAGGCATCGGTGTGAATAATGGTGCATCAGGATCAGGTCAGGCATGGGCTGGCTATTTCGAGGGATATCGCGATACAACCGGTTCTGCGACAGGCGGGGCATATGGCATAGAAGCGGATACTATGAATTATGTTGGCGCAGCCGATAGTGATCCATACCAACAAAATAGCAATCAGACAATTACATATCAGGCTGCGGCGGGCGGTGGTTATTCGCCAACGGGTCAATATCCATCGACAGCTGCATTAAACATTCAGAATAATGGATCTACATATGACAGGGGTATTATATTTGGATCAAATGCAATTAGTGGTGCAACAGGCACTTCCGGCACTGGCATAGCTATAGCATTAGGTCTTGGCCATGAATTGCAATGGTATGGAGCGGCGGCAACTCCTACATCATCAATCCTGAGCACTGGCACCACAACCGCGGCCGGAATACAGCAAATTTTCCAGAATTATGACGTCACTTGGAATAATTCAAATGGCAATCCTATATTTACGCTTACAGGATTGGCTAATGGAACAAATGGTATATCAGTAACGGAAGCTGTTTCGGGCGTTCCACCGACATTAAGTGTACAAGGATCCGATCCAAATATTACAATGCTTCTTGTTCCAAAGGGTACTGGATCAGTACAGGTTAATTCCACATCAAATAGTGGAAACACTTTTTCCGTTTCTGCTACAAGTAATACTTCTAGCGGTGCCTCAATATTTCTTTCCGGTAATGGTGCAACAACGCCTAACAAATATTTGCGCTCATTTAATGGTTCATTCCAGATCGTTAATAGCGCGAATAGTTCATCCATAATGTCGATGGACGATTATGGAAATGTCACATTTACAGGAGACTTAACATCTCAGGCTGGATCATTCACTACGATTTCTTCTGCCGGGTCAATAACTCCATCACAAACAGCCGGCATCATTGGGACGACCACAAATAATAATGCTAATTCTGGAAGTGTTGGTGAATACATAAGCAATTCAGGTAGAGGCGTATCATTAACAAGCAATACCCCAACAAATATCACTAGCATTTCATTGACGGCTGGTGATTGGGATGTCTCGGGGACTGTAACCTTTGTTCCTGCAAATACGACTTCTCCAACATTAATGCAATGTGGAATAAGCACTACATCTTCTACGTTCAATGGGTTGGGTTCACAATCGTTTCTGAATCTTGCCTTCCCGACAACTGGGGTATCTCAAGGTTTCGTGGCGCCAGTGCAACGCATTTCTATAGCATCATCAACTACCGTTTATTTGGTAGCTGAATCTAGTTTTACGATTAGCACGATGACAGCCAATGGATTCATCCGGGCTCGCCGGGTTAGATAAGGTTTCAATAGTGCATTTAGATATCGAAGCCTTAAAGATTGGCTTCGGGGTAAAACGCTAGCCTCGCAACGCAAGCGCGAGGCAGTCCGTCGCATGCTGGATGGGTTCTCCATCAGCGAACGCCGGGCTTGCCGCCTTGCGGGGCTTTCCCGCGATGCCTTTCGTCATCCGCCCGAACCCTCGGCAGCGACGCAGGTGTTGTCCATGCGCTTAGTCGAACTGGTGCAGGTTCCCCGTCGTTTTGGCTATCGGCGCTTGCATGATCTGTTTTGAATGGCTGATAACGCCGCGATTACGCTAAACAACAAAAAAGCCGCATTGCGCGGCCATTTGTGGTGCCCAGGAGAGGACTCGAACCTCCACGGTTTTACCCGCTAGTACCTGAAACTAGTGCGTCTACCAATTCCGCCACCTGGGCAGGTGTCGCATAAGCCTTTGCGGCTGTGCGAGCCGCGTAATGTAGGCATCCTCTGACTTATTGTCAACTCCTTCACAGCCGCCACGCTTCACAGGTGGGCAAACCATTTATCGAAGACATGTATCAAGGCGATACTAGGGCGTGACTACGAAAAAAAAACCAGGCAAAGATAAGGGGCCGCGTCAGGCGGCCAAGGTTCCTAAGACCCGTCCGGAGAGGGCGAAAACCGCGCGTCGTCATGGCGACATGGCGGAACCGCCCGCCAGCCGGCAGCGTGATCCGTTTGCCGAGCGTGAAGCCCAGCGGTATGAAAGGCCGATCCCCAGTCGCGAGGCCATTCTCGCCCTGCTGGAAGAACGTGGCGAACTGCTGACTGAGGCACGCGTTGCCGAAGCGCTACAGCTTTACGACGAATACAGCATTGAGGCGCTTACCAAACGACTGGGAGCCATGGTGCGCGATGGGCAATTGCTGCTTGGCCGCCGGGGTGGTTACGCGCCTGCCCGCAAACTGGATCTGATCCCGGGTGTGGTGTTGGCGAATGCCGAGGGCTATGGGTTTCTCCGTCCCGATGAAGGCGGTGACGATCTTTATCTGTCTCCTTACCAGATGCGCAGCGTGCTGCACGGTGATCGTGTGCTAGCCAGCGTGGTGGGTCTGGATCGTCGAGGGCGGCGGCAGGCGTCGATCGTTGAAGTCCTGGAGCGTCGCTCATCGCGTCTGGTGGGCCGCGTCATGATCGAAAACGGTGTCACCCTGGTGGTGCCAGACGACCGCCGCCTGCATCAAGACATATTGATTGCACCTGGCAAGGAGCAGGGCGCACGTTCGGGCCAGATCGTGGTAGCGGAAATCACTGATCCGCCGACACCTTATCGCGGGCCGCTGGGTGTCATTCGCTCCGTGCTCGGCGAGCGCTTGCAACCCTCCTTGCTGGTCGACATGGCGATTGCCAGTTACGACTTGCCGCATGAATGGCCGAAGGAAGTGCTGCGCGAAGCCGAAGAAGTGGAGCCGGAAGTCACTGCTGCCGAGCGTGAAGGCCGCATCGATTTGCGCAAATTGCCGCTGGTGACGATCGATGGTCCGGATGCGCGGGATTTCGATGATGCCGTCTACGCGGAACCACGCCGAGGCGGCGGTTGGCGGCTGATTGTGGCGATTGCCGACGTCTCGCACTACGTACCGGTCGGCAGCCCCTTGGATAAGGAAGCCTACGAACGCAGCACATCCACTTACTTTCCAGGGTTCGTGGTGCCGATGTTGCCGGAGACTCTTTCCAACGGCATCTGCTCGCTCAACCCGAATGTGGAACGCCTGTGCATGGTGTGCGATATGCAAGTGGATACCGCAGGTGACGTGGTGCGTTCCCGGTTTTACGATGCGGTGATGCGCTCTCACGCGCGTCTTACTTACGACAAGGTGTGGCAGGTCATTGGCGTTGCCGATGAGGATGCCCGGCAAGAGTTGTCGGATGTCCTGCCGCAGTTGGAAAATCTGCACGCCTTGTACAAGGCGATGGCCGAACAACGACGGCGCCGCGGCGCGATCGATTTCGAAACGCCGGAGGTAAAGTTCCACCTCGACGCCACAGGCGAGGTGCAGACGGTCGGTGCCACGGAGCGCAACGATGCGCATAAGTTGATCGAGGAATGCATGATCGCCGCGAACGTGCAGGCGGCGTTGTTCCTGGCCAAGCGCAAGATTCCTGCTTTATTCCGCGCGCATGAGACACCGCCGGCCGAGAAATACGAAGACCTGCAACAGTTCCTGCGCGAATTCAAATTGCGTATGCCACCGGTGGAGGAAGTGACGCCCGGTGATTTTGCGGATGTGTTCCGCATGGTCAGGGATCGTCCCGAACGCGAATTGATCCAATCCGTGTTGTTGCGTGCGCAAAGCCTGGCTGCTTATCAGCCGGATAACCGCGGTCATTTCGGCTTGGCCTTGAGCGCGTATGCGCATTTCACCTCTCCCATTCGCCGCTACCCCGATTTGCTGGTGCATCGGGCGATCCGTTATGCCGTGCAGGGCGGCAAACCCTCGGGCTACGTGTATAGCGATGCGGCCATGGCCTCGATGGCCGTGCACTGTTCGCAACGCGAACGCCGTGCCGAAGAGGCCGAGCGGGACGTGGACGAGCGTTTCCGTTGTGCCTGGATGGCCAAGCACGTCGGCGAGTCATTCGATGGTGTGGTGACAGGCGTGACGTCGTTCGGCTTGTTCGTCGAACTGGATGAGTCGAAGGTATCGGGGCTGGTTCATATCAGCCAGCTCTCCAACGATTACTACCACTTCGATCCGGTACGCCATTTATTGAAGGGTGAACGTAGCGGTTTGCAGTTTCGCCTGGGCGATCACGTACGCGTGCAGGTGCTGCGGGCAAGCCTGGAAGACCGCAAGATTGATTTTCGCCTGCTGCAACCGACAAAGAAAAAGACATCCGAATCGGTGCAAACGGCTGCGTCGCTTGCAACAACTCCGCGAGCTTATGACTACGCGGCTGCCGGTGAACGTTATTCCTTGCCGTCGGGACGTCAGGGCGTGCCGACGCCTCCCCCGGCAAAAAGCGGTGGGTCGAAACGCAAATCGGCCAAGGCCGATCGAAAGGAACCGATAGGCAAGGCGGTGTCCCCGCGTAGCGGCAAGCCACCGGCGGTAAACAAGAATACGTCGCGATCGGCCAAGGGCCGCTCGAAGACATCGAAAGGTAAACGATGAGCGAGAGTTGGATTGTCGGTATCAACCCGGTCGAGGGCGCATTGAACAACGATGCGGAGCGGGTTCGCGAAGTACTGGTGGAAAATGGCCAGCGTAATCCGCGTGTGCAGGCCTTGGCCGAGCAGGCCAAGGCGCTGAAGATCCCAGTACATCATCGCCCGCGCGAACAGCTGGATCGTGTAGCGGGCGAGGCGCGTCATCAAGGCATTGTGGCGCTCTATCAGGCTCCTCCTTTGGCTGGCGAGAATGACTTGTCCGAGCTGCTTGAGAAAGCCGGGCACGATGCATTGGTATTGGTACTGGATGGCGTGACCGATCCGCATAACCTTGGCGCCTGTCTGCGTAGTGCGGCAGCGGCGAAAGTGACGGCGGTGATCGTGCCAAAGGATCGTGCGGTGGGCATCACGCCAGTCGTGCGGCGCGCATCGGCCGGTGGTGCGGATCGTGTGCCACTGGTCGCGGCCACCAATCTTGCGCGAGCCATGCGTACGCTGAAGGATGCCGGCGTGTGGATCACTGGCTTGGCAGGCGATACCGACCAATCTCTTTACGATGTTGATCTGAAAGGGCCGGTGGCGCTAGTGCTGGGCAGCGAAGGCGAAGGCATGCGCAGGCTAACCCGCGAGACGTGCGACTTCGTGGCCAAGATTCCCATGCCGGGGAGCATGGAAAGCCTGAATGTTTCCGTGGCTGCCGGCATCGTTTTGTTCGAAGCGTTACGTCAAAGGAGTGTGTGATGACGTTCCATTGGTATGACTGTGCGGGTTATGCCGGTGTTGCATTGATGCTACTGGCCTATTTGCTGTTACAGGCCCATAAGCTGCATGGCAATGGACTGGTCTACCAACTCATGAATGTGCTGGGTGCGCTGGGCGTGATGCTTTCGCTAGTGTTCGGCTCGTTCAATGCCCCGGCTTTCTTCATGGAAGCTGCGTGGTTATTGATCGGTATCTACGGCATCGCACGCAGCGCGCGAGTGCGCCGGGAGTTGCGCGAGGCAGCGCGTAACGTGACGCCTTGAAACGGCGCGATAGCTAGCGTGAAAGAAGCGTGCTTCTCCCAATAAGGAGCAGCGCATCCGTGAGGTTATGGATGATGTGCGTGGAACTGCTGGATTTCGTAGGCGCTCGCTGCAGACGAAGCCGATGGATGGAAGCTCACTAGCAACCGGTCGCCAAGCGCGTATTTTTGATCGACTGCCGTGCCGTCCGGTAGGGAGGGGGGCGTGCGGAGGGTGGCTGGCGTAGCGCGCAAAAACACATAAGCACTTGGCTGAGGTTTCCACGACAACCAGTTCAGCTGATAGGCCACGAATTCCTGCACAACAACTTGGTGATTGACCACTCCAGCCTGGCTAGCCAGTTGTTTGGCCAGTGCCAGGGCTTTCCCTTCATCCGCCATGTCGTGCAAGCCCCAGGCTATAACCGGACACGAGACAGTGCTTTGTTGAGGTGGCTCGGCAAAGTGCTGGACCAGGGCATCAGGAAGATACGCGTAGGGACGGTAAGAGGGCGGCAGATAATACCCGTAGTAGTTTCGTTCGATCATGGCATGCACTCCTGGACTCATGCCCGAGCCATAAGTGCCAGGGAACGTAACGACCGGCAGGGTCGCCTCCGCGCAGCCTGGCAGGCCTTGCACATAGGCCGCAGAAGCGCGCCAGGGCTCGTTGGAGGGCAGCATTCGCCCTCGTATCAGCACGAGGCATTGTGATCCGAGCAGCACGACGATAGCTGCCGCGCCGATTGCACTCAAACGGGTATCGGCGCGTGGCCCGGACGCGTCATAGAGTTTCGCCAGCAAAAACCAGCCGAATGGCGCGCAGACCAGTACATTGCGGTACGAAAACGAGGGGGCAATCAGCAGCGATACCAGGATGCCAGTGAAAATCACGCCCATGCACACGACACCGCAGAGGCGCGAGGCCCAGCGCATAGTGTGATCATCCAAGGCTTTCATGGTCGAGTGACCGGGCGGGCGCCGTAGCCATGCCAAGAGCAGCAATGCCAGGACGACCACGGCTGCCTGGCGGTCCATGAAATTGAACAGAATTCGCCGCAATTGCGAGACGAAGAACTTGGGCTTGTTGCTGTACCAGGTGTTATGGAAATCGTGTGCAGAGGTATGCGTCATCAGCCACAGCAAGCCGACGTACAAACCCAGCACGAGCGCGCCGGAAACGCACAGGGCCAGGCGCAATGGCCATCCGCGCACGGCAATCATCACGAACAGCAACAACATGCCTACCGTAAGCAGCATGTACGGGTGTACCTGGCTGCCTGCAACGCCGAGTAAGGTGAGCCACAGCCAGCTACCGACTGGAAAGCCTGGTTGAGTGCGCGCTTTTTGATATACGCGGATTGCTACGGCAAGCAGCGCGGCAGAGATAATGATGGCCAGCGCATAGTTGCGCGCATTCTGGGCTTGCACGAACCAGAACATGGATGTGGTGGCAACTGCGCATGCGAAGGCGATGGCAGTGCCGCTGAACCACTGCCGCATGCTGACGGCGAAGGTGATCACTGCGGTTACAGCGAACATCGCGCTAGGCAAGCGTACGGCCCATTCCTGGGTGCCGGCGAGTTGTACCCACTCGTACAGAAAGAAGTCGTACAGGGGCGGATGAACGTCTGCCAGTACGCGATGAAATACTTCGCCGAGCCCGCGGTGATGGTCGATCAGCTGCAGGGTGTACAGCTCATCCGCCCATAGGCTGTTGCGGGATAGCCCGATAAAGGCGAACACGCAGCCGGTAACGGCCATCAAGCCATACAGCACGCCAGGCCAGTTGGCCTGAGTCGGACTGGAATGCGATGAACGGGCAGGGTGAGCGTTCAATGCCGGGAATCCTCGGTAATGTCAGATCGATGCGTCCCATAAATCGGACGAGAACGTTCAAACACTACGCGAGGCGATTCATGACGGAAAGCCCGGGATCAAGCCCGGGCCTTCAATATCGTCTTGAAGCGTTTCTGGCGATCAGCGCGGACGGTCGCCTAGATTGACCGGCTCCGGATTGGAGGTAAGGTCGCGTTTATCGCGTTGCGCGGTCAGTGGCTCGCCCTTGACCTGGAACCAGACGTTTTCGGCGATGTTGGTGGCATGGTCGCCGATACGTTCGATGTTCTTGGCCATGAAGAGGAGGTGCGTGCAAGGTGTGATCACACGCGGGTCTTCCATCATGTAGGTAAGCAGCTCGCGGAAATAGGCGGTATAGGCCTCGTCGAGTTCTACGTCGTCCTGCCATACCTTGTAGGCGCGTTCGGCATCGCGATCGCGGTAGGCACGCAGCACTTCGCGAACCTCTTCAGCAGCCAGTTCGGCAAGATGCGCGAGACCGCCGGTTGGGGTAAGCGGTGCAGCCATGGATAGCGGAATGGAACGCTTGGCGACATTGGCAGCGTAGTCGCCGATGCGCTCGATATCCGCAGCGATACGTAGCGCTGCGAATACATTGCGCAAGTCACCGGCGATCGGCGCGCGCAGAGCCAGCAGGCGCACCACATCGTGGCTGATTTCCTGCTCCAACTGGTCGATCGCGTCATCATTGTTGACGACGTGCTGGGCCGCGCGTTCGTCGCGGCGATCGACGACATCGATGGCTGCCTCCAACTGACTCACCGCCAACTCGCCCATGCGAACCAGTTCGCCGGTCAGGCGGATCAGTTCGTCATCGTAGCTCTTGATGATGTGTTCCTTGCTGCTGCCGCTCATGGGATGCCTCTTGCGGTTCGGTAATGGGAGAGGGATTGCGTGCGAGGGTGGCCCCTCAGCCCAGCCCTTTCCTCAGAAAGGAGAGGGAGTCATCAAACTAGGATCAGCCGAAGCGACCGGTGATGTAGTCTTCGGTTTGCTTCTTGCTTGGCTTGGTGAAGATCTTTTCGGTGTTGTCGAACTCGATCAACTCACCCAGGTACATGAAGGCAGTGCGATCGGAACAGCGCGCCGCCTGCTGCATGTTATGGGTGACGATCACGATGGTGTATTCGTGCTTGAGTTCTTCCACCAGCTGTTCGATACGGCCGGTGGCGATCGGATCGAGGGCGGAGGTGGGCTCGTCGAGCAGCAGCACTTCCGGACGCAGGGCGATACCGCGTGCGATGCACAAGCGCTGCTGCTGGCCACCGGAGAGACCCAGCGCGCTCTGCTTCAGCTTGTCCTTGACCTCATCCCACAAGGCCGCGCTGCGCAGCGCTTGTTCGACCCGCATCTCCATGTCCGCGCGTGACAGCTTCTCGTGGTGACGGATGCCATAGGCCACGTTCTCGAAGATGGTCATCGGAAATGGAACCGGCTTCTGGAACACCATGCCGACCTTGGTGCGCAGGCGGTTCATGGAGTAGCCCGGGTCGAGGATGTTTTCGCCATCCAGTTCGATCGATCCCGCGGCTTCCAGCTTGGGGTAAATCGCGTAGATGCGATTGAAGATGCGCAGCAGCGTCGACTTGCCACAACCGGAGGGGCCGATAATAGCGGTGACCTGCTTCTCCGGGATATCCATGTTGATGCCTTTCAGCGCATGGTATCCGTTGTAGTAGAAGTGCACGTCGCGCACTTTGATCTTGGCGGGCGCGGCAGCGCCGGTCAGGGGAGCCGCGGCAGCGGCGGCGAGGTCATTCATAGCTCACCTTCTTGCGCGAAAACATGATGCGGGTCAGCAGGCTTAGGGCCAGCACGAACAGAGTAATCAGCAGCGCGCCAGCCCAGGCGATGGCATGCAGCGCCGGATCCGGATCGTTGGTGTATTGATAGATCGTCTGCGGCATGCTCGCCATCTTGTCGAGCGGATGCACCGTCATATACGTGTTGCCGAACGCCGTGAAGAGCAACGGTGCGGTTTCGCCGGCCAGGCGGGCGAGGGCCAGCAGGACGCCGGTGAGAATGCCGGAGAGCGCTGCGCGCATCAGTACTTGTACCGTCAGCTTCCAATGCGGCACACCGAGCGACAGTGCAGCTTCGCGCAAGGTGCCAGGAACGAGCTGCAGCATTTCGTCGGTGGTCCGCACGATCACGGGCAGGCCGATCAAGGCCAGTGCCACACTGCCGGCAAAACCGGAGAAGCTGATGCGGCCATCGGTGAGGTTGGTGGTTGGTACCACGACAATCACGTAGACAAACAAGCCGAGCACGATCGACGGTGCCGACAACAGGATGTCATTGAGGAAGCGCACCGAGGAGCCCAGTTTGGTGGAGTTGGCGTACTCAGCCAGATAGGTGCCGGCGAGAACACCGATCGGAGCGCAAATCAGCAGCGCCATCAGATCCATGATCAAGCTGCCCACGATGGCGTTGGACAGGCCGCCGTCCGGGCCGTACGCCGTGATCTTGGTGAACAGCGTGGGTTTCAGCGCGGCGAGGCCGTTATCGGCCGTTATCCACAAGATCCATACCAGGAAGATCAAGCCGAGCAGAGTAGCGAACCCGCTGAGCGCCAGCGCGACGACGTTGGTGATACGTCGACGGGTGTAGATCATGGACATCAGCGACCCTCCTTGCGTGCGAGCTGGCGCAACATCAAACGTGCGATCAGCAGCACGATGAAGGTCACTACGAAGAGCAGGAAACCCAGGGCGATCAGCGCGGACCGGTGCAGGCCTACCGCTTCGTTGAATTCGTTGGCGATGCTTGAGGAGATGGAGGTGCCGGGCATCAGCAGCGAGGACGTCATGTTGTACGAGTTGCCCAGCACGAAGGTGACCGCCATGGTCTCGCCGAGTGCACGGCCCAGGCCCAGGAAGATACCGCCGATCACCGCCGAGCGGGTATACGGCAATACGATGTCCCACACCACTTCCCAGGTGGTGGAGCCCAATGCGTAGGACGATTCCTTGAGACGTGCCGGTACGGTCCGGAACACCTCGCGCATCACGGAGGAGATGAACGGCAGGATCATCACCGCCAGCACGATGCCCGCGGTGAGCAGGCCCATGCCGAGCGGCGGCCCCTGAAATAGTGCGCCGATGACAGGAATATTGCCGAGCGTATTGTTGAGTGAAGGCTCAATGCTGGACATGAATGGGACGAAGACGAACAAGCCCCACATGCCGTAGATGATCGAAGGAATGCCTGCCAACAGTTCGATGGCGGCAGCGACCGGACCGCGCATCCAGCCCGGTGCGATCTCGGTAAGGAAGAGGGCGATGCCAAAGCTCACCGGCACGGCGAGCATCAGCGCAATCAGTGATGTCACCAGTGTGCCGACGACGGGCGCGAGCGCTCCGTACTGATTGTCAACGGGATTCCATTCCGAACTGGTCAGAAAATGCCAGCCATCCTTGAACAGGATTTCACGTCCACCCCACAGTGTGGACAACGCAGCGCCCAGCAGGGCCGCAAGCACCAGGAGTGCGCAAAAGCGCAGCAGCCACCGGAACAGGAGATCATGACGGGCATCGGTACGCGAACGATGTTCGGGATCGCGGGCGAGCGGTTCGGCGCTTATGGCTGACATGCTTGGGCGTTTTCCGCAGTCGGTTTCAATCAGCACGACGCGCGCAACAGGATGTTGCGCGCGTCGCAGGATCACACTGCTGCTGTCCTTGCGACAGCGCGCAGCTTACATCTTGTATTCGCTGGACCAATACTTTTCGATCTGCTCGACCAGCGAGTTGGGCAGCGGCACGTAGTCAAGCGAGCGAGCTGCAGCCTGGCCATGCTCATAAGCGTACTTGAAGAAGTCGAAGGCAACCTTGCTGTTGGTGGCGTTCTTCGGCGTCTTGTACATGATCACCCACGAGGTAGCGGTGATCGGCCATGCCTCGGCGCCCGGGGCATTGGTCATCAGCAGGTTGAAGTCCTTGGCGCTCTTCCAGTCGGCCGTGTCGGCAGCAGCCTGGAAGCTGGCGGTATTCGGCTCGACCACCTTGCCGGCCGCGTTCTTCATCCTGGCGTAGCCGATATGGTTCTGCAGCGCGTAAGCGTATTCCACATAACCGATCGAGTTCGGGATCTGCTTGATGTAGGCAGACACACCCTCGTTGCCCTTGCCACCGATGCCGGTCGGCCACTGCACCGCTGTACCTTCACCCACCTTGGACTTCCACTCGGGGCTTACCTTTGACAGATAGTCGGTGAAGTTGAAGCTGGTGCCCGAACCGTCCGAACGATGCACCACATAAATCTTGGCGCTGGGCAGGTGCACGCCGGGGTTGAGCTTGGCGATGGCCGGATCGTTCCACGTGGTGATCTTGCCGAGGTAGATATTGGCGAGCGTGGAACCATCGAGCACCAGTTTGCCGGCAGCGACGCCGGAAACATTGAACGCGGGCACGATGCCACCGATTACATCAGGGAACTGGCCCAGGCCGAACTTGGCCAGGTCTTCTGCCTTTAGCGGCATGTCCGATGCGCCGAAGTCGACGGTGCCGGCCTTGATCTGGGCGATGCCGCCGCCCGAGCCGATCGACTGATAGTTGACGTGATTGCCGGTCTTTTCGGCGTAGGCCGCCGACCACTTGGAAATAACCGGATAGACGAAGCTGGAGCCCGCACCGGTGATGTCGGTGGCGTGGGCCGTCATGCCAAACAGAGATGCGGCAACTGCGATGGCAAGCGTGCCGAGGCGAGACGGAAGTTTCAGTGAGTTCAACACAGTGGCTCCTTTTGGAGGGAAGTGGCTAACAAATGCCTGCTACCCGTGTATTGCAGAGGTTAGGTGTTGCAATGAGATGAGATGAATGTGTCATCTTGATGACAGCCGCAAATTCTTGACATGTGAAGCCCGTCACGGAAGCACGGAACCCACGCGTTCCAGCTCAAGTAATTCCAGTGAACGCAGCCGATTGACGATGCGACAAAAAAGCAAAGCGGTGCGCTCGGCGTCGTAGACGGCGGAGTGCGCCTCGCGCGAATCGAAGCTGTAGCCCGCGGCCAGCACGGCTTTGCTCAATACGGTTTGCCCGAACAGCAGGCCACTTAATGTAGCGGTGTCGAAGCAACTAAAAGGATGGAAGGGATTGCGCTTGTGTCCGACACGACGCACAGCGGCATTGAGAAAGCCGAGATCGAATGCGGCGTTATGTCCTACCAGGATCGCGCGTTGGCATTCGTTGCTGCGCACGGCCGCTCTCACTGCATGGAAGATATGGTCAAGCGCCGCACGTTCCTCAAGCGCTCCGCGCAGGGGACTGTCGGGATCGATGCCGGTGATTTCCAGGGCACGTGGATCGATGTTGGCGCCAGGGAAGGGCTCCACATGGGTTGACACGACGGGATGCGGGTAAAGATGACCTTCCTGATCCATCCCCACCGTGACGGCCGCGATTTCCAGTAAAGCATCGCGCTCTGCGTCGAAGCCACCGGTTTCCACGTCCACGATGACCGGCAAAAAGCCACGGAAACGGTCGGCCATGCGGGCCGCCAGACTGTTATTGAGTTGCTCCATCAGGCAAGCATACCAGTCGGTCCCGGTTCGCACGGTTCGAAGCTCGCATGAATGGGCGACCTGGATGACGAACCGTATGGTTTGTCACTGATCTGTCACATAACATCCATCTAACGGTAAAGCTGTCGCCTGATCATGCGCCCAACCGCGGATGCATCCAGGGGAAGTCAACTGGGATGTCATTGCGGTCCCATTGATTAAAGCGGAGACAACTACATGCGTTCCAAGATGCTCACGGTGGCGATCGCTGCCGGTTTGGGCTTGACCAGCGTTACCGCTGTGTCAGCTCAGACATCACATAAGAAAGTGACGGTTAGTGCGGCCGAATTAGAGCAGATGAAGGCCGAGATCGCAGCACTGGAGCAGAAGGTTCAGGACCTGCAGTCGCAGTCCGCTGCTCAGCAGCAGGCCCAGCAACAGACTGTGCAGGCCGTGCAGACGACTCAGGCGCAGGTGGCAGCCACGCAGACGCAAGTGCAGCAGGCCGAGCAGCATCTTGCTTCCAAGCACGGCGATATCTTTGGCGGCAGCGGCGGCGTGAAGTGGACCTTCGGCGGCTTCCTGGCGGCAGAATCGATCTATCGCTCGCGCGACACCGCCGACGACGTGGCCAGCAAATATTCCTCCGTTCCGTTCCCGGCTACATCGGCGAACGCGAGCAACAGCCAGTTCACCTACAGCTCGCGCCAGAGCCGCTTGTCGATCAAGGCGCAGGGTGACATCAACGACGAAACGCATGTCACCGGCTACTACGAAATGGACTTCCTGGGCGGTGCCCAGACGGCCAACATGAACGAGAGCAACTCGTTCAACCCCCGCATCCGTCATTTGTTCACCAATGTGGATTGGGATACCTACGGCCTGCATGCACTGGCCGGTCAGACGTGGTCGCTGCTGACCCTCAACGGCAAGGGCATCTCGCCAGATACGAATGTCACGCCTCTCACGATCGACGCACAGTACGTACCCGGCTTCACCTGGGCTCGTCAGACCCAGCTGCGCCTCGTGAAGGACTGGGGCAAAATGTGGTGGTTGGCGGTGTCGGTGGAAAATCCGCAGACCGCTGGCGTTGCTGGTGTGAAGGGTACCGGTTATTACTCATCAACCACGGTGACGATCCCGGCGGGCGCCAATTACGCCTCCAGCAACTCGGTGTCTCTGAACGACCGTCCTGACTTGATCGTGAAGTTCGCGGCCGACCCGGGTTTTGGCCATTACGAAGTGTTCGGCCTGTCGCGCGAATTCGACTCGCGCGTCTCGTTTACCGGTGTTTCTACGCCGACCAACAAGACCACGAGCGGTAGCGGTTTTGGTTTCGGCATGGTGTTGCCGTTGGTGCCGAAGACCCTCGAATTCCAGTTTTCTGGCATGACCGGCAAGGGCATTGGCCGTTACGGTACGGCCGGCCTGAATGATGTGGCCGTCAGTCCGTCGGGCTCGCTGTACGCCCTGAAGGAAAACATGCTGCTGGGTAGCCTTGTATGGCATCCTTCGTCGGCATGGGATGTGTATCTGTCCGGCGGTCGCGAACAGCAAGACACCTACTTGACGACGGGTGCGAACGGCAAGCCCTACGGCTACGGCAGCGCCATCCTGGGTTACATCAACTCCGAGTGCAGCGTTTACGGTGAGGCCAGCGATTGTAATGGCCAGACTCGCCAGATCGCCCAGGAAACACTCGGTTTCTGGTGGTCGTTCTACCAGGGCAAGTTCGGCAAGGTGCGCTTCGGTGCGCAGTACTCGCACACCACCCGCCAGCTGTACACCGATTCTTTTGGCAATGCGCCGAAGGCCTCGGACAACATGTTCTTCACCAGTATCCGTTACTACCCGTTCTAAGCGGGACACGTATCGTTGCAACACTTATCGGAAGGGAGTTCGACCTAAGGACGGAGAAACGGCGGGCTTTTGCCCGCCGTTTGCTTTTCGGTATCTGAAAGACCGATGCGCCGCTGGGGTGCCAGTCTTACTTCGTCTTGTCCTTATAGCGGCAGAGATCGCAGATCACGCACTGCGGGCAGTCAGGTTTGCGCGCCTTGCAGACGTAACGCCCGTGCAAGATCAGCCAATGATGCGCATCGTGCTTGAACTCCACAGGCACGACGTTTTCGAGTTTGTTTTCCACGGCACGTACGTCTTTGCCAGGCGCCAGTCCGGTGCGATTGGCAACACGGAAGATATGCGTATCGACGGCGATGGCTGGATGACCGAATGCCGTGTTGAGTACGACGTTGGCCGTTTTACGTCCGACACCGGGCAACGCTTCGAGCGCTTCGCGGCTGTCGGGAACTTCGCCACGGTATTGTTCGACCAGGATGCGGCATAGCGCGAGCACGTTCTTGGCTTTCGCGTTATAGAGACCGATCGTGCTGATATAACGTTTGAGCTGTTCCTCGCCAAGATCGAGGATGGCTTGCGGTGTATTGGCCACCGGGAAAAGTTTGCGCGTGGCCTTATTTACGCCAACATCGGTGGCCTGGGCGGAGAGCACCACGGCAACCAACAGTTCGAATGGGGTGGTATAGGCCAGTTCTGTGGTGGGATGCGGATTGAGTTCGCGCAGGCGCGTGAACAGTTCGACCACGTCCGCTTTCTTCACGATTTCGGCTCCTGTCTCTTTGCTTTGGCGCGTGCCAGCACGTCGAGCAGGTTTTGTCCGGCACCATGCACCTGCGCTTTCCGCGTCGCCAATTCCGCTTCACGCTGTGTGTGCTGTTGGGTGAGGCGGGCCTCGCGGCGCTGGAAATGGTGGCGTGCCATGTCGGCGTGCACGGGATCATTCGCTTGGCCGAGAGGCATCGGTTCCAACACGATGCAATCCACCGGGCAAGCCGGAACGCAACGCTCGCAACCGGTGCATTCGTCCGCAATCACCGTATGCATGAGTTTGTTGGCGCCGACGATCGCGTCGACTGGGCAGACTTGGATGCATTTGGTGCACCCAATGCAGTCGGCTTCCACGATGCGTGCGAGTGTGCGTGGCTTTTCGATCCCGTTCTCAGGATTCAGCGGCAGTGGCGTGCGGCTGAGCAAGGCAGCCAGTTTGGCAATGCCTTCGCTGCCGCCAGGTGGGCACTGGTTGATGTCCGCTTCGCCATGAGCCATCGCTTCCGCATAGGGGCGGCAGCCGTGGTAGCCACATTGCTCGCATTGCGTCTGTGGCAGCAGGGCATCAATGCGGTCAACGAGTGTACTCATGGTCTCGCTTGAGTTTCTTGCAGGCTTGGCTGCTCATCCCGGTTCGAGAGCTCGCGTGCTTCCCAGTGGGGAGCACGCCTGCGAGTAATCAACGTACAGTCGCCCCCGGTTTCGCGCCCTGGTCAGCATCGAGCAGAAACAGGTCGCTGCCACCATCGCCTGCGGAGAGGATCATGCCTTCGGACATGCCGAAGCGCATCTTGCGCGGCGCAAGATTGGCGATGAATACCACATTGCGCCCCACCAGCTTTTCCGGCTCGCCGTAGGCGGCACGAATACCGGAAAAGATTTGGCGCTTGCCGAGCACGCCAGCATCCAATTCAAAGCGCAGCAGTTTGTCCGAACCTTCCACGAATTCGCATACCAGAACTTTACCGACACGCAGGTCGAGCCTGGCGAAGTCGTCGATGCTGATGATGGCGGAGTCTTGTGCAGCAGTTGTGGTGTCGGTCATAGGCTTGCTTGTTTTCTTTGCGGTTTTTTTGTCAGCGTTTTCGGATTCAGGCTTGGAGCCTAGTGATTCTTTCGACGCTTCAATCATAAACGCGATGCACTTGGGATCGATGCGTGAAAGCAATGGTTCAAAGGCCTGGATGGTGTGGTTGTGCAGGGTGGCGTAGGCGGAATCGAAGTCGGCGATGGGCGCCGCCAGGAATGCTTCGGCGGCTTCCGCCGTTGCAGGAAGTACAGGCTTAAGCAGCGCGCCGAGCAAACGAAACGCTGCCAATGAGAACGAACACACTTGATGCAGTTCATCGCGCTGTGCGTCGTTCTTGGCCATCACCCACGGCGCCTTGACGGCAATATGGCCGTTGACGAGGTCTGCCATAAGCACGAAGCGACGCATGGCTTCGGCGAATTCGCCGCGCTCATACAAGGCGGGAACATCTTCGTAATGCGAAAGCAATACGCGCCACAGCTCGTTTTGTTCCTCGGAGAAGCTCGCAGCGAGGCGGCCATCGAAAAACTTGTGCACGAACCCGGCCGTGCGGCTGGCGATGTTGACCCATTTGCCGATCAGATGTGAGTTGACGCGCTCTTCGAACGCTTTCAGATCCAGATCGACATCAACGGGTGCGTCGCTCAACATCGTGGCGAAGTAATAGCGCAGAAATTCCGGATTCAATCCGGCATTGAGGTAGGTGCGTGCCTGGATGAAGGTGCCGCGCGACTTGGACATCTTCGCGCCGTTGACGGTGAGATAGCCGTTGACGTGCAGCGCGGTAGGCGTGCGGAATGTCGCGCCGTGCAGCATCGCCGGCCAGAACAGGCCATGGAAATTGATGATGTCCTTGCCGATGAAGTGATGCATTTCCGCACTGCTGTCCGGTGCGAGAAAATCCTCGAACAGCAGGTCGGTGCGATCGCAAAGATTTTTGAAGCTGGCCAGATAGCCGACCGGTGCATCGAGCCACACGTAGAAGAACTTGCCCGGTGCGTCGGGAATGGGGAAACCGAAATAGGGCGCATCGCGGGAGATGTCCCAATCCTTGAGGCCGCCGTCCAGCCATTCCTTGAGTTTGGCGGCCACGCCGGCATTGGCAACTTGCGCACCGCCGGTCAGCTTGCCGGCGAACCAGTCGCGCAGCAGCGATTCGAATTTGCTCAGTTCGAAGAAGTAATGTTCCGAATCACGCAACACAGGCGTGGCACCGGAAACGACCGAGTATGGATTGATCAGCTCGGTGGGAGCGTAAGTAGCGCCGCAGTTTTCGCAATTGTCGCCGTACTGGTCGGGCGTGCCGCATACCGGGCAGGTACCCTTGATGTAGCGATCCGGCAAGAACATCTGCTTGTCGGGATCATACAGTTGCTGGATGACGCGTTTGGCGATGAAGCCGCCGTCGCGCAGCCGGGTGTAGATCTGCGAGGCGAGCTCGCGGTTCTCCGTCGAATGCGTGGTGTAGTAATTGTCGTAATTGAAGTGGAAATCCGCGAAGTCGGCTTCGTGGCCGGCGCGGATTCCTCCGATGAAAGCCTCGGCTGATACGCCCGCTTTTTCCGCCGCCAGCATGATTGGCGTGCCGTGTGCATCGTCCGCTGCCACGAAATAGACTTCGTTACCCATCATTCGCTGCGCGCGCACCCAGATATCGGTCTGGATATAGCCCAGCATATGCCCCAGGTGCAGCGGGCCGTTAGCGTAGGGCAGAGCGTGGGTGACAAGAAGGCGTCGGGGCATGGTTGCAGCGCTGGCTGGAAAGCTGCGCATTATGGCACGGCGCGGGTATTCGTCTGAGAAAAGCGCTTTGCCGTGTGCAGCTTTTAAATCACTGCAGGCACTGGCTTTTGCCGTGATGGTTCACAGGCTTGGAATGAAGCAGAGCAAATAGCCATAGCAAGAGTGGCAGCGGGACATTTGTGCCCACTTGCAAACATCTCGGCCATGCATAGTCCATGGAAGCCTTGGCGCCGAAGAAAGTTGCATGCTTCCTGGGCGACTGCCCGGCTTAGTTGGACGGCTGGCTAAAAACCACGAGCAAGGTGTGCTTTGGGGATGCATTTAGCCATCGATGCGAGTCACGCGATGTATCGCGACTAAGGTGCATCCCCTGATGAACCGCTCTTTATCGGCAAAGAGGAGGCGGATGGGCACTACTGCATGCGTTCCCAGATCTGGCTGCGGCCGAACAGGGAGAAGCCGATGTAACCGTGTACGTCCAACCTCTGGCCGCCATCGGTCAGGCTCAACTTGACGCTATATACCTTGCCGTTCTTGGGATCGAGAATTTTGCCGCCGTCCCATACGTCGCCGTCCTTGCTGACCCCCCACATGATGACCATGCCTTCGATCGGCTGGTTCTTGCGTGCACCATCGCATTTCTTGCAGAGCGGGTGCGGGCCATCGTCCGAAAGCAATACCTGCATCACTTTGCCTTGCAGATGGCCGTTGTCTTCGGTGATCTGGATGATGGACTTGGGCTTGCCGGTGACATCATCAATCTGCCGCCAGGTTCCGACAGGCGTGTCATTGGCAGCCCAGGCGGTGGCTGCTACCAGCAGGAGGCAGATGGCCATGACACACTGCGACAGACGTTTCATCGTAAAACTCTCCCTACGTTGGCGTATGGAGAGCCTGCCGAGCGCTCCCCGGGCGGGTCAAGCTGCATTGCGCAAACATACGCGTTTGATAGCTGGCTTGTATGCCATCTATTGCATGAGGGCGATGGATGACGGGCTTCTGCTGGCATAATGCATGTTCTGACTTGAGCTCTTTCCCTATCATGCAGGCAAACGAAGACTTGGTGCGCCGGATTCTCGGCGACCTTATCGATCCCCATACCGGTGCTTCCATGGCCGAGGCGATTCGCGCCGTCGGCGTGGATGGAGCCAGGGTATCGGTGGATGTGCAGCTCGGCTACCCGGCAGCGGGTGCAAGCGAGGCGCTGGCGCGGCAGCTTACGCAGGCGTTGGAAGTTGACCCAGCCATCGATTCGGCCACGATCTCGATCGGCAGTCGCATCCACGCACACAAAGTGCAAGGCACGCTGGCGCCGTTGTCCAATGTGAAAAACATCATTGCCGTGGCATCCGGCAAGGGCGGCGTCGGTAAATCGACGGTGGCGGTGAACCTTGCACTGGCGTTGGTAGCAGAAGGAGCAAAGGTCGGCATTCTCGATGCAGACATTTATGGTCCCAGCCAGCCGCGCATGCTGGGCATCCAGGGCCGCCCCGAATCGCCGGACGGCAAGACCATTATGCCGATGGCGGCGCATGGCTTGCAGGCCATGTCGATCGGCTTCCTGGTCGATGAGGAAACACCGATGATCTGGCGCGGCCCGATGGTGACGCAGGCCATGATGCAGCTGCTCGGTGACACGCGCTGGGACATGCTGGACTATCTGATCATCGATCTGCCGCCGGGTACGGGTGATATCCAGCTCACCTTGTCGCAGAAGGTGCCGGTAGCTGGCGCGGTGATCGTCACCACGCCGCAGGACATCGCGCTGCTGGACGCACGCAAGGCTTTGAAGATGTTCGAGAAGGTGGAAGTGCCGGTGCTCGGCATCGTGGAAAACATGGCGACGCACGTCTGCACGAACTGCGGCCATGAGGAACACATCTTCGGCGCGGGTGGCGGGGAGCGTATGGCGGCGCAGTATCAGGTGCCATACCTGGGATCGCTGCCGCTGGATATTCGCATTCGCGAGCAGGCTGACGGCGGCAATCCTACCGTCGCGGCGATGCCTCATTCGGATCTGGCAGCGCGTTACCGCGAGGTCGCCCGCAATACGGCGGGCCGTTTGGCGCGCCAGCCGCGTAACAAGTCTCTCGGTCTAGGCAAAATCATTGTGCAGGGCACGCCAGCCGCATGAGCGCCGCGAGGCGTGTGCTGGGTCTGTCGGGCAGCCTGCGGCGCGTTTCGTCCAATACTGCTGCGTTGCTTGCGGCACAGCAATTGGCCCCACCGCATCTGAAGCTTGTGTTGTATGAAAGGCTCGGTGCCTTACCGCTATTTACTCCGGATGCAGAGAACGATGGCATCCCGGATGTGGTCGGTGATTTGCGCAGCGAGATCGGTCGCAGCGATGCCTTGCTGATCGCTTGTCCGGAGTACGCCCATGGGGTACCGGGAGCTTTCAAGAATCTGTTGGATTGGTTGGTCGCAAGCCTGGAATTTCCCGCCAAGCCGGTGCTGCTGATCAATACCTCGGCGCGTGGTTCGCATCACGCCCAGGACGCGTTATGCGAGATTTTGCGAACGATGTCAGCACGTTTGCTTTCGCCGGAGCCACTGGGCGTGGCGCTGCCTGGCGCGGGTTGCTCTGTGGCGCAGATCCTTTCGAGTCCGGATCGTTGCCTGGAACTGCATACGGCCTTGGCCTGTCTGTCTGCAGGGTTGAATCATTGGCCTGGATCGTGAGTCACCGTTGCCGATCTGGCGCAAGAGCCCATTCACCATGTATTTTTGCCGCTTTGCGCCCTGGGGATCCGGGCGCGGCTGAAGCACCGGAGTCCGCGTGAGCATTAAATCCGATAGGTGGATCCGCCGTATGGCGGAACAACACGGCATGATCGAGCCGTTCGAGCCGGGGCAGGTGAAGCTGCGCGACGGCAACAAATTGGTGTCGTACGGCACGTCAAGCTATGGCTACGACGTGCGCTGCGCGCGTGAGTTCAAGATTTTCACCAACATCAATTCCACCATCGTCGATCCGAAGGCGTTCGATCCGACCAGCTTCGTGGACATGCAGGCTGACGTTTGCATCATCCCGCCCAATTCTTTCGCGCTGGCGCGCACGGTCGAGTACTTTCGCATTCCCCGGCAGGTGCTCACCGTGTGCCTGGGCAAGAGCACCTATGCGCGCTGCGGCATCATTGTGAACGTCACACCACTGGAACCGGAGTGGGAAGGGCATGTGACGCTGGAGTTTTCCAATACCACACCGCTGCCGGCCAAGATCTATGCCAACGAAGGTGTGGCGCAGATGCTGTTTTTTGAATCCGACGAAGAATGCGAGACCAGTTACAAGGACCGCGGCGGTAAATATCAGGGACAGCAGGGCGTGACCTTGCCGCGTACCTGAACGCGTTTTCATTCATTGCATCCACCCCGGTACGGCGGCGCTACACTTCCTTGCCTGGCCTCACCGACATTTGCAGGAGACCCGCATGACCCGTTTTTCCACCCTGTCGACCCGCGCTGTCGCGGCGCTTATGCTCGGCAGCCTGCTGGTGCTTGCCGGTTGCCATCGCAGCTCGACCAGGGACACGGTGAAGACCACTCAGGTACAGAGCCAGTTCGATATGACGATGCAGGCCTACAAGAGCGGTCAGTTCTTGATCGATGGCGCTGTCGTTTCCGCACTGGATGCAGGTAGTCATTTCGCTTATCTGAAAGACACGGGCAGGTTGCCCAAGACGGTGCTGCTGCTGCCCAGCGATGATTCCAAGATCCGCAAGCAGCATCTGCAGTACATGGCGCGTCTGGAACTCGATTACGGATTCGTCGCCTATTACGACGATGGCGGCAAGCTGGCGCGCATCAATCCGATCGATACCAAGGCGCGTGCGCTCGAGGATTATCATGCACCCGCCTCTGCGCCGAGCAGCGATACTTCTCAAGATGCCAGCGGCAAACCTTATGGGGATGCGTCTTCAGGCGGTTCTCCTGGCGGTGGTCACTGATTGCGACCATCCGGTTTTATAAAACGCCCGCCGTATGGCGGGCGCTTTTTTATGGTTAAAGTTACGGCCTTCAATTGCCTTGGGCAGCGTGGATAGCGTCGCGTAGTTGTTGCAATCGCTTTTGTCCCTTTTCGATTGAATAAGGCTCTGCGCGACTATGTCCCCATACGGGGCCAGGCCACGCAGCATCGCCTTCTCTGCGCGCGATGACATGGACGTGAAGCTGCCTCACGATGTTGCCCAGTGCCCCGATGTTGAGTTTGTCGCAAGGCATGGACGCACGTAGCGCCGTAGCAACGCGGTTGATCTCTTGCCAAAGCGCAGCTTGTGCATCGACGGGCAAGTCCAGGATTTCCGTGGCGCCAGGATGCCTGGGCACCAGGATCAGCCATGCATAGCGCGCATCGTTCATGAGCAATACCTCGCAGAGAGGCAGCGAGATGACATGCCGTGTGTCTGCCTGCAGGCGCGGATCGAGAGCGAATTCGCAGAGCGTCATGCGTTGGCCAGATGCTTGTCGAAAAAGGCTAGCGTGCGTTTCCAGGCAAGCTCTGCGCTTTCCTTGTGGTAATGACTTGGGTCGATGTCGCGATTGAAAGCATGTCCCGCGCCGGGATAGACATAGACGTCCATATCCGGAAGCATCTCGCGGTGCTTCGCTACCATGTCAGCGGGGATAGACGCATCTTTCTCGCCGAAGTGGAACATCACCGGCGCCTTGAGCTTTTCACCCAGGAACGGAGCATTGCGCGCGCCGTAATAGCTCGCGGATGGCAGGCCAAGGCGAATAGCGGAGAGCAATGCCACCGTGCCGCCCCAGCAATAGCCGACAGTACCGATGTTGCCCGCCGATGCAATCGCTTCAGCAGCGCTGGCGACATCCTCCACGGCGCGGTCAAGTCCCAGTTCCCCGACCAGCTGTCTCCCGCGGGCCATGCCGCTATCCGAGTAATCCAGCTCGACGTCTGTCTCAAGGTGATCGAAGAAGGCAGGCGCAATGGCTGTATAGCCGACCGCGGCAAAGCGGTCGGCTACGGTGCGGATATGCGCAGTGACGCCGAATATCTCCTGGATCACCACCAGGCCGCCTTTGGGTTTTCCTGGTGCTTCGGCTACATAAGCGCCAATGCATTGCGTGCCGCGGGTAGGGATGGTGATGTGCTTGCCCATGGGATGCTCCTGCCGAGATATCCGGCGATTCTAAGAGCAGGGCGGCGTTCAGTAGGACATGACGGTGTGAGGCGCTTGTAGAACTGGCTTAGTGGGGTAGGCCTACACCCATTCTCCCACCGGGTTCCCGCTATAATTCATCGTTTACCTATTCATTGACGGCCCCTTTATGTCCAAGGCCACCCAGAAAATCGGTTTCGTGAGCCTCGGCTGCCCCAAGGCGCTGGTCGACTCCGAACGCATCCTCACCCAGCTCAAGGTCGAGGGTTACGAAATCGTGCCCAGTTACGACGCTGCCGACGCGGTGGTGGTAAATACCTGTGGCTTTATCGACGCTGCCGTGCAGGAATCGCTGGATGCGATCGGCGAAGCCCTGCATGAGAACGGAAAGGTAATCGTGACCGGCTGTCTGGGCAAGCGCTCGGAGTTGATCCGCGAAGCGTATCCCGATGTCCTGGCCATTACTGGTCCGCAGGACTACGGCAGCGTGATGAACGCGGTGCATGCGGCGCTTCCGCCCAAGCGCAATCCGCTGCTGGATATCATTCCGGACACAGGGGTCAAACTCACGCCGAAGCATTACGCGTATTTGAAGATCTCGGAAGGTTGCAATCACCGTTGTAGCTTCTGCATCATTCCGTCGATGCGCGGCGATCTGGTTTCGCGCCCGGTGGATGAGGTGTTGATCGAGGCCGAGCGCCTGGTCAAAGGCGGCGTAAAAGAGCTGCTGGTGATTTCACAGGACACCAGCGCCTACGGCGTGGACCTGAAATATGCCGAACGCACGTGGCGCGAAAAGAACTACCGCACGCGTATGACAGAGCTTGGAGAGGGTTTGTCCGAGCTCGGCGTCTGGACGCGACTGCACTACGTGTATCCGTATCCGCACGTGGACGAAATCATGCCCCTGATGGCAGAGGGCAAAGTCCTTCCGTATCTCGATATTCCATTCCAGCATGCTAGTCCGCGCATCCTGAAGCTGATGAAGCGGCCTGGCAACATCGACAAGACGCTGGAGCGTATACAGAACTGGCGCAAGCAGGTACCTGAGCTTACGTTGCGCAGTACTTTCATCGTCGGTTTTCCTGGCGAAACCGATGCCGAGTTCGAAGAGCTGCTCGATTTTCTGCGAGAGGCGGAGTTGGATCGCGTTGGAGCATTCACGTATTCCCCGGTAGACGGCGCCAAAGCGAACGAGTTGCCTGATCCCGTATCGGAAGAGTTGAAGGAAGATCGCCTGGAACAATTCATGGCGGTGCAGGCCGAGATCTCAGCCGTCAAGTTGCAGCGCAAGGTCGGTCGCACTATCAAAGTGCTGGTGGACGAAGTCAGCGACGAGGGGGCGCGTGCGCGTTCCTCCGCTGATGCGCCGGAAATCGACGGCATGGTACATATTGCCAATGGCCAGTTGCTTAAGCCGGGGCAATTCGTCGACGTTGTCGTGGAAGCGGCGGACGAGCACGATCTGCACGCCCATTGGGTGAACTGAGGCGCGACGTGGCATGCGCTACGTCGCGCCAGCGCGAAATGCTGTCGATCCGGCGGTTTTTGCGTTGGCGCCACTGAGCGATTGGCGCGAATATGCCGATTGGATGCAAGGTGAGCATTGGCCTTCCATTGGCGAGCTTAATGCACACTGGTCGTTCGACGCGCAGGAGCGCTTCGTTGCGCAAACCGTCGAACTGCTCGAAGACGGTCTGCACTACGAAGAGCGCATTGCTGATCGCGGTCTGATTGCCACGCGCGAAGCCAATTGGCATGACCTCTTTAACGCGATGGTCTGGCTTCGTTATCCGCAACTGAAACGTGCACTCAACCGCCAACAGGTGGCGGATGTGGCACGCTTCGGCCGGAGCGAGCGTTCGCGTCCGCAATGTGCGCAGACGCATTTCGACGAAGCTGGCGTCATCGTGACGATCCGCGATCCGAACTTGCTTGAACTATGGGATCGGCATGATTGGCATGGGTTGTTCTGGCGCCGCCGTGCGGCATGGAGCGATGGATCGATCGCCGTGCAGGTATTCGGTCATGCCTTGCTTGAACACGCCTTGACGCATGAAAAACTGCTTATTGGCAAAGCGCTGGCGGTCATGGCCGGTGAAGCAGGCGGCGGCGATGCCGTGTTGTGTTGTGCGAAAGCCATTGCGGAAGGGCGTTGGTTGCGTGATCCGCAGGAGCTGCGTCCGTTGCCGCTATCAGGTATTCCCGGTTGGCATCCTGCCAACGGTGATGAAGCGTTTCATCGCGACGCAGCATGCTATCGGCCTTTGCGCGAAGGCCGGCATTATCCGGTGCCGTTATACATGGATTGATTCCGTGGGAACCGTCATCGTAGCCAAAGGGCATCCATAGCTGGGAAGTTGCCGGCGCGGCTGTATTTTGGCGCTGCGCTGACCATGCTGCGCAACTACACTTCCGCGTATTCCACTGCAATGACTACGAAACGCGAGCGCCCGCCGGGAAGCTCGGCATCGAACTCGTCATCGATCTTTTTCTTTAGTACGGCGCGGGCCAGAGGCGAATCGATGCTGATCCAGCCGCGTTTTGCATCGGTTTCATCGGGCCCGACGATGCGGTAGCGGCTAGTTTCGCCGCTTGCAATGTTTTCCACTTCGATCACCGCACCGAAGAACACGGTCTCTCGATCGGCGGGAGCACCTTCAGCCACTTTGAGCGAGGGGATGCGTTTGCTGAGGTAACGCACGCGGCGGTCGATTTCGCCGAGCTGCTTCTTGCGATAAGTGTATTCGGCGTTTTCCGAGCGATCGCCTTCCGCCGCGGCAGCGGCAAGCGCTTTCACCACGTCGGGGCGAAGCGTGTGCCAGAGATGATCCAGCTCGCTTTTGAGCCTTTCAAAACCATCGCGCGTGATGATGGCGGTGGAGCGCGGAGCAGGCGGGCGCCAGCGAGTCATGACGGTAAAACACTCAATCTTGTGGGTGCCTTGCTGTTGCGTTCAAAGCAAATGTCTGGCATGAAGACCTCCGGGGTGGGGTCCAATTGTAACGATGCGGCCGCGCCGTATTGAATGCAGATATTTTTAGTCAGTCCGCGCAATCCGAGAGTTGCGCCATCAGCAGGTGCAGTCCGCATGCCTAATCGAGCCGATTTTCGTTCCCTTCGTATGGTTTCGTTGGTGGCGGCAGTGATGCAACTGGCTGCTTGCGCGTCCAATGGCGGCCAAGCCAAGCCAACGCCAGCATCCGTCACGGTGCTCTACAACCAGCTGGACCAGGCCAGCCAGAGCTATGAGACGGCCCTGCAGCAGACGCGCGCCGGTGATCTGCAGGCCGCGCAGAAGACGCTGGACGGCTCGCTCGATCAGTTGAAGGATGCTGCGGCGCGATGCGGCAATACGCCGGGTTGCGACCCGCAGCGCTTCTTTTCCGTGTTCGATCATCTGCTGCGTCTGAAGGATGGCAGCTTTATCGGTGACGAAACGCCGGACGAGGCGACTGGAGAGCCCGCGCTGGCGCCGATAGTCGGACAAGCGGGAGCAAGCAGTTTGCCGGAAGCGCAGCGTAGCGTAACGCTTCTGCGCGGCCACCAACTTTCCGAACTCATTGCCATGAACGGGCCGGTGAAGGCCGCGCTGGAAATGTGGCTCACTCAGTGGCGCGGCAATTTGATGGATGCGTACATCAATTATGAATACCTGCGCCATGAGATGTGGCCGCAGTATCAGGAGCAGGGACTGCCCGAGGCGCTGCTGTTCGGTATTTTGGCCAAGGAGTCGGGCGGCAAGGTGCATGCGGTTTCACGTTCTGGCGCCGCGGGCCCGCTGCAATTCATGTATGCCACCGGCTTGCGTTTCGGCCTGAGTGACCAGGATGGTTTCGACATGCGTTTCGATCCCACCCAGGCTGCACGCGCCAACGCCGAATACATCAATGAGCAATTGAAGGTTTTCAACGATAACCTTGAACTCACTCTCGCTGCCTATAACGGTGGCGAGGGGCGGATGCGCAGGTTAGTTGGCGATGACACGTCGGTGAGTTTCTATGACCCGCGCATTTACGGGCAGCTGTCCCAGGAGACGCGCGATTACGTGCCGGAAGTGTTGGCGGCAGCGTGGCTCTTCTTGCATCCAGACAGCTACAACCTACGTTTTCCACGCGTCAATGGAGAGTCTGGCGACATCACACTCAAGCGCGCTGCGTCGCTATCTGAGCTGACAGTGTGCCTGGGTTCGGCGGGCGATATGCCTGATGGCTGGTTCAGAACGTTGCGCAACCTTAATCCGCGTCTGGATCCGCAGCAGGAGCAACCGGTAGGTGCGGTGCTACAGGTGCCAAAGCTGCTGGAACAGGTCTACGCGGTGCGCTGCGTGGACGGTCCCTGGCCTATTCTTGCCAGCGATCTGCATAACGCAGTAGTGCCGGTATTTCCGGATCCGTCTCCTTCCCACGCGCCGGATCCGGTCGTTCGATACACCGTCCGGCATGGCGACACGCTCGGCGGCATCGTGCGTCGCCATGGAGGTTGCGCGAGCGAGAACGAGGTGGCGCGCATGAATAATCTGAAGTTCTATCACCTGAAAATAGGGCAGGTGCTTAGGTTGCCCAGCTGCCGTTAATCCCATTTCTCCGGCTGCGCCGGGCTCCTCATCAAGCGCGACGGACGAGTAGCGAGGCTGCATCTTGGCATTCCGCCGCCTGGAGCGGTTAGCCGAGCTGCCTCGTCGCTGCCTTCTTTTCTGCACGGAGAAAAGCGGGGTATGACGACCTCGCTACTCGTCCTTCGTTCCTGCGGCTCCGGTCACGCCCGAGTGCGTGACGCGCGTGGAGAGGGACTTGCCAAATCAGGCTGCTGCGCCGGATCGCATCCACTGTGCCGTGGCGTCAGCTCGATCGCTGCCGATGTCACGCAATTCGCGCAGCACGCGAAGCAACTGGCGATGTTGGGGTTGCAGGCTGGTATAGGGCGAATCTTTGGTTTCGTGATAGGCCACGGCGAGCCACAGTGCGATACCGCGCATGGCCACTTCGGAATTGTCCGACTGCGCGCGGTTGAAGCCGATTTCCGTGCCTTGGCCCCATGGCATGTAGCGATGCTCCGGTGCGGTTCCGTATAGATGCGGGAATTCGCAGCGGGAGGCTTGTCCAATTTCCCGCAGTGCCATCACGCCCAGCCTGGCGCGGGCGCGTGCAGGGAGGCTGGTGATGCTGCGCTCGATCTGTCGCCATTGACGTTGCAACTGCCGGGCACGGTTCATCGCGATAAGGCGGGTGACGATTTGCATGTGACCCCTCGTTGGACAAGCCGCACGGGTGTACGGATTGGAGCCGCAGGATAACGAGGCGCCACGCCGTGATGCGCCGAAAACGTCACAAAATGACGACAAATGTCAAAGTGCGGCGAATTTGGCCTGCTGCGAACGCTGCCATAGCGCATCAAGTGTGATGCAGTTCACCTAATCGCTGGCCAACCTGAATAACTTGCTGGGCAGTGAGCGCATCCAGTTCGGTCATACCTTCGGGCAGCAGGATGATAACGGTCGAGCCCATGTTGAAGCGCGCCATCTCCCCGAAGCGTTCCAGGGTGATGGTTTGTTCCGCGAACGATTTGCGTCGGATCGATGGTGCGTAGGGAGGGATGACGAGCCCGTCCCAGACCGTCGCAATCGACGACACCAAAATAGCGCCCACCATCACGACGACGAACGGACCTCGCTCGCTTTCGAAGTGGCATACCAATCGCTCATTGCGCGCGAACAAGCGCGGTATGGCATCCACGGCAAAAGGGGCCACGCTGAAAATGCGCCCCGGGATATGCACCGTTTCTTTCAGTGTGCCGCGCAAAGGCATGTGCACTCGGTGGTAGTCGCGCGGTGACAGATAGATAGTGACAAAGCGCCCGTTTCGGTAAGGCTCGGCGGCACTTTCATCGCCCAATAATTCCGCCGCCGTGTAGTCCTGGCCTTTGGCCTGGAAAATGCGTCCGTCGATAACAGGGCCTGCTTGACTGATGCGTCCATCCGCCGGCGATAGCAGGGCGAAGGGATCGGCATCGGGCTTACGAGCTTCAGGGCGCAACTTGCGTGTAAAGAACGCATTGAAGTGGGAATAGGCGAACGGATCCGGCTGCGCTGCTTCGGTCATATCGACCTGATAGCGGCGCACGATCTGGCTCACCAGAAAATTCTTCCAGGGAACGAATGTCCAGCGCGTAGCCCAATAGACCACGCGGGAGAGCGCCCGGTGCGGAAGGATGTATTGCAGGAATACCTTGAAAGTCATCTGGGAAGTATAAGGAAAACGAAGGGATTCCAGAGGAAGCGGACACCGCTTCGAGGAGGTCTCATGCATCAGAGAATGACACCGGTCAGCGCACTGGCCGCACTCGACCAGTCAAGGAAGACGGAAATGGGTGTGTTTAAGCATGGCTCGCTGGAAGTGGATATCTTCCAGCCTTGCGGCATCGACACCCAATCGCCACACCGCCGCGATGAGGTGTGCGTAGTGATCGCCGGTCGCGGCCACTTCGTGTGTGGCGATACCAGGCAGGCTTTCGGTCCTGGCGAATTGTTGTTTGTGCCTGCCGGGACGCCTCATCACTTCGAAGACTTCAGCAGGGATTTCAGTGCCTGGATCGTGTTCTACGGGCCAACTGGCGGCGAGGCGGCTTGAGTGCCTGCCGATGGGCGTCTATCGTGACAACGAGGCAGGGGGAGACAAAACACGTCGGACGCATGAGCCTCTTGGCGAGCAGTCGCTATACTTCACGATCCCAAAGCTGGACCGCACTTACGTGACTGCCGAACTTGCTTCCATCATTGACTTTATCCGTTATGGAGCCAGCCGCTTTTCCGCGGCCGGACTTACTTTCGGACATAGCCATGATAATCCCATCGATGAAGCGACCCATCTGGTACTGGCGAGCTTGCATCTGCCGCCGGACATTCCGCCTGCGTATGGCGCGGGCAAGCTAACCACGGAAGAGCGGGTACGCGTACTGAATCTGATCGAGCGGCGCATCCATGAACGCTTGCCGGTGGCGTATTTGGTCGGCGAAACCTGGTTTGCCGGGATCAAATTCAAAAGCGACCAGCGTGCCCTCGTGCCGCGTTCCCCCATTGCCGAACTCATCGAATCGGGTTTTACACCTTGGCTGGACGGCCGGCATGTGGAGCGCGCGCTGGATCTGTGTACGGGTTCGGGATGCATCGGCATTGCCATGGCTGGCTATCATCCGCACTGGCACGTAGATATTGTGGATATCAGCGAAGACGCATTGTCGCTCGCGCGCGAGAATGTGGCTTTTCAGCACGTGGGGGATCGGGTCGAGGTCATCCGCTCCGATCTGTTTGCGAGTGTGGCAGGCCGCAAATACGACCTGATTGTCTCCAACCCGCCGTATGTCACCGAGGATGAGTACGCGGCGCTGCCGGGTGAGTACAGTCATGAGCCCAAGCTAGGCCTTACGTCGGGCGAAGATGGCCTGGATATCTGTTTGCGCATTCTCGATGAAGCGGCCGACCACCTGACGGGAGACGGTTTGCTGATCGTCGAGGTGGGAGAAAGCGAGCACGCGTTGCAGGCGCTATTGCCAGAGGTGCCCTTTGTCTGGATCGAGTTCAAGGTTGGTCCGATGGGCGTGTTTGCCATCGAGCGGCGGGACTTGATCGAATACGCCAAGATCATTCGCGACGCCGCGGTAGCGCGTCGTCCGGCGTAGCGTCGCGTTACCGTCAATGGAGCTGACTACCGCGCATCTTTGTGTAAATGCATTGATGCGCTGCGCACCGAAGTAATGCATTGACCCCACAACGCAGCCGGTGCGGCTTTGATGCGTTCGCTGGGTATGCGCCAAGAGGCTCATTTTCGCGAGTGCTACAAATTACGGGGTGAATGGGTGGATGATGTGGTCGTCGCCCTGCTGGCGCGCGATTGGCGGTGACGTCGGCGGGGGCTTGGAATGACTGCTGTCGCCACGGTTGCCTGGCATCCATGGCTAGAGGCGCAGCTCCCAAAAGCATGGCAAGATGCGGGGTCATCCTGCCGTAGGCTAGGTCAATTCCATCGCTACCCCGGTTTTCCTCGTGTCCAGCAATTCCATCGGCAAGCTGTTTACTGTGACCACCTTCGGCGAGAGCCACGGGCCAGCCATCGGCTGCGTGATCGATGGCTGCCCTCCAGGCTTGCCGATTACGGCCGAAGCATTCCGCACAGACCTGGAGCGCCGTGCCACCGGTCGCAGCCGCCACACGTCGCAGCGACGGGAAGCGGACGAGGTGGAAATCCTGTCGGGTGTCTACCAGGGGCACACCACGGGCACTCCGATCGCGCTGCTTATCCGCAACACCGATCAGCGCAGCAAGGACTACGGTGATATTGCCGAGACCTTTCGCCCCGGCCATGCCGATTACACCTACTGGCAGAAATACGGTATCCGCGATCCGCGTGGAGGCGGGCGTTCGTCCGCACGTGAAACGACCATGCGGGTGGCGGCTGCCGTGCTTGCCAAAAAGTGGCTTGCTCAGCGGCATGGCGTGCATGTGCGTGGATATCTCGCTCAATTAGGCGAAGTGGTTCCGGAAGGGTTCGATTGGATGGCGGTCGAGCGCAACCCGTTTTTCTGGCCGCATGAGCCCCAGGTGCCGGCATTGGAGAAATACATGGACGCCCTGCGCAAATCCGGCGATTCGGTCGGCGCGCGCGTGAATGTCGAGGCCGTGGGTGTCCCGCCCGGCTGGGGCGAGCCCATCTACGGCAAGCTGGACGGTGATCTTGCCGCCGCACTGATGTCGATCAACGCGGTGAAGGGCGTGGAAATCGGCGATGGCTTCGACGTTGTCACCCAGCAGGGTAGCCAGCATCGCGATGAAATGCAGATGGACGGCTTTACGTCCAATCATGCGGGTGGCATCCTGGGCGGCATCAGTACGGGACAGGTTGTGCGCGCCTCGATGGCGCTCAAGCCTACTTCAAGCATTTTGATTCCCGGCCATAGCGTGAATCGGGCAGGCGAACCCGTCGAAGTCGTCACCAAGGGGCGCCATGATCCTTGCGTCGGTATTCGCGCCACTCCCATCGCCGAAGCGATGATGGCGCTGGTATTGATGGATCACGCCTTGCGCCACCGGGCCCAGTGCGGCGACGTGGGCGAGATAAAACCTCGCATCCCCTGATGGAACGAGGTGCCCGTCGCAGAGACGTGGCGTGGCGGTAGCGAGTATCTTCACGGTAGTAGATCGTCATGAGCAAGCAGCACAGCGTCTGGGTTTCACGCCCTCTGTTTCCCGAAGTACTGGCCGCCTTGGCGGAATATGTGAGCGTGCGTGCCGAAACGGAGGAGCGCCGCCATACGCCGGAGCAACTCCGCAACCATTTAGCCGAGGTGGATGGCGCCATCATCGGTCTGAGCGATCGCATCTCCGCGGATGTGCTGGCGGGCAACCAGCGGTTGCGAGCCGTCGCTAATCTCGGTGTCGGCTACAACAATCTCGATCTCGCAGCTTTGAGCGCTGCAGGGATTCTCGCCACAAATACGCCGGATGTGCTGACCCAAACCACGGCCGATTACGCATGGGCGCTACTTTTGGCTGCCGCCCGTCGTGTGAGTGGCGCCGAACGCTGGTTGCGTGCGGGGCATTGGCAGGGAGGCATGCGTTTCGACGATTGGCTTGGTGTGGATGTCCATGGCAAGACCCTGGGTATCCTCGGCATGGGGCGCATCGGGCAGGCCGTTGCGCGCCGCGCTGCCGGCTTCGATATGCCGGTGATCTACCACAATCGTTCCCAATTGCCGCAAGTTATCGAGCGCGATTGCAAAGCCTCCTGGGTGGAGAAGGGCGACCTGCTTCGCCGTGCGGATCATTTGGTGCTGGTGCTCCCCTATAGCGCCCAAAATCATCACGCCATCGGAGCGGATGAGTTGGCGCGGATGAAGCCGACTGCCGTGCTGGTGAACATCGCTCGTGGCGGCATCGTCGATGACGCGGCATTGGCCGTTGCGCTAAGGGAAGGGCGGCTGGCCGCCGCAGGACTCGACGTGTTCGAAGGCGAGCCTGCCGTTCATCCTGCCTTGCTTGAACTCGACAATGCCGTGCTTAGCCCGCACATCGCCAGCGCCAGCGCCGAGACGCGCCGGGCCATGGCCCGGCTGGCGGCGGACAATCTGCTCGCTGCGTTGGGATATGGCCCCCACGCAGGGCACCCGCCGTCGTTGCTCAATCCCGAGGTCCGGAGAGCCCGATCTCAATGAAATGTGATGTGCCTCACGTCCGTAGTGATGAACCATGTTGTTCGCATGCCATGCGGGCTAGATTCCCCGGCCGGGGTATCGGACGCCTGACCGGCATCTTTCAAACCCCTAATCAAAGTGACCTGAAATGAGTAAGAAGAGCAGCTACAAGGTGGCCATGGTGGGCGCCACCGGTGCCGTCGGCGAGACTCTGCTGAGCATCCTGGCAGAACGCGAGTTCCCGGTCAGCGAACTAGTGCCACTGGCCAGCGAGCGCTCGGCGGGCAGCAAAGTGGCGTTCGGCGGCAAACAGGTCACGGTGCGGAATCTGGACGAGTATGACTTCAGCGGCGTGGATATCGCTTTCTTCTCGGCCGGTGGTTCCGTTAGCCGGGTGCATGCGCCGCGTGCTGCTGCCGCCGGTGCGGTAGTCATCGACAATACATCCGAGTTTCGCTACCAGGACGATATCCCTCTCGTGGTGAGTGAAGTCAATCCTCACGCCATCGCGCAGTACACGCAGCGCGGCATCATCGCCAATCCCAATTGCTCCACCATGCAGATGCTGGTGGCCCTCGCGCCGATCCATCGCGCTGTAGGTATCGAACGGATCAACGTGGCGACCTATCAATCGGTATCGGGCGCAGGCCGCTCGGGTATGGAGGAACTAGGCAAGCAGACTGCCGCACTGCTCAATTTCCAGGATGTGGAAAAGGCCAAGTTCCCCAAGCAGATTGCGTTCAATGTCATTCCCCACATCGACGAATTTCAGTCGAACGGTTACACCAAGGAAGAAATGAAGATGGTGTGGGAAACACGCAAGATCCTGGAGGATGAATCCATACAGGTGAATCCCACCGCAGTGCGCGTGCCAGTGTTCTACGGCCATGCCGAGGCCGTGCACATCGAGACGCGCGATAAGCTCACAGCGGAGCAGGCGCGTGAGTTGCTGGAAAGCGCCGCGGGTGTGGTAGTGCAGGACGAACGCAAGCCAGGCGGCTATCCCACTCCTGTCGGCGATGCGGCAGGCCAGGATCCGGTCTTCGTTGGGCGCATCCGCGAGGACATCTCGCATGACCGTGGCCTGGACCTTTGGGTCGTGGCCGACAACATCCGCAAGGGTGCGGCGCTCAATGCCGTGCAGATCGCCGAGTTGCTGATCGAGGATTATTTGTAATGCGACATATCGGCCTGGTCTTCCTGGGTGGCATGCTGATTTCCCTGGCCGCCGTGGGTGCGGACTCCCATTCTGCAGACACAACCCACGCCAAGTCGGTAACCCCATTGCAACGGCGTGTTGCCCAGAACCAGGCCGAAATCGATCGGTTGCAGAAAGATGTGAGCCAACAGGAGTCCGCAAGTCAGACCGCGGCAGAGCGACTGCGACAGCAGGATCGTACTATTGCCGAATTGCGCAAACAGTTGCAGGCGGTGCAGGGGACTCCGGCCGCGCCAGTGCCCGGGCATTGACGGCCGTCACGCTGGGCAAAAAAACATGGTTGAAAAGGGTCTGCCGGATAAATCTGGTATTGTTGATTGACGTTTATCTAACTAAAGTGACGCCTTTCAGGAGAAAGGCGCCGCAAGCTGCGGTGCCTTT
The DNA here is from genome assembly GCF_058216415.1 of Dyella sp. SYSU CM1112. Lineage (NCBI taxonomy): Bacteria > Pseudomonadati > Pseudomonadota > Gammaproteobacteria > Lysobacterales > Rhodanobacteraceae > Dyella > Dyella sp. SYSU CM1112. The sequence continues at coordinate 37,913 of NZ_JBZEGI010000018.1, read as the reverse complement.
TAGGTAAAGCGTCCGAGTTGTCTCGGGGGAGCACGCGATGAATCGTTCGTTGAAGCTGTCGATACTGATGGCGCTTGCACTGGGCAGCAGTCAGGCGGCAGCCGTTGAACTGGGGCAAGCGCATGTAAGGTCTGCGCTAGGGCAGCCCCTGCTAGTCGACATCCCCGTAACGCATGCCACACAGGCTGAACTACAGAGCCTCAGCGCCCAACTGGCGCCCAACGACGCCTTCGTCAAGGCGGGTGGTCAGCGCCCGAGCATCCCTTTGCAATTCAACGTGGTGGATGATCATGGACATAAGGTCATCCGCGTCACCAGTAACTCCGTCGTCGATGACCCTTATCTCGATCTGCTGGTTGAAGTTAACAGCAATACCGGCAGCACGGTGCGCGAGTTCGCTATCCTGCTCGATCCTCCGAGCAAGATCGCCCAGGCACCCGTAAGCAGCGCACCGGTTCGCCATCGCTCGACCGCGAGCACAGCGACTTCGCCAGCAGCGACCGCGAGCGTACCTTCACCCCAGCAGACGCACCGTGTCAGCGCTGTGGAGGCGAACAGCGGCCAGATCGGTCCGGTAGCCAGGGGCTCCACGCTCTCGCATATCGCCGAACAGGTCACACCGAGCGGTGTCGATATCGACCAGATGATGCTTGCCCTCAAGGCGGCCAATCCGGATGCGTTCTATCGGGACAACATCAATGCTTTGAAGGCAGGAGCGATTCTTCGCGTGCCGTCACGCGACGACGCAATGGCCACGGCTGTCGCAGCAGCGGCGGCGGCAGTACGTCAGCAGAACAGCGATTGGCGCAATGGCAACGTGCCTTCACCCGTAGCGGTGGCTGCTGGCGGAACGCGCGAAAGCACGTCGGTGGCACCCACGGCAAACAGCCATGCCGACAGGCTCGAGTTGGTGCCGCCGGGTAGCGCAGGACAAACCGCCGGCGGATCGAACGGCAGCAAGGGCGGCGCCGGCATTCGCCAGGAACTGCAGCGCAGCCAGGAAATGCTCGCCTCATTGCAGCAGCAGAGCAATGAGTTGAAGTCCCGCTTGAAGGATCTGGAGGACATCAATAGCAAGAATCAACGTTTGCTTTCGCTCAAGGACGACGAAATCGCTGACCTGCAAAAACAGCTTTCCGCGGCACGGAAAGCGGCGGGCATGCCACCGGCACCCATCGCCAAAGCCGCCAACAAGACCGCGCCCGCTGCCGAGGCTTCCGCGCCTGCGCAGGTAAAGCCGGTTTCAGCCCCCGCCGTTGCATCGGCCGCCTCGGCGCCCAAGCCGGCCACGTCGCTTGCAAGCGCTTCCACGGCTGCGCATGCGCCAGCCGTCACTGCTCCCTTGAAGAGCCCGGCAAAGCCCTTGGCAACTGCACCACGGCATGCGCCGATCCACCCCGCAGCGGAAGAACCCTGGTTCATGCAGACCTGGGCTTGGGCGGCAGGCGGCGGTGTGATCGTTTTGCTATTGCTGGGCTTGCTGGCACGTCGCGGTAAAGCGGGTGCAGGCAAGAAATCGAAAGCCGACGCAGGCGCCCCCGGTGGTTCACTCGCCGATCGTTTTGGCACTGTGGATGTGGATGGACTCGATCACCCGGCTGGCGGCTCCGATCCCGACCAGGACGAGCTGCTTGATCAACTTGCCGAGCAGCCGGATGACATCGGTTTGCATCTCGAACTGGTCAGCCTGTATTACAGCCGACGCGACGTCGAACATTTCGAAGCGGCGGCCGAAGCCATGCACGCCCACATCACCGATCCGGACCAGCCGGAGTGGCAGGATGTGGTGCATATGGGAGAGGACCTGGCACCGGGGCACCCGTTGTTCGCCTCGGCCACGGCGTCGTCTGCGCATGATGAGGCGCCATTGCATCATTTCGATCTGGACAACTATGCCACCCGTGCCGAAGAAGCTTCGGCGGCTGCGCCCAAGAACGCGCCGGCAAAATCGTCCACAGTCAGCGAATACCACTTCGATTTCGACCTGACGCCGCATGCCGACCCTGTGCCACCCGCGGCAGCTCCCACACCTGTGAAAGCTAAAGAGCCGTCGGAGGAGCCGATTTCGACCTGGAAGTTCGAGGAGCCGACCGAAGAAGCATCGCCCGCCATGCACGCCGAGCACGATGCTTTTGGCGAACTGCATGACGATCCGGTCGACACCAAACTCGATCTTGCGCGCGCTTATCTCGACATGGGTGATCCGGACGGTGCACGCGCCATGCTGGAAGAAGTCATGCACGAAGGCAGCCAAATGCAGAAAGATGTGGCGAGGACCCTGTTGGAAAAAATCCATTGAGTCGACGCGTTATCGCGTGGCAAAAAACGGGCCGGCCATGCCGGCCCGTTTCGTTTTGGGCCTTGTGACGGGAAAACCCGAGCTACCTGCTACGCTTGTCCATCCGGCAGTTTCCCGACCTCCATGCGCATTGCTTTAGGCATTGAATACGACGGCACCGATTTCCTCGGCTGGCAACGGCTTAGCCATGGCGCCAGCCTGCAGGCGAGCCTGGAGCGCGCGCTTTCCTTTGTTGCGGCGGAGTCCGTGGCGGTGACGTGTGCGGGACGCACCGATGCTGGCGTGCATGGGCGTTGCCAGGTGGTGCATTTCGATACCGAAGCACAGCGTGACATGCGCGGTTGGGTGCTCGGTGCCTGTTCGAATCTGCCGCAGTCCATGGCCGTGTTGTGGGCCCAGCCGGTTCCGGGTGACTTCCATGCGCGCTTTTCCGCGCGCAGTCGTCGGTATCGCTACGTGATACTCAACCGCAGCATTCGTCCGGCGCTGGACGCTCGCTACGTTGCCTGGGAACGTCATCCATTGAACGCAGAGCGTATGCATGCAGCTGCGCAGGCTTTACTTGGCGAACATGATTTCTCGGCGTTTCGTGCCGTTTCCTGCCAGGCGGCCCATGCCCGGCGAGAAATAAAGACGCTGCGCGTACATCGCGATGGCGAGCAGGTGATTGTCGACATCGAGGCCAATGCTTTCTTGCATCATATGGTGCGCAACATCGTCGGTTCGCTGTTACCGGTAGGGCGTGGCGAACAAACTATTGAATGGATAGCCGCATTGCTGGCTAAGCGCGATCGGGAGATTGCCGGCCCTACCGCAGCGGCCGCCGGCTTGACGTTTATCGGCCCGCGCTACGAACGGCGTTGGGAATTGCCGAATGAGGTGAGCGAATGACACGTATCAAATGTTGCGGCATGACACGTATTGAAGATGCCTTGCTTGCTGCGAGCTTGGGCGCCGATGCGATCGGTGTCGTGCTCACGGCGCACAGCAAGCGGCAGGTTTCATTGGCGCAAGCGAAGGCGATCGTTGCGGCGATGCCGCCGTTCGTCACGACCGTGGCGTTGTGCATGGATGATGAGGCGGGCTTCGTGCAGGAAATCATCGACACGGTTCGCCCGGCCATGCTGCAGTTCCATGGCAATGAGAGCGATGAATGGTGTGCACAATTCGGTCAGCCGTACCTGAAAGCTATCGCCATGAGCGAGGGGGCTTCGGCGCTGTACCAGTTACGTGATCATCCGCATGCAGCCGGGTTGCTGCTTGACGGCCACGGACTCGGGGAAGCGGGTGGTAGCGGCAAATCGTTTGATTGGTCGCTCATGCCACACGATCTGAAACAACCGCTGATACTTGCCGGCGGACTCACGCCTGCAAATGTGGTTGCGGCGATCCGCGTAGCCCAGCCCTGGGCGGTTGATGTATCCAGTGGCATTGAATCCACGCCCGGGATCAAGGACGCAGGCAAGCTCAGGGATTTCATCGACGCTGTACGCAGCGCATGAAAGCCGGCCTACGATTGCAACTCGTGGCGTAGCCACTCCGCCAAGGCACCCGTCCGGCCATCGGCGCGACGACGCGGCGTCGCCAAGATCCAGCACGCCGCCGTTTGCTGAAATCCCCAGGGCGCCAGCAGGCGCCCGGCGTTGATGTCTTCCTGCACCAGTTGCAGCGGTGCGATGGCCACCCCTAATCCAGCGACCGCCGCTTCGAGCAGATAGAACAGGCGAGCGAACGCTTGTCCTTCATGCAACGATTCCGGTGCTATCCCGCTGGCAGCCGCCCAGATGGACCACGCTTCGGGTCGAGAAGTAGTGTGCAGCAGGGCTTCTCCTCCCAGCTCAGAAGGTCCGCGTCCCTGTAAGCGCGACAGCCCCGCATAGCGAGGACTGACCACGGGGCCAATGTGTTCGGGAGCCAGTTCGTGCACTTGCCAACCGGGCGGCCATGGTGACGAGGCCACAACCAGCGCCGCGTCAGGCTCGGCGTGTTGAGGTGCGAGTGGATCTTCTTCCGGCGATAAATGCAGGCGCAGGCTGGGCAGGTCGCGCTCTAGCCGTTCCAGTCGTGGAATGACCCATCGCGCCAGCACGCTGCTCGCGCAGCCGAGTACAAAAGGCGTGCTGGCGCGATGCCGGTGCAATTCCGCCCAGCCGTCGCGCAGTTGATCGAAAGCGGCCGTCACGCGGTCCCGCAATGCTTCGCCCGTCGCGGTAAGGGCGACGCTGCGCCCCTGGCGAGTCAGCAATGGTTCGCCAAGTTGATCCTCCAAGACCCGGAGTTGCCGGCTGATCGCCCCGTGCGTGACGTGCAAGGCCTCTGCTGCGCGGCCGACACTGCCCAGTCTCGCGGTTGCTTCGAAAGCACGAAGGGCATTGAGAGAGGGAAGCTCGCGCACGCTTGTGTGAGTTTTTCTAACGGATGGAAGCCATCATATCGCTTTTCGGTGAACGTCATTCACGCTATTTTGGGGCAATGCGGCTGCATCTGCCGCCCATGCCGCTCCGTCATGACGCAGGATTTTTCACCAATGTCCACCCAGGATTTTTATCAATGGCCCGACGCGCAAGGGCGCTTTGGTGCGTTCGGCGGCCAGTACGTGGCCGAAACGCTGATGGCCCCGCTGGCCGAACTGACCGAGGCCTATCTACGCCTGCGTGAAGACCCCGAGTTCCTGGCCGAGCTGGATCGGGATCTGACTCACTACGTAGGCCGTCCCAGCCCGATTTATCACGCTGAGGGGCTTTCAAAACATGTGGGCGGGGCGCGCATCTTGCTCAAGCGCGAGGATCTCAATCACACCGGCGCGCACAAGATCAACAACACCATCGGCCAGGCACTTGTGGCTCGGCGGATGGGCAAGCCACGCATCATCGCGGAGACCGGCGCAGGGCAGCACGGTGTGGCGAGCGCTACGGTGGCGGCACGTTTCGGGCTGAAGTGTGTGGTGTACATGGGCGCCGTGGACATCGAGCGGCAAAAGATCAACGTGTACCGCATGAAGCTGTTGGGCGCTGAAGTGGTGCCGGTGACTTCAGGCTCGAAGACGCTGAAGGACGCCCTGAATGAGGCGATGCGCGATTGGGTCACCAATGTGGCGGACACGTTCTACATCATCGGTACCGTGGCCGGTCCGCATCCGTATCCCATGATGGTGCGGGATTTCAACGCCATTGTCGGGCGCGAAGCGCGTGTGCAAATGCTGCAACAGTATGGGCGCTTGCCAGATGTGCTGACAGCCTGCGTCGGCGGCGGCTCCAATGCTATTGGTTTGTTCCATGCCTTCCTTAACGACAGCAACGTACGCATCGTTGGCGCGGAAGCGGCTGGTCAGGGCATTGCGACTGGCCATCACGCCGCTTCGCTGGCGGCAGGGCGCCCTGGTGTATTACACGGCAATCGCACCTATGTGTTGTGCGACGACAACGGACAGATCACGGAGACGCATTCGGTATCGGCGGGTCTGGATTATCCGGGCGTGGGGCCAGAGCATGCGTTCCTGAAAGATGCCGGTCGTGCCGAGTACGTGGGCGTTACCGACGACGAAGCCCTGGAGGCGTTTCATCTGCTTGCACGCACCGAGGGCATTCTTGCAGCGCTGGAATCCAGCCATGCCGTGGCGCAGGCCATGAAACTTGCTCGCGAACTGCCGAAGGACGGCATCGTGCTTTGCAATCTTTCCGGTCGTGGCGACAAAGATGTTCACACCATTGCTGCGCGCGAGGGAGTGCAGGTATGAGCCGCATCGATCGTCGTTTCGCCACGCTCAGGTCGGCAGGCCGGACTGGACTGATTCCTTTCGTCACGGCGGGCGATCCGGCCCCCCTGCATACCGTCGCGCTGATGCATGCACTGGTCGACGCGGGTGCGGACCTGATCGAGCTGGGTGTGCCGTTCTCTGACCCCATGGCGGATGGTCCGGTGATCCAGCACGCCAGCGAACGCGCCATTGCGAAGGGCGTCGGCCTTGCCGATGTGCTCGCATGGGTGATTGCGTTTCGCGAACGCGACAAGGACACACCGGTAGTGTTGATGGGTTATCTCAATCCGGTTGAAATCCATGGTTATCAGCGTTTCGCCGAGGAAGCCATGGCGGCGGGTGTCGATGGCGTACTGCTTGTGGATTGTCCGCTCGAAGAAATGGCTGTGCTGGCTCCCCTGCGCAGCGCAGGCCTTCAGCAGATCTTGCTGGCCGCACCCACGACCGCACCCACGCGTATGGCAGCGTTGTGCGAAGCGGCGGAGGGTTTCCTGTACTATGTGTCGTTCGCCGGCATCACGGGAGCCGGACGTCTGAGCATCCAGGATATCGCCGCACGCGTGGCTGACATCCGGGCACGTGCGAAGGCTCCGGTCGCTGTGGGCTTTGGCGTCAAGGATGCGCAAAGTGCGAAAGCCATCAGTGGTTTTGCCGATGCAGTAGTCATTGGCAGTGCCTTGGTGGAGCGATTGGACGGGGCGGAAACGGCGGAGGATATCGCGACACGGGTGGGAGATTTTCTCCGACCGATTCGCGCAGCATTGGACGGGAAGTGAACCCGCGTTTCGCCTTGATATAGTTCAGGTGGCGCGTTGGTGCAGATCGTCAGTGACCTTTTATCCACGCCGGAACGTCGCCATTAAAAAGGAAACGCATAGCTGTGCGGCCTGTTTTATCTGACGGGTCGTGCCTGTTTCCAGATCGAGGCGGATTCAATGAATTGGTTGCAGAAAATCATGACACCCCGCGCGCGGACGCAAGGTTCCGCGGCCGGCAAGGGCAAGGTACCCGAAGGTGTGTGGGAGAAATGCGGGGGCTGCGGTGCGGTGCTGTACAAGCCGGAGCTGGAGCGCAATTTGATGGTGTGCCCCAAATGCGGCCATCATCACGCGATCGGCGCGCGCGCGCGTTTGCTGTCCTTTCTGGATGAGGGCAGCTCGCAAGAGCACTGGGCCAGCATGGAGCCCAACGACCCGCTGAAATTCCGCGATTCAAAAAAATACCGCGATCGCATCGTCGCTGCGCAAAAAGCCACGGGCGAAAAGGATGCGCTGATCGCGATGAGCGGCAAGCTCAAGGAGCAACCGTTGATGGCGGTCGCTTTCGAGTTCGCCTACATGGGCGGTTCGATGGGCTCGGTGGTCGGCGAGAAATTTACGCGTGCCGCCGAGCGTGCGCTGACCGAGCGCAGTGCGCTGGTGTGCTTCTCCGCCACCGGTGGTGCGCGCATGCAGGAAGCATTGTTTTCGCTGATGCAGATGGCCAAGACCTCTGCGGCGTTGGCGCGTATGCGCGAAGCTGGCGTGCCATACATCAGCGTGCTGACCCATCCGACCACCGGCGGCGTATCGGCAAGCCTCGGCATGCTCGGTGACATCAATGTGGCGGAACCCAAGGCTCTGATCGGCTTCGCCGGTCCGCGCGTGATCGAGCAAACCGTGCGCGAAACCTTGCCGGAAGGCTTCCAGCGTTCAGAATTTCTGCTGGAACATGGCGCCGTCGACATGATCGTTGATCGTCGCCAGATGCGCGACAAGCTGGCCGATGTATTGAACATCCTGCGCAAGGTGCCTCGCGCGGCCTAAAGCATCTTGTGTGTTGAATAAGCCATGCCGCCTTCGGGCGGCATTTTTTTTAAGGCAGGTTTGAGCGATGAGGGTTCTTTTATCCCTCGTCGCCGCTTTCTTTTTGTCGACATCATGCCTGTTTGCGGGGCATGCCGTGAGGGAAGAGCGCATCTCGATGAGGAATGCCGTTATCACTGTGCGCGCACTTTTCCACAGCGCATGTGGACGCTTGCTGGAAAACCCTGTGGAAAACCATCATTCGGCACCGTCCAATCAAGCACTTGGTACACCGTGCTGAAATGTTGCTCAGCCTTTGGGTCGAGGCAGTCGCCATGACTACGGACAAGTCGTCACGGCTGCGAGGGCATTTGCACGTCGTCCTCGCCTGATCCGGCGGAATTGATCGATCTCGCATTCGATGGATCGAAATATCGCCGTGCGACAGCAGGATGGCGCGTCACAGTTCCGCCTGTGTGGTGCGCCTTTACGCGGATGCTCGCTATTCGCCACGGTGGAGCGCCACTTGCGAAGAACTGTTGGGTTCATGTCGATATGCACCCATGCCGCACAGTGATCGGCGCGCGCTCTCTTTTCCACAGTTGATGTGGACGTTTCATCGAAAACCTTGTGGAAAACTCCCATTCGCCACTGCGCAATCAAACACTTGGTACGCAGTGATGAAGTTTTGGTCAGAAAGTGCGCGCAGTTTTCCACAGTTGTTGTGGAAAGTATCCGGTAGAGCTTGTGGATAGGTAGGCTATGTCATTGAGCGCAAAGCATGTGAGCACAGCGTGATGAGCAATTGACCAGCGCAAACTTTGCTCACATAAGGAACTGTGGTGCGCTGTGCGCCAGCCACAATGACAAGGTACCAAGACCGCTGCCGACCAGAATCGCTGCGAGCACGTCGCTGGGATAGTGCAAGCCCAAAATCACGCGCGATGCGGCCACCAGGGCGGTGAAAGTGAGCAGCAGCGGGGCAAGCAATGGGTACCAGGCCAGTGCGACGATGGTGAAGCCTACGGCTTGCAGGGTGTGTCCCGATGGAAAGCTGAATTCATCCAACGGCGGTACGTGTGCAATCACGCCGGGACACGTGCGGAAAGGGCGCGGACGACGTGTCCAGCGTTTCAGGACGCGGTAGAGCAACAACGCTACCAGACCGGTTACCGCCATATGCGCGGCAGCTTCGAGTCCGCGCCGGCCATCGATCAGCGCCAGCGCGAGCATCAATGCGTACCAGAAGACGCCGTCGCCCAGGCGGCTGATCACGCCGAAGAACAGACCCACTGCATGGCGCGCGCCCCAGCGGTTGGCGGCGATGCACATGCGCCGATCGAACGCGTGGCGCGGCAGCGCGACCGTTTCAGGCAGGTGCGATGGTGACATGGCGGTCATGCATGTTCTCCTCGACCAGTTCACGCAGCAGATTTTCAAATTCACGGATCACGGCATCCGGCGAGAGCCGCTCTACACTGGCCGTGGCAGCGTGTCCCATGTGCCGCATCAGGCCGATGTCGCTGGCGAGCGTCACGGCTGCCGCGGTAAATGCATGGGCGTCGCCACAGGGAATCCGGAAACCATTGATGCCATCCATCAAGTGCTCGCGTGCGGCGCCTTCGGCGTAGGCGACGACCGGCAAACCAGCGGCGAGTGCTTCGAGAATCACGTTGCCGAAGGTTTCGCTGAGACTTGGAAACGGAAAGAGATCCGCGCTGGCGTAGTGCGCGGCCAGTTGTTCGTCGCGTTTCACGCCCACGAACAGAAAATCCGGATGAGCCGATTGCAATGATGCGCGGGCAGGACCGTCACCGACCCACACGTAGCGTGCTTTCGGCGCGACCTGTTGAATGGCGCGGAAAGTATCCACTGCCAGTTCGAGGTTTTTTTCCGGCGCGATGCGGCCGACATAAAGCACGACCGGCGTATCGGCATCTACTCCCCAGCTTTCGCGCAGCGTCATGTCGCGCTTGGAAGGATGGAACAGCTTGGTATCCACGGCGCGGCGCAGCAGGCGGGCATGATTGACACCCATCGCCGCCAGTTCCTGCGCAAGTGCTTCAGTCGGTACCAGCGTGACATTCGCGCGGCGATGAAAGCGGCCAAGATAGCCGTGCACCATGGGTGTGAGGAAACCCACGCCGTAGTGGTTGGCGTATGCATCGAATCGTGTGTGAAAACCGGTAGCAACCGGGATGCCCAGGCGCACCGCGGTTTTTACTGCCGATCGCCCCAGCGGGCCTTCAGTGGCGACGTAGACGGCATCCGGGCGGCGCTGAGTCCAGCGATGTCGCAGGGTGCGTGCAGCGGGCAGGCCGAAGCGCAAACCTGGATAGCGCGGTAGCGCCGCGCCCCGCGTCTCTAGTGCATCGATGCCCAGCTCGTCTTCATGGCTGACGGTTTGGCGAGGACGGACCAGATCTATGTCGTGGCCACGTGCGGCCAAACCGGCTGCCAGACCATGCACGGTGAGTGCGACACCGTTGATCTCCGGCGGATACGTCTCGCTGATGATGCCGATACGCATGGCGCATCCTCGTCTTGTACGGCCATAGCTTCCGCCGATGGCGTTTCGCCGGGATGGCGGTCAGGTGACAGGCCGGTTACGGGTGTTACCAAACGAGGAAAACCCCGGCGAGAGAGGGCCCAGGCAGCTGGGTGGAATGACTGGCTCCTCCAGCTTGTGAAAAGGAAAAGCGTTTCCTGAGGTAACTGGAGGGAGTTCCATCCCACGATCGGTTAAAATTTTCGGTTCAGCCCTGGCTCAATGCAGAAATCATGACCGTTCGCACCCGTTTTGCTCCCAGTCCCACCGGCTTCCTGCACATTGGGGGTGCACGGACTGCTCTGTATTGCTGGTTGGAAGCGCGTCGCCGCGGCGGCGAATTTCTGCTGCGCATCGAGGATACGGACCGCGAGCGCTCCACGGATGAAGCGGTGCGGGCCATTCTCGACGCCATGCAGTGGCTTGAGCTTGGCGCCGATCATCCACCGATCTATCAAACCCATCGCCTGGAGCGCTACAAGCAGGTGGCTCTCGATCTGGTCGCGGCCGGCAAGGCTTATTACGCCTATGAGACCAAGGAGGAGATCGAGGCGATGCGCGAGGCGGCCATGGCGCGTGGGGAGAAGCCACGCTACAACGGCTACTATCGTGACCGTAATGAGCCATACCGCGACGATCCGAACCGCGTGATCCGCTTCAAGAACCCGCTGGAAGGTTCAGTGGTGTTCGAGGACAAGGTAAAGGGCACGGTGGAATGGTCCAACGCCGAGCTGGATGATCTGGTGATCTTTCGCTCCGACGGCTGGCCGACCTACAACTTTGCGGTGGTGGTCGACGATATCGACATGGGCATCACCGAAGTCATTCGTGGCGATGACCATGTCAACAACACGCCTCGCCAGATCAACATCTATCTTGCCCTTGGCGCCCAGGTGCCGGAGTTTGCGCATTTACCGATGATCCTGGACAAGGAGGGCAAGAAGCTCTCCAAGCGCACCAATTCAGTCAGCGTGATGGAATACCGCGAGAATGGATTCTTGCCGCACGCGATTCTCAACTACCTCGTGCGCCTGGGATGGTCGCATGGCGATCAGGAAATCTTCTCGCGCGAGGAGATGATCCGTCTGTTCGACGTGGCCGATGTCAACAAGGCGGCCTCGCGTTTCGACGTCGAAAAGCTGATGTGGCTCAACCAGCATTATCTGAAGACGGACAATCCGTCCCTGCTGGCCGATGAGTTTGCATGGCACCTGGCACGGGCCGGCGTCGATGTCGCGAAGGGCCCGGCGCCAGCAGACGTGATCGTCGCCTTGCGTGATCGTGTGCATACGCTTAAGGAAATGGCCGAACGTGCCAAGATCTGGTACGGCCCGATCACCGACTGGGACGACAAGGCGATCGCCAAGCATCTAAAGAACGATAGCGCCATGCAGGTGCTCGCCTCCGCACGCGAATTGCTTGCGCAATGCGAGTGGAAACCCGAGCCGATCCATCAGGTAATCGAGCAGGTCGCAGCGAAACTCGAACTGGGCATGGGTAAGATCGCGCAGCCTCTGCGAGTGGCCATGACAGGGACGCAGGTGTCGCCTTCCATCGATCACACCATCTATCTTGCCGGGCGCGAAGCGGCACTTAAGCGCATCGACGACGCCATGGCATTGGCGCGGGCTTGATACCTCTTACGGAGGGCTCAGCTCGTGCCGGATCGGCCTTTTGATGGGGGATGGATATCAATGCTCGTCCTTCCTGCGAAGGCGAAAAGCGCATTCAATAGCGAAGCCGATCAAGCCATCATTGCTTTTGCCTCAGAGCGGCATGAGGTGCTGCCTTCGTGGCAATGACGGCAAAAGTGCGTGTCATTCTTGGAGCATGGCGATATGGAATATTGGAATAGCTTCAAACAGGCAAGGCGTTGCTTGAGGCAGGGAATAGCTGTTCCCGTGCCTCGTATCCGCATGACTTGACAGGTGGGCGAACTTGGAAGAACTGCTGGCCAAAGCGACCCAAGGTGTGGATCCCGGCGCGCCCGATGCGTTCTTGCACATCTTTATCAATCTGATGGGCATGATCCCTTGGGGTGCCTTGTTCTGGTGGAATCTTGTTTTCGTCGCCGTGGGGGCCTTGCTGGGCTGGTGGCGCGGGAAAGTGATGGCGGGCGTGGTCTGGGCTTTGGTACTGGGTCCGATCGGCTGGATTATCGTGTTGCTCACCCCCAGATCGGCCAAGCCACCGCCGCTGCCAAAGTAGCGGTGTATCATCGTTAATGAGGTGAATTTCTTGAGCAATCATTCTTCTGCCAAAGCGCACGACCATCGTCATGAAGGCCCTCGGGAATTTGTGGCGGCGGTAGAGCACGCCAGCGAAGAACGCGGCCTGCGGCTAACGCCGCTGCGGAAGGAAGTGCTGGAGCTGATCGCGGCAGCCGGCAAGCCGGTCAAAGCGTACGACTTGCTCGATCACCTGCGTGAGCGCCACGGAAATGCCGCACCTCCCACGGTCTACCGCGCGCTGGATTTCCTGCTGGAGCACGGCTTCATCCATAAGCTGGAATCCATCAATGCTTTCGTCTCGTGCCATCACCCGGCCGAGGCACACCAGGTTCCTTTCCTGATTTGCGATGTCTGTTCCAGCGCCCAGGAAGTCTGTGATGAGCGCGTGGCCGAGCTTATCGAAGCCCAGGCCAAGGCTTTTGGATTCCGGCCACAGGCGCAGACGCTTGAGGTGCACGGCGTTTGCAAGCAGTGCCGCAAGGCCTGAGCTGACAGCTCTAGCGAAACGGCAGATAGGCCCGCAAGGGGCAAGCCCTTGCGCAGACACCGTGTACGTTATATTGTACCAAAACGGTTTCCCCTGATCGGCCCTCTCCCGCACGGTGCAGTCCCACTCCATGGATTCGACGCCAACGTCACCGAACTCACGCTTGTGGAACATCGCCGATCGCATCGGAGCGGTTGCTTCATTCCTTTGCGCCATTCATTGCGCGGCGCTTCCTTTCGTGCTGGCAATACTGCCCTTGCTGGGACTCAGCTTCCTGGCAGACCATGGGTTCGAGCGCGGCTTTGTTCTTTTCGCAAGCGCGCTGGCCATGGTCGCGTTGATCAATGGCTATCGCCGGCATCACCGTGCACTCCCGCTTCGTCTTGCACTTCCTGGCCTGCTGCTGCTGGTCTCAGGAGTCACCTTTGCCGAAAGCTATTCCATCATCGTGCATAGCGTGTTGGTGACGTGCGGCGGCATGTTGGTGGCCAGTGCGCATTTCTTGAATCTCCGCCTCGATCGTCAGGCTGGGCACGTGCATGGTGCGCGTTGCGCGCATGGATGAATCATCGCGGCGCGCGGTGATTGTGTAACGGCTTTGTTGCTTCTTAGCATTCCGAAATGAATCACGCGCATAGCCATGCCCATGAGCATCACGATCACGCTCACGTAGCGGATGCGACGAGCCGCGAGCGCAAATTGTTCGTAGCCTTTGTGCTGACGGCAGTCATGATGGTCGCCGAGGCGGTAGGGGGCTGGTGGTCTGGTTCGCTGGCGCTGCTGGCTGATGCCGGTCATATGCTGGTGGATGCGGCGGCGCTGTTGCTGGCTCTGTTTGCTGCGCGCATGGCGCTGCGTCCGGCAGATGCACGGCGTACCTATGGTTATGGACGCACGGAGGTACTTGCCGGCTTCGTGAACGCGCTGACTCAGTTCGTTTTAGTCGGCTTTATCGCCTACGAAGCCATCGAGCGCTTTTTCCGGCCAGTGCAGATTCTTTCCGGTGTGATGCTAGGTGTTGCTACGGTCGGTCTGCTGGTTAATCTGATCGTGCTACGCAGTCTGCACGGCCACGAGCATGATGACGTGAACATGGGGGCTGCCAGTCTGCATGTATTGGGGGACGTGATGGGTTCGGTCGGCGCGGTGTTTGCTGCGTTGGCTGTGCGTTGGTTGGGCTGGAACTGGAGTGATCCGGCGCTTTCATTGCTGGTTTCGCTGTTGATCTTGCTGAGTGCCTGGCGGCTGCTGCGGCGTTCCACACACATCCTTCTTGAAGGCGTGCCGGAGGGCATGAACACGCACGAGGTCGAGGCTGCCCTGCGTGGTGCCGATACCGCCATTCGCGATGTCCATCATGTGCATGTATGGCAGCTCGCTTCCGGATCGCGGATGGCGACTTTGCACCTTGAGTTGCATGACCAGGACCAAGGTGCGCGTGCCTTGGCGGCAGTAAATCGATTGCTGATGGAACGGTTCGGTATCCATCACGCCACCGTGCAGATCGATCCAGGGCATTGCCCGGATGGGCGTCCGGGCTGCAGCGCACATCAGCACGGTCACCATTAGGCCCCACTATCTGGCAAGCCGCTTGCGCTTTGAGTGGCCGCTGTTACGATGATCGACCGTCAACAGCATTACGAACCAAGGAGTTCCCTATGGGCAAGGGCGATCGTAAAACCCGCCGTGGCAAAACCTACCGTGGCAGCTACGGCAATACGCGCGCGCACGTCGCACAGCCTGCAGTGGCTGGCGCCAAGTCGACCGTGACCAAGCCGGCTGCCGTCAAAAAGGCTGCCGCTCCGAAAAAGAAATCGGCTTGAGCTGAACGGCTCGCCGCATTAAAAAAAGCCCTTTCCGGGGCTTTTTTTATGACCGCTTATCACCCCGGTGATGTTCGGGACATGGTTTCCACCGAACGCCCACCCACCCAGACCTGACGAACCAGACTGCCGCCGATCCAATAGCACAGTTCGGCCGGTTGCTTCACGTTCCAGGCGACGAGGTCGGCGTGATGCCCGATCGCGATCTTTCCGCGATCGGCCAGGCCAAGCGCGCGTGCGGCATTTACCGTGATGCCACGCAAGGCCTCTTCGGGCGTCAGCCGGAACAGGGTGCAGGCCATATTCGCAGCAAGGCGCAACGAGAGCAGGGGGGACGTTCCCGGGTTGCAGTCCGTAGCAATGGCCATCGGTACGCGGTGCGCGCGCAACGCGCCGATAGGAGGAAGCTTGGTTTCACGCAGCGTGTAAAACGCGCCAGGCAATAGCACCGCCGTAATGCCGGCGCGTGCCATCGCTTCAATGCCTGCATCGCCCAGATATTCCAGATGATCTGCTGAAAGCCCTTGGAATTCGGCGACCAATGAGGCGCCTCCGAGGTCGGAGAGCTGCTCCGCATGCAGTTTTACGCGCAGCCCTAGCTGACGCGCATGCTCGAATACGCGTTGCGTTTCTGCTCGGCTGAAGCCGATTCCTTCGCAAAAGGCATCGACCGCATCCACCAGCCCCTCATCGGCAAGAACCGGTAGCAGTTCATCGCAGACCAGTGCCACGTAGTCGCCGCGACGCTCCTTGTATTCGGGCGGCAGCGCGTGCAGCCCCAGAAAACTTGTTTGTACATGGATGCCCAGTGTCTGGCCGATGCGTCGCGCTACACGTAGCATGCGGCGCTCTGATTCCAGCTCCAGGCCATAGCCCGATTTGATCTCCAGCGTGGTAACGCCGTCGGCCAGCAGGGCCTGCGCACGCGGCAGGGATTGGGCAAGCAGCTCATCCTCGCTCGCCTGGCGCGTGGCGCGCACGGTGGAGACGATGCCACCCCCAGCGCGCGCAATATCCTCGTAGCTAGCGCCATTGAGGCGCCTATCGAACTCCTGCGCCCGCTCGCCGCCGAAGACGAGATGGGTATGGCAGTCGATCAGCCCGGGTGTAACCAGGACACCGCCTGCATCATAAATTTGCCGGGCGGATGCCGCTGACAGCGGCGGGACGTCCTGCATAAGGCCGATCCACGCGATCCGCCCATCCTGGCATGCGACGGCCGCGTCGTTGAGCAGTCCATAGCCCGATTCATCGGCGAAGGTTGCCAGCGACGCGTTCGTCAGCAGCAGGTCCCAACTCATCGATCGGCTTCTTCCGTGCTGGCCTCATCGGACACCACCGGTTCTCCGTAAGCACTGGTTGGACCGATTTCTTCGACCGGCGCGGGGGCTTCATGCCCACGTTCCGCTTCCTCGCGTTGCGCTTGCTGGCGCTCGAAATCCTGGATCATGCGTTCCGCGAAGTCCTTGTACACGGGTGTCGGCGAGAAGATCGATGCTGCGGCGCGCGCGAGCAGGCATGCGGCCATGATCGGAATAACCATGTCCTGATTGTTGGTCAGTTCCATGGCGATCACCGCCGAGGTCAACGGTGCGCCGGTCACGCCGGACAGATATGCGCTCATGCCAAGCAGCACGATGGCCGTTTCTGGTGCGTGCGGAAGGAAATAGGCAATGTTGTGGCCGAGGCCTGCCCCTACCGCCAGAGCCGGAGAGAAGATGCCGCCTGGAATGCCCGCCCAGTACGACACCACGTTTGCCAGCAGTTTGACGAAACCGAAGCTATGGCCTGAAGTGACGGATGATTCCTGCACGAAGGCGCGAGCTTGTGCATAACCGGTACCGTAGACCGCGTTGTGCGAGATCACGCCCAGCACGGCCAGTACGAAGCCGCAGCCTACCGCGAACAAGACCGGGTTGCGGTCGCGCAGCCGTCCGATCATGGCGAGTGGTCCATGGCGGCTCAGCAGGATCAGGCGCGCGAACAGTCCGCCCAGCAAGCCGCAGACGATGCCGCATGCCAGTACCGCCAGCCATGCGTGCCCCAGCGGCAGACTGGCGTGGACGGTCCCGAAATACGCGTAATTGCCGGTCATGCCCAAGGAGACGACACCGCCTACGAACACCGATGTCAGCAGCAAGCCGCTGAAGCGATGCTCGAATGTGCCGGCCAATTCCTCGATCGCAAACACCACACCCGCCAGCGGCGTGTTGAAGGCGGCCGCCAAACCTGCCGCGCCGCCGGCAAGGATGAAACGCGACAGTGCCTTGGAATCGGAGAAGCCGAACCGTCGTCCCAGCCAGTGCAGCAACCCGGCGCCGACATGCACCGTGGGCCCTTCGCGACCAATGGAAGCGCCCACGAGCATCGCCACCAGCGTCAGGATCATTTTGCTGACGGCAATCGGCAACGCCAGCATGCGCGCACGAAAGCCGACATCATCGATATGGATCGTCGCGATAACTTGCGGAATACCGCTTCCGCGCGCCGCTTTGAGCTTTCCTTCAGTAGCCCAGGAGAGCAGCCCGAAGACGATCGGCGTGAGGATCAGCGGAATCCAGATCCCATGCGCCACGATCTTCTGGAAGATGCCGAACGCCCAGTCGCTGGCCTTGGCAAACAGAATGGCCGCCAGCGCAACCAGGATGGCGCCGCTCCATAAGGCGATACGGCGTTTCCACTGATAAGGGGCGAAGAACTCGTGGCCCAGGACGGCGCGCAGCCGGGGGTTGGAGGCGCGAGGATGAAATAAGGATGATTTGGACATCCGTCAATTATGGCAGATACCTTCGCCCAGCTCTTGCGGAACAGGTGGGAATCCGGTCATCGCGATTGCCGCAGCCAGCGCGTTTCATAAAGGTCGTAGCGCCGGTCCTTCAGATTTTGCACCGTCCCGGCGTTGCGGGCGCGGGCCAGGCCGTCCAGGCGCAGATCGGCAAACAGCACCGTTTCGATATTCGGTGTCGAATCGGCGGCGACACCGTCGCGCGCGAACAGAAAATCGCTTGGCGTCAAGATGCAGCTCTGTCCGTATTGGATATCGAAATTGTTGACGCCGGGCAGGTTGCCGACATTGCCGGACAGAATCACATAACATTGATTTTCAATGGCGCGCGCCTGAGCGCAGTAGCGCACGCGCAGATAACCTTCGCGCACATCCGTGCAGAACGGCACGAACAGCATCAAGGCCCCCTGATCGGCGAGGTGCCGCGCCACTTCTGGAAATTCCGCGTCATAACAGATCATCACGCCGATCGGTCCGCAGTCGGTCTGGATGGTGGCGGCGCTGTCGCCGCCGGTGATGTTCCATACGATGCGCTCGCTCGGTGTGGGGTGCAGTTTTTCCTGCTCATGAATGGAGCCATCGCGCAGGCACACGTAGCACACGTTGTGAATATCGCCGTTGGCTTGTTCCGTAGGATGCGAGCCGGCCACGATGTTGATGTTGTAGTGCACGGCGAGCCGGCTGAAGAGTTCCTTCACCTGCGGCGTGTACTGGCTCAATTTGCGGATCGACTCGACCGGCGATAGCTCCGCGTTCTCGATCGACAGCAATTGCAAGGTGATCAGCTCGGGAAACGTCACGAAATCGGCGCTGTAGTCGGCAGCGATGTCCGTGAAGTATTCAACCTGGGTAGCGAATTCATCGAACGAACCGATGCGCCGCTGCAAGTACTGCACGGTGGCCACGCGAACGGTGTCGGGCAAGTGCTGCGATGATTTGACCGCTGGAATGTCAGGTTGGTCGAGCAGGGCAGGGTTGCGCCATACCAGATGCGCGGCGTACCCCTGCGACTCGTAGTCCGATGGCACATAACCACGCAGCAGCCCGATGATTTCGAAGTCGTTCGCCAACTGGAAGCTCAGCGTAGGATCACGACGTCGCCCTTCAACCACGGCCTGTACATAAGCTTCCGGGCTGCCATAGCGCTGGAGGTTGCGTGCCAATCCCGGAATGCGTCCGCCGAAGGTGATGCCGCGCAGTTTCAGCTCCATGCAAAGTCGTTTGCGCGCCTGATAAAGGCGCTGCCCGATACGCATGCCGCGATAGTCGGGATGCACGACTACTTCCATGCCGTAGAGCCAATTGCCGTCGGGGTTGTGCCGGGAGGCCATGCCGCCGCCGGTGATCTGCATCCATGTGTGCGGCTTGAGCGCCAGTGATTCATCGATGCGGAACGTGGCGCAGTAGCCCACGATCAAGCCCTCATATTCAACAACGAACTGGCCTTCGGGGAAATGCGTCTGCTGCGAGCGGAGCATTTCCGCCGAATGTCCCCACTCAGGCGTGTAGACCCGCGCGGTCAGATCCACCAGTGCCGATACATCGCCCCGGACCGCCTGGCGCAAAGCAAGCTTGGGTGCATTTTCATTCTTCTTAGCCATGACCTTCATCCTTTCTACGGATGTACCCATCCACGCTGCACCATGATGCCCAGAAGCGTGCGCGGAGGTGTCACGCGGCGCAGCATGCAGGTCCTCCGGGGTTTCCGTCGTGTTCTGCGTCAGCCGGTTGAACTCGGCTCTGGGGCCATCCCGTGCACAGGTAACGATCTTGAACGAGGCCGATAACGTTTGCGCTGTGTGAAATCACAGCTTCGCCAAGCCAGAGTGAAGCCCATGCGAGTGTGCCCGTGCGGGGCGGTTACACTTGGCGAAGCATACGGAGATGATTCATGAGCGACACGTCTGCAACCTATCAATTCAAGGCAGGGCATCTTTGGCGAGCCGACCACTGGCAGGATGAGGCTGCCTTTGGTGTGGATAGCCTCGGACGGGTGATCGAAGCCAGCGGTGATTCGCCGCAATACCTCGATGGCTGGGTGCTGCCCGGCATGCCGAACCTGCATTCGCACGCTTTTCAGCGGGCCATGGCGGGCCTGGCCGAACGTCGGGGGCCCGGCGATGATTCGTTCTGGACCTGGCGCGAAACCATGTACGGCTTTGCGGCGCGCATCGATCCGGATGGCCTGCGGGCGATTGCTGCGCAGCTCTATGTCGAAATGCTCAAAGCAGGCTACACGCAAGTTTGCGAGTTCCATTATCTGCACCATCAGCCGGACGGCACGCCCTACGCGCAACCCGAGGCCATGTCGCTGGCCTTGATCGAAGCGGCCCGCGAAGCCGGCATCGCTCTGACCCTGCTGCCGGTGCTCTACATGAGCGGCGGATTCGATGGACGACCGCTGGCGCCACGTCAGCGTCGCTTCGGACACGACGTAGAAAGTTATCTACGTTTGCTAAGCAGCCTGCGCAAGCTGGAAAGCCATGATGTGCGCGTAGGGGTCGCTCTGCATTCCTTGCGCGCGGTGCCCGAATCCGCATGGCGTGGTGTGATCGAGCAGGATGCGCTGAAAGCCGGCCCTATTCATATCCATATCGCCGAGCAAATCGGTGAAGTGCAGGATTGCTTGGCGACACGCGGCGCACGGCCGGTGGAATGGCTGCTCGAACACGCCCCGGTCGATCATCGCTGGTGTCTCGTGCATGCCACCCACCTTACCGATGCAGAGACTGACAGGCTGACGCGCAGCGGCGCAGTAGCCGGACTGTGTCCTACCACCGAAGCCAATCTTGGTGACGGCCTGTTTCCGTTGGCGCGCTATCTCGATGCGGGCGGGACCCTGGGAATTGGTTCCGACTCGCATATTTCCGTTTCCCCGGTCGAAGAACTGCGATGGCTCGAATACGGTCAACGCCTGAATACCCGACATCGCAACGTCGCGGCGCGTCATGCCGGCGATAGTGTCGGCGAAACACTGTGGCGCGCAGCATTGCAGGGCGGTGCGCAAGCGGCGTCGCTTCCCATTGGATCGCTTGATGCTCACATGCGCGCAGACTTCATCGTGCTTGACAACAACTCACCGCTATTGGCCGCGCGCGACCGCCGCTCGGTGCTGGATAGTTTTCTTTTCGCCGGCAACGTATCACCGGTCCGGCATGTGATGGCGGGTGGCAAATGGGTCGTGCGTGATTTCCAGCATCGGGATGAAGCCAGCATCGCCGCGCGCTATCGCACGGCGATGGCGCACTTGACGGGCACGTGATGAGCGCAAAGGCTTGTCTGCCACTTCTGTGTAGACAGGCTTCAAGGTCGTGCAGGTTTGCAGCCGGAGCCAACTCATGAAAGGCTGCTGCCCGCTACCTCGCGTGGCGGTCTCCGGCTGCAAGCCTGCACAACCTTGGGTGCGAGCATGATCGTCCACGTTGCATAGAAATCGGATAAAGGATTGGGCCGTGCGTGTAGAAAATCCGTAATGTTTTCGAGCGCCGGTTTCCGCACAGCCAACCTCGCGGATAGGACGATTGATCCACAAGCCACCCCATGCTTCTGCCTATACACTGGAGCTGTCATACAGCTAGCGTCGCTTTCATCGGCCTGTCCTCCGGCCTGAACCCTCGGCATCAGTTCAGCTTTGCGAAGTCATCGCGATCATTCTTGCGGGCGTTTTCCGTCGTGAGTTTCCACTCACTGGGAGAGCACCATGCGCCGTTATCTTTCCATTTGCCTGCTTGCACTTGCCGTGCTTGGCGGCACGTTGGCACAGACGGGCTGTGTCGTGGTCGCGCCGCGTTCGGGGCGCGTGTGGGTGCCTGGCTATTGGGCACCGGGTCACGTTTGGGTAGGCGGCCATTGGCGCTATCGCTGAGGGCATCGTTGCAGCGCGGAGCGATCCATCACGGTCGCTTCGCGCATGCCCCACTTATGTACGAATCGTTCAACGCGGATGTAATGCGCCGAAGCAAACGTGTGCCGAACGGGCTCTCCAGCGGTCGCAACGTCGCGCATGAGGCAGGGCAGCACATCCATCTCGAAGCGCCTGCCGAGGTGCGTGGTCTGGTGTGTAACGCCTTGTTGACGCGTGCCGTTGCAGATTGATACGCGCTGGCTATGGAGCGGGAGTCGCTTTGTTATCGATCGCTTCGCCTTGCCTGATTATGCTTGTGTCCTCTGTTGGGATGACCTAGTGATGAGCACAAGCCTTTTCGACCGGGCAGCTGCCAGGCCGCTGGCCTGGAATGACGATGATTTGATACGGCACGGCACAGCCGCTTTCAGGCGCACCAATCTGGCCTTGTTTGCCGCGGGTTTTGCAACGTTCGGCCTGTTGTATTGCGTGCAACCGCTGATGCCGGAATTCAGCCGCTATTACGGCGTTGGCGCCGCATCCAGCGCATTGTCGCTCTCCCTCACCACGGGCGTATTGGCTTTTGCCATGCTGTTTGCTGGCGGCATCTCCGATGCCTTCGGTCGAAAGTCGGTGATGGTGGTGTCCTTGCTTTCGTCAGCGGTGCTGGTGCTGCTCAGCGCGTGGATGCCGAACTGGTATGCGCTCCTGGCTTTGCGCACCTTGCTCGGGATAACGTTCAGCGGCTTGCCGGCGGTGGCGATGACCTATCTCACCGAGGAGATGCATGCGGAGTCGATCGGTTTGGGGATGGGGCTCTACATCAGCGGTAGTGCGGTGGGCGGCATGAGTGGCCGGTTGATTTCAGGCGTGGTAGCCGATTTTCTGGGATGGCGAGCAGGCATCGCCGTAGTCGGTGTGATCGGACTCATCTCCGGCCTTGTGTTCTGGAAATCACTGCCACCATCGCGTCATTTTCATCGGCAGCCTTTGCAGTGGCGCGCACTCATGGCGCGGTTTGCCGGCTTGTTTCGCGATCCGGGCCTGCCATGGCTGTTCGCAGAGGGCTTTCTGCTGCTCGGTGCCTTCGTTACGGTCTATAACTATCTGGGTTATCGCTTGCTCGCACCGCCTTACAACTTGAGCGAGACGGTGGTTGGCCTGATCTTCGCTATCTATCTCGTCGGTACGTTCAGTTCGGCCTGGATGGGACATCTGGCCGGTAAACTGGGGCGACGCAAAGTGCTGTGGACGGCATTCGCGTTGATGCTGTTCGGCGTTGGCTGCACCATGATGGCGTCGCTATGGCTGATCATTTTCGGTATCACGGCGATCACGTTCGGCTTCTTTGGCGGTCACTCCATCGTAAGCAGCTGGGTCGGGCGGCGTGGCGGTGCAGCCAGGGCGCAGGCGTCGTCGATGTATTTATTCAGTTACTACATGGGATCCAGTGTTGCGGGCTGGAGCGGTGGATTGTTCTACGCAGAATGGAACTGGAGTGGTGTTGCGTACTTTGTCGGTGCGCTGGTGCTGGCAGGGTTGATGATTTCGTTACGGCTCTATCGCTTGCCGTCGCTGCCGGAGCTCACCACCCCGCCGACGCCGATGAGCAAGGCCTGCCAATGACTCGCCGGAGCGAAATGCGGGCAAACGAGGATGCGGCCATGAAGATCGAACGCATCGACCACTTTGTGCTTACCGTTGCCGATATCGATGCCAGCTGCGATTTCTACGCGCGAGTGCTCGGTATGACCGTGGTGAGTTTCGGTGAGGGACGCAAGGCGCTGTCCTTCGGCTTGCAAAAAATCAACCTGCACCAGCATCGCCACGAATTCGAACCCAAGGCAGCCCACCCCATGCCAGGCTCGGGCGATTTCTGTCTGATCACGTCCGTGCCGCTCAAGAAAGTGATCGAGCACGTGCGCGCTTGTGGCGTGGTGATCGAGGAAGGGCCAGTGCGCCGCACCGGTGCACAGGGTCCCATTGTGTCGATCTATTTTCGCGATCCTGATGGCAATCTTGTCGAAGTGAGCAACGACGGCTCTTAGCGTCGGCTGGCCAGCAGCAGTTGGATGAAGCGCGGCACAAGCGGTGAGCGCTCGTCTTCGCGATACACCACGTGGATTTCCGACATGGCATTCGCCTCGGCCAGTGGCACATAGCGAACGCCTTCCACCTGATAATGACTGCATGATTCCGGCAGGATCGATACGCCGAAGCCAGCGGCGACCAGGCCGATAATGGTGGAAGGTTCGCGTGCCTCCTGGGAAACACGCGGCGAAAAGCCGGCGTCGCGGCAAAGTGCGAGGACATGTTCGTACACACCTGCACCCGCAGAGCGCGCGAAGACCACAAACGGTTCCTGCGCCAGCGCCTTGGTGGGCAACTTGCCACGCGCACCGATGCGTTTCAGGGCGGGATGGTCCGAGCGCATCACCGCCACCAGGGGGTCTTGAAACAGGCGCTTGGAAAGCAGTGATTGGGGCAGCGTGCCAGGGCGCAGAATACCGACCTGCAGATGGCGTTCCAGCAAGGCATCCAGTTGCCGCAGGGAGTTCATTTCTTCCAATTGCAGATGGACAGCCGGGAAACGCTGTCGGAACGCCAGGATCGCGCGTGGAATGTCCTGCGAAAGCGGAGTCGTGCGGGTGAAACCGATGTGCAGCTCACCGACCTCGCCGCGCTGCGCACGCTGGACGATATCGGTAGCGTGCTCTACCCGGGCCAGAATGTCGCGCGCTTCCTGCAAGAACAACCGGCCTGGTTCGGTCAGAGCCACTCGTCGGTTGGTGCGCGTCAGCAGGCGTGCGCCGACGGTGTCTTCCAGTTGACGAATCTGCTGGCTGAGCGGCGGTTGCGACATACCCAATCGCTCGGCCGCTTTGCCGAAATGCAGCGTATCGGCCACGGCCACGAAATAACGCAGATGGCGCAGTTCGATGTTCATATCGCTACTTTCGCGGTATAGCGGGCAATGCTCAAGGGCTTTGCACCGCGATCTCTCCCCTGTGTGATAGGGGAGAGAATAGCGGGCGGCGTTTATTGCGCCGTGGCCGGCTCAGGCTTCAGCATGCCTTGGACGTCCTCGAAGTTGCCGTCATTAAACTTTGGCGTGATGCCCAGCAGATGTGCCATCAGCGGATAGACATCCACGTTCGGAAAACTGTGGAAGCGAATGCCGCTCTGGAAAGCCGGGCCATGTGCAATAAACAAGGCCTGCATACGTGGATCGGTGTTGTCGTAGCCGTGTTCGCCCAGGCTGTGATGGCCCTTGTGCTTGGCGAGGTAGTCGGTGGTGGTGATGATCCAGCCTACGTCGGCCACGCAGACCAGCTGCGGCACGCGTGCATTGGCGCCGTAATTAAAGCGCTTGGGTATGCGTGTTTTGTCCCAGCAGTGCATATGCTGTTGCGGCTGCTCAAGCTGTTCTTCGATCGCATTGAAATCATGCTTGCGCTTGGGATTGAAGCCCGCTAGCACACCAAGATTCACTTCCTCCACATCCTTCATCGGAATCAGCTTGTCGATAAGGATGGTATGGCTTGGCGCGACGGCGGCCATGCCATGGTCAGCCAGCACAATAATGTTGATCTTGTCGAGCAGATGGCGTTGGCGTAGTCCATCCACCAGACGGCCAATCGCGGCATCGGTGTCGCGCAGCGCATCGTTCACTTGCGGTGAGTCCGGGCCGTAACTATGCCCGGCGTGATCGACGGCATCGAAATACAAGGTAAGAAAAGTGGGGCGCTTGCCAGCTGGCAGATCCAGCCAGGCCAGGATCTGGTCGACGCGCTGGTCCGGCGTCACCTTGCCATCGTAGGGCTTCCAGTAATCCGGGTGCCGGCCTTGAATGGCCGCTTCGGAACCAGGCCAGAACATCGTGGCAGTGCGCAGGCCGTTTGCATCGGCGGTGACCCAAATCGGCGTCGCCTGGTCCCACCACAGTTCATTACTCACCGCTTTGCGATTGCTGAGCGAGAACTTGCCGAGCTCCGGATCGACCATCGTGTTGTTGACGATGCCGTTATGGTCAGGGACCAAACCGGTCACGATGGCATAGTGATTGGGAAAGGTCAGCGATGGAAACGATGGCTGCATCGAATCGGCATGCACGCCCGTCGCGGCGAGCTGCTGCAGTGTCGGGGTCAAGCCACGGTTGAAATAATCGGCACGGTAGGCATCGATGGAAATCAGCAGCAGAGGCGTCGTGCTCTCGGCCTTGCTTTGCTGCGTCTTGGTCGTGGAGGAAGGCGATGCGGGCTCCGTGCCGAGGGAGGCGCAACCGGCTCCCAATGCGACCAACGAGCAAAGCAACAGGCGAGGCAACCATTTCATGTGGACAAACCGTCTTTCTTGAAGGGGAAACGCGGATAATGACGCAGAACTGTGACTAATTCAGCCCCGTCTTCCCGGTTGAGGTGTCTCGACGCAAGTTCTTGGAAATTGCCCCAAAACCTGCCGAGCCCGATAGGCCGCGCGCTACGACTTTTGAACCGCTTCTTGTAACGGGCCGATCGCCTCCTTCATCTCTGTTGCCTTGGAGTCCACCATGTCCTCGATCGAACAACGTCCACCGCTTCCTCCTTTCACCCGCGAATCCGCCATCCAGAAAGTCCGCCTTGCCGAAGACGCTTGGAATACGAGGGAGCCAGCTCGGGTCGCACTGGCCTATACCCCGGATAGCCGCTGGCGCAACCGTGCCGAGTTCATCACCGGACGCGATGCCATCGTCGCCTTCCTCACCCGCAAATGGGCGAAGGAACTGGAATACAGGTTGATCAAGGAGCTATGGGCATTTGAAGGAAATCGTATCGCCGTACGTTTTGCCTACGAATGGCATGACGATTCCGGAAGCTGGTTTCGTGCCTATGGCAATGAAAACTGGTTGTTCGACGAGAACGGCCTGATGGCCGAGCGCCATGCCAGCATCAACGATCTACCCATCTCCGCAGCGGATCGTAAATTCCATTGGCCGCAGGGGCGCAGGCCCGACGATCATCCGAGCCTGAGCGATCTGGGCCTGTAAAACAGCGGCACTCGCCATGCCGCCCATCGCGCCCGCTTTGTCCTGCGGGGCTTGGCCAGCCAGGGATGCTGCTTGATGCTACGAGGCGTCTTGCCGAGCGAATCGGCTTGACGCCTGGCACGCAGAATGTAGCGCTGTTGTTCGCGGGCTTCCTCGACCATCGCCTGCTTCAGATCTTCCCAACCGATAGAGCAGGCCACGCGGGCGACGGCCATGGCACGATCGCGATCGCTGCGCAGCTCCGCGAGTCGCTGTTCATGACTGGTGGTAAACATGCACTTTTCCAGTAAGACCGGATGGCATGTCAGGCCTTCTGGCGTAGAAGGACTTTCCCCGTCGCCAGCTCGTAGACCGCGCCGACCACCTTTGTCTTGCCTTGCTGCACCGCTTCGGACAGCACCGGTTGCGCCGATGCCACGCGCGCCACGTTGTAATCCACATTCGCGTTCACCGCGTTGAGCAGCATGTCGCTGCCGCCGGCTTCCACTGCTTTAAGAACACCGGGGCGCACGGCATCGACGATGTTCCACAGATGTCCGGGCAGAGCGTGTGGTTTCTGGATTTCCTGGGCGGTCGCTTTCACCGCGCCACAATGGGTGTGACCAAGCACCATGACCAGCGGCACCTTGAGCATGCCTACCGCATATTCCAGGCTCGCCAGGCTATCGCTGTTCAAGTAATTGCCAGCGACACGTATGACGAACAGATCTCCCGGCGCCTGATCGAATACCAGCTCCGGAGCGACGCGCGAGTCCGCGCAGCTTAATATCGCGGCAATGGGATATTGCGCCTTGACGAGCGCGGCACGCCCTTCCGAAAAATCCCTGGCATCGAGTTTGCCCGCGGCATAGCGTGCATTTCCTGCCAGCAAACGGTTCAGTGCTTCTTGCGGCGAGAGGGTATTTCGGGGCGGCGTTGCGTCAGCGAAGGCGGTGCGGGAACCTAATGCGGCAAGTGCAAGGCAGCCCAGGCTGGTTCCCAAAAAGCGACGACGCGATAGCAGCATGTGCGAAGAACGATCACGCACGACTCATCTCCTTATGACGGACAGATTGAGAGGGATTCCGCGGCGAATAAGCGGCTTCGGCGCGAATGAACCGGATATGCGTTGATAGCTATCCGTGGTGAGCGCACGACTGTGCATGGGAGCGCCGCGGCTCACCATGAGATTTTTCTCAACATGTGACGAGTAGGGCCTGCTGATAGGCAAGATGAGCTGCTTCGGGGGAGTCACGCAGACGGCACGCTAGAGCCATCGCAGCCTGGGTCTCGGCTGCTGGTCGTGTGGGTCGACGGCGCGAGGGCCGTCGCTTGCTGGCGGTAGCTAGCGCTGATTCGTCATAGTGGTGCGTTCCGAACCTGGCGCCCCGGTTTGAAAGCGCATGCGCTCGTCATTCCGACGCTGCGGAACGACGCGCATCACTTATGCGGTCTGGCGCATCAGCACCTTTCCCGTGGTCAGTTCGTAAACCGAACCGACCACTTTCACGGCACCGCTTTTCACCGCTTCGGAGATCACCGGTTGCGCCGATGCGATACGCGTGACGTTGTAATCCACGTTCGCGGCAATGGCATTGAATAACATATGGGCACCACCCGCCTGCACGACCTTATCGATACCGGGACGTACGGCGTCGACGATATCCCAGATATGTCCGGGCAACGGGGCAGGCTCTTTGATCTCGCCGATGGTGGCCTTGATCGCTCCGCATTCGGTGTGTCCCATCACCATGATCAGCGGCACTTTGAGTACCCTCACCGCGTATTCGAGGCTGGCGAGAATATCGCCGCTCAAATAGTTGCCGGCAATGCGCGTCACGAACAGATCGCCTGGTCCCTGATCGAACACCAGTTCGGGCGCAACGCGTGAATCAGCACAACTCAATATTGCGGCAATCGGATATTGCGCCTTGGCGCGTGCGGCGCGACCGGCCGAAAAATCTTTGGTGTCCAGTTTGTTTGCAACATACAGGGCGTTGCCGTCGAGCAGGCGGCGCAATGCTGCATCGGGTGTGATGGCATTTTGCGGCGGGATGGTTGCCGCCAGGGTGCGCCAGGGCGCTACGGCTGTCACGGCGAGCAATCCCAGCCCGGCTTCCAGAAACCGACGGCGCGACTGAGACGAATGCGAAGCATGGTCACACATGGCCCACCTCCAATAAGTCGTCAGAACGAACGTAACGATCTTCTACAACGAGAGGTAACGCTTGCCGATCCCGTCGACAAGGCGCATTGCGGTGACACGTGGGCCGGTATAGACGCAAAGACCTTGGCTTTGCAAGGACTTCAGCGTTGTCCTGCATGTTTTAGCCAGGCCGCAGCGCCCGATCCTGCGCGATAGCCACTGGCAAAGCAGGCGGTCAGCAGATAACCGCCGGTTGGGGCCTCCCAATCCAGCATTTCGCCCGCACAAAACACGCCAGGAAGGGCGGTCAACATCAGGGAGCCGTTGGCCGCTTCCAGGCGCACGCCACCGGCGCTGCTAATGGCTTCGGCGATGGGGCGTGCCTGCTTCAGGCGCAAAGGCAGAACTTTGATGGTACGGGCCAGGAGATTTGCATCCTGACGCTGGGCGTGATCGAGCACCTCGTGCAGCAACGCGGCTTTCACGCCGGTTAGCCCTGCGTTTCGTCGCAGGTGTTCGCTGAAAGTGCGACTTCCGCGCGGTTTGGCGAGATCGTGGCGCAGCCGTTCCAGGGTGCGATCTGGCGCAAGGTCGAGCTCCAACATGGCGTAGCCCTGCCTGGCGATGGTGTCGCGCAAATGAGCGGACAACGCGTAGATCAAACTGCCTTCGATACCGGTTGCGGTCATCACACACTCGCCTTGCCGCGTATGTGCATGCCCGGCAGCATCGCGCCAGTGCGCCACAACAGCCTTGAGCGGTGCACCCGCATAGCGCGAGGCGAGATACTCGCTCCAGCCGATGTCGAAACCGCAATTGGAAGGTTTTAGCGGCGCGACGTCGACATCGCGTTCGGCCAGCCACGATTGCCATGCGCCATCGGAACCGAGCTGCGGCCAGCTGCCGCCGCCCAGCGCCAACACGATTGCTTTCGCATGTATAGCGCGCTCGCCTTCGGCGGTCGTGAAGCGCAAAGCGCCATCGTCGTGCCAACCCAGCCAGCGGTGATGTGCGTGAAAGCGCACACCGCTTTCGCGCAAGCGATGCACCCAGGCACGCAGCAGTGGCGCTGCCTTCAAATCAGTGGGAAAGACACGACCGGAACTGCCAACGAAGGTCTCGACTCCCAACTCGCGTGCCCAGGTGCGCAAGGCGTCCGGACCGAAATCATCCAGCCACGCGCCTATTTCGTTGGCACGTTCTCCATAGCGGTGATCGAAAGCAGGGCGTGGTTCGCCATGGGTGAGGTTCATGCCCCCTTTGCCGGCAAGCAGAAATTTGCGTCCTACCGAACCCTTGGCTTCATACACATCCACCTCGACACCACGCGTGCGAGCGGCTTCGGCAGCCATCAGTCCCGCAGGACCGCCGCCGATCACGACTAAGCCGGAGAGATGTTGAGTCGCTGAGGTCATCGCAATGCACGGAAAAAGACCGTGCATTGTAGCGCTACGTCATCCCGCCGGCGGCAGCGAGGCGGCGTATCGCTGCTTCATGCTGGGGATAACGCTGCAGCAGCGTTTGCGTATCGGCCAGCTCGAAGCTATCGAATTCGAAACCCGGCGCCACCGTGCAACCCACCAATGAAAAACCCTGCGTGCCTTCGCGCTCCGCAGCAAACCAGCATCCTGCCGGGACGACCCATTGAAATGCCGCGCTGGGATCGTCCAGTTGATTGCCAAGCCGTCGGGTCACCAAATGGCCATCCGCATCGAGCATGTGGATAGCGAGCGTGTCACCCGTATAAAAATGCCACATCTCGTCCGCGTCGATGCGATGCCAGGCCGAATAGGCATGGCCGTGCAGCATGTAATAGATGCCTGTCGATGCGCGGCGTTCGCCATGCGTGTCATCCAAGCCGGAGCGCACAATGCGTTCGTCGCTGCAGTAGGTTTGACGATAAAAGCCACCCTCCGGATGCGGCTGCAGGTGCAGGTCTTCAATGATGCGAGTCACGTCAGGCGGATGGCGGCCCATAGATTGTTCTCAAGGAACGTTGGCGAGATGGGTGGCCAGGTCATTCACATGCCGAGCCAGGGTTTCCAGATCCGGTAAATTGAACGCGTCGGCAGCCACGAAAATGCCGATTTGTCGCCCAGGTACCAGGGCCATATAAGTCATGAAGCCGTAGCCGCCGCCAGTCTTTTCCAGGATTCCGGGATGCTGCCCGTCGGGAGCCAGCCACACCCATCCCAAACCAAGTCCATCGGCATGGCCACCAAGATCCAGGCCCTCTGTCGTCGCAAGCGATTGTCGCTGGATGTACACCGCCTGGCTCATGGTGACGGTTGGATCCGAGTACGCATATCCGATGCCTAGCTGATGTTTCATCCACGCCGTCATATCGGCGGCCGTAGAATAGATCCCGCCACTACCGGCCATTTGCTTGAGATCTACGCACGGGCTGAGCTCCTTGCCGGAGAGAAGGCGCTGACATTGCCCGAAAGTAGGCGCATCGGTGGTATCGGACATGCCAAGCGGTTGCGTGATTTCACGAGCCAAAGCTTGTTCGTAAGGCATGCCTGCTGCATGGGACAGTGCATCGGCCAACAAGTCGAACGCGATATTGGAATAGAGCGCAGAGTGTCCGGGTGCAGGTAACTGGCGCTGCGCTTTCAACCATTGCCAACGTGCCGCCCCATAGGATTCTTTCGGGCTGAAAGTCAGCTCGGCTTGTCGCGGAAGACCGCTCGTGTGGGTGGCCAGGTCAAGCAATGTAATGGGCCGAGAGTGGGAGGGTGGTAGCCGATACCCTCTCGGGGCATAGCGTTGCAACGGGTCCGTGAGGTGCAGCTTGTTTTCGCTGGCAAGCTGCACCATCAGATCGGCTGTCAAGAGCTTGGAGAGGGAGTCGAGGCGGACCAATGAGCGAGCATCGGGCGTTTGTCCGCTATGGGCATGTGTTTCACCGTAGCCCTTTATCCAGCTTGCGTTGCCATCGACGATGGCGATTACCATGCCGGGTGCATGGCTGTCGGCAAACAGGCTTTGCACGGCGGACAGTGTTGCGGGACTGGGAGGCGATTCTTTGCAGAACACGTAGCCGGGCGCCAGCAGCATGCATGCAATAACGAGGGTGCGTAACAAAAGACGATCCATGCCTGTATCTCTGGTAAGCAGCCCCGCATGGTAGACAGATTGGCAAGCGCGATACCAGCAGATGACAGCGCGACGTTGCGCTTATAGGCTGCGGAAATGTCTGATCTTGAACAGGCCAAGTGGCTTCGTGTTACCACGGAAGAGTTTATTGCCAGGCAAACAGATCGCCATGCACGACGCGATCTTCCAGCGCCAACAGGAATTGTTTCGTCGGCAAGCCGCCGCCGAAACCAGTAAGACTGCCATTGCTGCCGATAACGCGATGACATGGCAGTACGATCGGCAAGGGATTTCGCCCGTTGGCGGCGCCCACCGCACGTACGGCCTGTGGCTGGCCGATGCGCCGTGCAAGTTCGCCGTAGCTCACGGTGGCGCCATAGGGAATCTTCGCCAACGCGTGCCACACGGCGATCTGGAACGGCGTGCCTAGCGGATGCAGCGGCAGTTCGAACACCTGGCGCTTGCCAGCGAAGTATTCCTGCAGTTGCTGGCGTGCGAAGGCGAGCTTGGAGGGTGCATGCTGCCAAGCGGGATCGGGCATTTTTTGATGCTTGCCCGTTTCGAACCAGATTTCGCGAAGTCCCGTGCTATCCGCCACCAGCAGCAAATGGCCGATGGCGGTATCGATCTGGTCATACCAGATCGTCGGCTTGGCCGTATTCATGCGACGGCTCCTTGCGTAACGAGTGGCGCGACCGGCTCGCTCGCACGGCGCCATAGATGCATCACCGCGTAAGCACGCCAGGGTCGCCAGTCTTCGGCAAGCCGGGTGAGTGCCTTGGTGCTGAGCATTTCGCCATCGGGTGAAGCCGCGCGGCGCAAAATCAGGTCGGCAGCCGGAAACGCGTCCGGATGACTCAAGGCGCGCATCGCCATGTAATGTGCGGTCCACTCCCCAATGCCTGGCAGCGCTACCCAGCGCGACACGAATTCATCCAGCGATTGCTCGACGCGAAAATCCACACGCCCATCCAATATCGCGCGTGCCACGCCTCGAATGCTCTCCGCGCGCGCAGTGATGATGCCCAGTGAGCGCAGATCAGCGTCGACCAGGACACCGGGTGATGGAAACAATCGCTCCAACCCCGGCGCTATCGGTGCAGGCAAAGCTTCGCCATAGCGATGCACGATGCGCGAAGCAAGCGTACGTGCCGCGGCCACGCTTACCTGCTGCCCGAGGATGGCGCGCACCGCGACTTCGAAACCGTCCCAACTGCCGGGCAGACGCAAGCCTGGACGTTGCTGCAGCAGTGCACGCATGGATGGCGTCGTCCGCAACGCCGCGCCGATCGCTTGCGGATCAGCATCCAGATCGAACATGCGCCGGACGCGTGTCACCACCGCCAGCATCTGCGCCGGTTGCGGGCAATGCAGTTGCAGTAGCAGCGCGTGGTCCTTGTCCGGCCACGCGCTCAGCCGCAGCCAACCCGGCGTTTGCGCCGGGCCGAAAACGCGCGAATAGCTGTGGTCGTCAACGCACTCGATACCGGGCAGCGCGCGGCCACGCAGGAAGGCCAGCAGCGAAGCAAAGTCGTAGGGCGGCCGATAATTCAAACATAGCGTCAAGCTGTCGCTGTCGCCGGCATGCGGTTGCCGCCGCAGTTCGCGCGGTGCTATCCGATTGGCTTGTGCGAAGGCGGTATTGAACCGGCGCACGCTGCCGAAGCCGGCGGCAAGCGCAACGTCCGTCACCGGCATGCGCGTTTCTGTCAGCAATTGCTTGGCGAACAGCAGGCGTCGTGTGGTGTGCACATCGATCGGTGGTGCGCCAAGGCGTTCCACGAACAACCGGCGCAGCTGCCGTGCGCCGACGCCCACGCGGCGCGCCAGGTCTTCCACGGCATGATCCTGCAGCAGGCCATCTTCAATCAGCTTCAAGGCGCGCGTCACCACGTGCTCGCCGCGTTTCCAAGCGTCGTTGCCCGGGGCCAGTTCAGGGCGGCAGCGCAGACAAGGCCGGAACCCGGCCGCCTCTGCCGCAGCGGCCGTGGTGTAGTACACAACATTTTCGCGTTTGGGCGACGGCGAAGCCGGACATACCGGTCGGCAATAGATGCGAGTGGTGCTGACTGCGATGAAGAACAGCCCGTCGAAGCGGGCATCGCGGCTCAGTCGAGCGCGCTCGCAGGTTTGCAGATCCGGCGCGACGGGGTGATAGGTTTCAGCCATGCAACGAGGCTAACACCGTTGCTGGCGTGAAACTCGCCGTTTTCGGACATCAACGGCGACGCCGGCCGGGCCATCCGCATGATGTCCGTTTGCATTGCTGTCTATTCGGAGCCGATGCCGGTCATGCTGGACAGTACGCCGTCGCGCCGGATCAGGCCGTGATACAGCGCGGCGCCCAGGTGAGCCAGGAAAGTCAGAAACAGCAACGCGGCCAGCCATGCATGCGCGTGCCGCAACCACGCAAAGGCGATCGCATTGACGGGAAAAATCGGCGGAAGCCGCAGCGATGCGCTGAGCATCACCGGATAGCCACCCGCCGATAGCATTGCCCAGCCGATCAGCGGCATCAGCAGCATCAGCACATACAACAGATAGTGCGAGGCATGCGCGGCCAGCTTCTGGATCGACGGCAGATCGGCAGGCAAGGGCGGTGGCGGGTTGCGAAGGCGCACGATCAAACGGATTACCGCCAGGATCAGAATCGCGATGCCAAGCGGCTTATGAATACCAACCAGCCATTCATGCCGTTCGGATACGGAAGCCACCATGCCGACACCGATAAACAGCATGCTCAGAATCATCAGCGCCATCAGCCAATGCAGCACGCGTGCGGCCAATACGAATTTCGTGGAAGAGCGAGTCATTACTTGGCCTCCGGCTGGTTGCGTGCGACGGCCGTGCCGGGAAGGTGCGCTTCTTCGCTAGTGCGACGCAGATACGACGTGGCATAAGCGGCGGAACGCGCCGGGAGCAGCGGATCGTCCGAGGCTTCGATACCGTGCGGCAGCACGAGCGGATCGTAATTGATGTCGCGGCATGCGCCGCTTTCCTGCGGTTCCGTGCTGTTCAATACCAGCGTACCCGCATCCACTTCGCGGCGGTCCGATGGCCATTCCTTGGTCGCGTCATGGGTCGGATCGCCGGGATTGGCGAGCGTGATGATCAAATGCCAGCGAAGCGGACCATTGGCCAGGCGCCTCGACAGATCGGCATCGAGGTAATTCGGATCGCTGCCGCCCACGGCAGCATCGGTGGCTTCCGGAACCATGCGCCAGCGCACCGCTTGCCTATGTCCCTTGGCATCTACCAGCACAAACGCATCCAGGCTCCAATAACTGTCGGTGGCGTAGCTGGCGGAGGGCTTCGCCGTTTTTACCCAGGCAAGAAAGGCGGCGGTCTCCGGATGCGCTGCAAAAAACGCCTTGACCTTGGCCGGATCCGGCTTGCCGGTGTTGGGGTCCGGCTGTTGCGCCTGCAACTGTTCAAAAAATGCTTGCGGCGTGGCGACCGGAAACACCGGCATGCTGTTCATGCCCGTGCGCCATTGCTCACCATCGGCCTGGGTGAAACGCAGTGCCATGCTGCGGATCGGTACGCTGCTGTCCGGTGCGTAAGGGTTGCCGCCAGGAATAGCGAAACGTCCTACCACCGGCGTGCGTCCCGGTGCGAAGACTTGCGCTATTGAATACGCCTGCGCCTGTCCATGGCTATCGAAATACCCGGCCACGCAAACGCCTTTGGCGTGATTGCGACGATAGCCCGCAAAGATGCCGGCATTCGTTTGCAGCTGATTCACCATGCGTTGCGCGGTGAGTCGCTTCGGCGTAAGCCAGCCGCCGACATAACCCAGCGCGATCACAAAACTCAGCAATACAAGGCCAATCACCGCAAGGCGCAACATGATGCTGCTTGAGCTCAGCGGAGCTGGTGCGTGACTGCCGGAAGAAGCATGGGGTGCCGAGGGTTCATTCATAGAAGCAAATCCTTGATGGGAAAGGGCGTCATCACAGGCTGAAAACCTTGTTCAAATGGATAGCTTCGACTCGATGATACAAACGGTGACATCGCTCAATGGCAGAGGAAACGGCTCTCATACTGATCTGCACAACGCCAGGCATGGATCGCTTTCGCGCAGGCTGCGTGTTGTACGGATTTGCTCAGACAGACACCCACCCGATGCCCGTTTCTCCTGCCTTTGCCGCGCTGCAGTTGGCGACCTTGAAAAAGGGCGACCATAATGAAGACTTTCCCTTGGCAGATACAGGAAGTCCGATGAACGCCCCCACCCGCATCGATACTACTCGCACGATTCACGCCCCGCACGGCACACAACTCAGCTGCAAGAGCTGGCTGACCGAAGCGCCGTACCGGATGATCCAGAACAACCTGGATCCGGCCGTGGCAGAGAATCCCGCCGAGCTGGTGGTGTACGGCGGCATCGGCCGCGCCGCGCGCAACTGGGAATGCTTCGACGCCATTCTGCGTGCGTTGCGTGATCTAAATGATAACGAAACGTTGCTGGTGCAATCCGGCAAGCCGGTCGGTGTGTTTACCACCCATGCTGACGCGCCGCGCGTACTCATCGCCAATTCCAACCTCGTGCCCGCATGGGCCAATTGGGAACACTTCAACGAGTTGGATAAGAAAGGCCTGATGATGTACGGCCAGATGACGGCCGGCTCGTGGATCTACATCGGTTCGCAAGGCATCGTGCAGGGCACCTACGAAACCTTCGTGGAAATGGGGCGGCAGCACTACGGCGGCAGCCTCAAGGGCAAATGGATTCTCACCGCCGGCCTGGGCGGCATGGGCGGTGCGCAACCGCTGGCTGCATCGCTGGCCGGCGCGTGCAGCTTGAACATCGAATGCCAGCAGAGCCGCATCGATTTCCGCCTCAAGACACGCTATGTCGACGAGCAGGCCACCGATCTCGACGATGCACTCGCGCGCATCGAAAAATACACCAAGGCCGGCGAAGCCAAATCCATCGCTTTGCTCGGCAACGCCGCAGACGTATTGCCCGAACTCGTGCGTCGCGGCGTGAAGCCGGATGCCGTCACCGACCAGACCAGCGCGCACGACCCGGTCAACGGTTACCTGCCGCAGGGCTGGACGGTGGAACAGTGGTTCGAGCGCCGTAAGAGCGATCCTGCCGGCACCGTCAAGGCGGCCAAGCAATCCATGAAGAAACACGTGGAAGCCATGCTTGCCTTCCATGCGCAAGGCATTCCCACCTTCGACTACGGCAACAACATCCGTCAGATGGCGAAGGATGAAGGCTGCACCAACGCCTTCGATTTTCCCGGTTTCGTGCCTGCTTTCGTGCGTCCGCTGTTCTGCCGCGGTGTCGGCCCGTTCCGCTGGGTCGCGCTCTCCGGCGATCCGGAAGACATCCTGAAAACCGACGCCAAGGTGAAAGAACTGATCCCCGACGATCCGCACCTGCACAACTGGCTCGATATGGCCGAACAGCGCATCAGCTTCCAGGGCTTGCCCGCACGCATCTGCTGGGTCGGCCTGGGCCAGCGTCACAAGCTGGGTTTGGCTTTCAACGAGATGGTACGCAAAGGCGAACTGAAAGCACCGGTCGTGATCGGCCGCGACCATCTGGATTCCGGCTCGGTCGCCAGCCCCAACCGCGAAACCGAAGCCATGAAAGACGGCAGCGACGCCGTCTCCGACTGGCCGCTGCTCAACGCACTGCTCAACACCGCCAGCGGCGCCACCTGGGTGAGCTTCCATCATGGCGGCGGCGTCGGCATGGGTTACAGCCAGCACTCCGGCGTCGTGATCGTGTGCGACGGCAGCGAAGCCGCCGACAAGCGTATCGCGCGCGTGCTGTGGAACGATCCGGGTACCGGCGTGATGCGGCATGCGGATGCGGGTTATGACATCGCTATTCAGTGTGCGAAAGAGCAGGGGTTGAAGTTGCCGATGCTGTAACGCGCTTGCCGCGTCTCATTCCCTCCCCTATGTGCAGTAGGGGAGGATTGGGAGAAGTCCTCCACACTCGCTCCATGCATGGAAATGCATTAGCTTCAGAAAATAAGTCGCCATCTGTAGTGGCCTAATCCCCTTGGACACCCCGATAGGTCAAACTGACCGTCGAGGTGAATCATGGGACGTAAAGAAATCAGCGAGGCCGTAAAAGCCCAG
>NZ_JBZEGI010000186.1:0-200 GCF_058216415.1 Dyella sp. SYSU CM1112 | reverse complement strand
ACATCCCGGCCGGTCGCGACGCCTTGCTCGTGGACGGCGCCTCGGCCAGCCATGGGGCGGTGAAGTACGGCCGCTTCGTGGTCGGGGCCGACGTCAAGGGTAAGGCCATCACGCACATGCCCTTCGTGATGTACCTGCCGCGCATCCTGCCGCGCGATGAAATCACCTTGCCCACGCCGACCACGCGCGAAGTGGTGCTG
>NZ_JBZEGI010000185.1:0-202 GCF_058216415.1 Dyella sp. SYSU CM1112 | reverse complement strand
CCTGGGCGATGCCTTCTACGAAACCCAGCTCGTCCTCGACCAGATCACCGGCCTCACCGGCCGGCGCTACCTCACCGGCGATACCGACAGCCTCAACCAATATAAAGCCCTGATGGATGCCGGCGTGGAAGAAGCGCAACGCTTCCAGCTCAGCGTGGGCGTCGCCCTCACCCCCGACCAGATGGCCCAGCTCACCCAGGAC
>NZ_JBZEGI010000184.1:0-202 GCF_058216415.1 Dyella sp. SYSU CM1112 | reverse complement strand
CGACGAGGACTATCGCAATACGTTCAAGGCGATTCCGGCCGACCGGCGTTTCCGCTTGAAACTCAACGAAGCATCATGGCCCAAGATCAAGGGCACGCTATCGGCGCGTGTCACGTCGCCCGACAAATACAACTATGCCTACCTGACCAAGGCAGGCCACTACGTGGTGCGCTTCGACCTGGATTTCGACCCCTGGAATCCC
>NZ_JBZEGI010000183.1:0-205 GCF_058216415.1 Dyella sp. SYSU CM1112 | reverse complement strand
CCCCGTCGCGGAGACCCATGCAGCGTCCATCCACGGACCTTTGGTCATGCGCTTCGCGCAGCCCGTCGACGCGAAGCAACTGAACACGCACAGCGTGACTTTGCTGGGGCCGGAAGGCGCGGTGCCCGTGCATGTGATCGGCACCGACGGCGGTCGCCTGGCCTTCGTGCAATTGCCCGATGACCTGTATCCGGGCTCGCGCTAC
>NZ_JBZEGI010000182.1:0-208 GCF_058216415.1 Dyella sp. SYSU CM1112 | reverse complement strand
CGTCCATGTCGCGACCCTGATTTCTCCAACGCGCACCGTCTACGCCGCGCGTCATCCATCGCTATAGGGAGCTCATGCATGTCCGTGACACAGGACGTCATCCGTGCGCCGTCGCACGGCTTTTCTCACCAGACCTACTTCACCGATGTCCCCGGTGTCAGCGGTGCCGAAGCACTGGATGTGGTGTCCTTCGACGTGCACGAAGCCC
>NZ_JBZEGI010000181.1:0-208 GCF_058216415.1 Dyella sp. SYSU CM1112 | reverse complement strand
GTGTCCGCCCCTGGGGGGTGCCGGTTACGAGAGCACGCCGGCACCGATGCCGTACACGTGTCCGAGCTTTTCGATGCCGTCGGGATGGAAGGTGATTGGCGCGATGGCCAACGGCATCGTGCCGGGTGGTTAGCACGATGCGAGACAACGACACATTACTGCGAGAAGCAGTGATGGACTGTACAACTGCGTGGCCGCAAGAGCGAAT
>NZ_JBZEGI010000180.1:0-208 GCF_058216415.1 Dyella sp. SYSU CM1112 | reverse complement strand
TCGATCCGGCAGAACTGGTCAATGCGCCGCCGAAGCATGGCAGCAATCCGGTGGAGGTGGCCTCGCCTTCGGATCGCCGCACCGAAACCTTCCGCATCGCCGATCCCAAGCAGGCCGGCTATCCGCAGCCCGGCGATGAAACCGTGCCCGCCTGCTCGGGAGAAGCCCCCTTCCGGCAAGGCGGCCACAAGGTGCAACAGAGCTTCCG
>NZ_JBZEGI010000179.1:0-217 GCF_058216415.1 Dyella sp. SYSU CM1112 | reverse complement strand
CACCTACGACAGCAACCACCGCATGCTGACCATGCAGGACCGACGCGGGCATGTATGGGTGACCAACCAGTACGACGCCAACGGGCGCGTGAGCCAGCAGACCTACGCCGACAACACGTCCTACCAGTTTGCCTACACCACCGACAGCAACAACAACGTCACCGCGACCACCGTCACCGACCCCAACGGCAACCAGGAACAGGTCGCGTTCGATCCG
>NZ_JBZEGI010000178.1:0-220 GCF_058216415.1 Dyella sp. SYSU CM1112 | reverse complement strand
CCACAGCACCGCCGTGGTCGCGGGTGTGCCATCGGATGACCAGCCTCCGGTCATCAGCAGTGTGCCGTCCGTCAGTACCGTCAAGGTATGACCGGCGCGCACGGGCAAGCCCAAGGGGCCCGTGCGTGCGAACTGCTGCGTGTCGGGGTTGAACCATTCGCCGCTGTCGAGCATATCGCCACGCTCATCGACACCCCCCCAGAACAGCACCAGGCCGTTG
>NZ_JBZEGI010000017.1:0-83394 GCF_058216415.1 Dyella sp. SYSU CM1112 | reverse complement strand
GTAGCGCGAGCCCGGATACAGGTCATCGGGCAATTGCACGAAGGCCAGGCGACCGCCGTCGGTGCCGATCACATGCACGGGCACCGCGCCTTCCGGCCCTAGCAAGGTCACGCTGTGCGTGTTCAGTTGCTTCGCGTCGACGGGCTGCGCGAAGCGCATGACCAAAGGTCCGTGGATGGACGCTGCATGGGTCTCCGCGACGGGGCGTGTCGCGACGATCAAGGAGGTGGACGAGGGTTTTGAAGCCGCAAACTTGGAGGAGGTCTGCGGAGGGAAGACCCAGGCATCGTGCAACGGCTGCCCCTTGGCATCGACACCGTTGGTAATGCGCACCGAGCCATCGGCCTGCAAGGTGGCGATGGCCTCCATGCGCGGCGCATGGGTCTGCGGCAGCGATGTCGCCTGATGGGAGGCCTCATTCCACAGCACCGCCGTGGTCGCGGGTGTGCCATCGGATGACCAGCCTCCGGTCATCAGCAGTGTGCCGTCCGTCAGTACCGTCAAGGTATGACCGGCGCGTACGGGCAAGCCCAAGGGGCCTGTGCGTGCGAACTGCTGCGTGTCGGGGTTGAACCATTCGCCGCTGTCGAGCATATCGCCACGCTCATCGACACCCCCCCAGAACAGCACCAGGCCGTTGGGCATCACCGTGATCGAACCGAAGCGACGGATCTCGGGCAACTTCACGACAACCCGTTGGTTGTCGCCGATGAGATAAGCGAGACCCTCGACGCCGTGCACTTCGAGGGTGCGACCGTCGGACAGCAGCGTATGACTGATGCTTGCCGAGTCTGGCAGTACATACGTGTGTCCCGTGCTGGTGACGCGTTCGGGGAATGCAGGAAGCGGCAGCGCCAAGGCCGCCGCACTGAGTGCTGCCACACCCATCAAACTTGCTAGAGCTATCCGATTCTGCTTTACCCAGTCAACGTTCATCATCAATTCCCTGAATTTCATTCCGCTTAATCTGTCATTACCCGATCGCCGCAGATCTATGTCTGTTCATATCGAGCTGCCCTGGATCCTTGTGCCCGCGCTACTGCGGCACCAATTCGAGCGTGCCGGAGCCTGCTACTCCGGACGTCGATACAACGATGGTATACGTTCCGCTCACCGGCAAATTCTGTAGCGTGACCGAACTTGAGCTTGCGGAGCTAAAAGAGCTGTATGCATCGCTTGCGGTAATTTCCGCAACATCCGGGCGATAAACGCTCACGTAGACGGACAACCCGGATGGATTGCTCGTGGTGACGTTCGAAAGGTCGAGCACCACGTTATCACCTGCGTTCGCAGTAAACGTCAAACGCTCTACTTGCCCAAAATTCAGATTGACCGCCGTTGGCGTATTGGCCTGTAGAACGGGACCTTGTACGTCGGCGGTGAGCAGCGCGTCGAAGTTCAATGTGCTGCTTTGGTCAGGTGGTGATACCACGATCGTGTACGCCCCGGCGGACAGATTCCAAAGGGAATAACGACATGTCCATGCCTTGTAGCACTGCCCGCCACTGGCAACATTTGTACCACTAGCATCAAAGACGTTGAATGTCATTGATGCACCAGTGGTTCCTTGGACATCATCTTGGACATTACTAAAAGTGAGCTCCAGGTCGTCGCCTTGATTGGCATTAAAGGCCAAGTAGACGTTTTGACCTGCCCCGCTTGCTTCGTAGTTCAAATTCGCACCGTTGCTTGCAAGGGCACCGGTACCCAGCAACGTCGTGGTCAGCTGCGCCGTACCCGGAACACCCGAGGTATAAACCACCAAAGTGTAGATCCCTGTTACAGGCAGGTTTTGTAGATTGACGGTTATCGCCCCGTTTGCATTGAACGTCGTGTAGTAGTTGGCCGTGGTGATAAGTGTGTTTGCCGGACTGTAAACATTCACGTACACGGGAAGTCCGGTCGGGTTGGAGGTGTTCGCATTCGATAGATTCAGCGCAACATTGTTGCCTGCGGTCGCACTGAGCGTCAGCCTCTCAACCTGCCCCAGGCCGAGCGTAATGCTTGCAGCCTGGCCCGACATCAACGATGGCCCGATCACGTCAGACGTGAGCACAGCATCGAATCCCACCGTGCTGCTCTGGTCGG
The DNA here is from genome assembly GCF_058216415.1 of Dyella sp. SYSU CM1112. NCBI lineage: Bacteria > Pseudomonadati > Pseudomonadota > Gammaproteobacteria > Lysobacterales > Rhodanobacteraceae > Dyella > Dyella sp. SYSU CM1112. Next base: position 81,306 of record NZ_JBZEGI010000017.1, on the reverse strand, counting down.
GTGGGGAGACAACGACTAGGTACTTACCTGCATTGAGATTCCATAGTGAATAGCGGCATGTCCAACCGTCGTTGCAATTGGTACTACTGCTAGCGATATTGACGCCGTTGGAATCGTACACATTCAATATCAACGAACCAGCGTCGCTGCCGGATACGTTGTTCAGAGTCAACTCCAGATTGTCGCCTTGATTCGCAGAGAAGGTCATGAAGGCACTTTGACCGGCGCCACCGGCGCTGTAAGCCTGATTCGTGCCGTTTATCGTCATGGGCGCAGGGACCACGGGAATCCATGTGAGCTGGGCGGTTCCTTGCACTCCGGACGTAAACACCACAACGGTATAGGTCCCCGTGCTTGGAAGGCTTGCAAGGTTGACGGCACGGGAGCCTTCGGCAGCAATCGTGGTGTAGAAATTGCCAGGTTGAATCGGCGTATTGTTCGGGCCGTAAACGTTGAACGTCACTGGCAAACCTGAAGGGTTGGACGTGCTGGCATTGGCTATATTCAGTACTGCGCTATCGCCAGCGCTGGCCTGAAACGTAAATCGCTCGACCTGACCAAGGCCCAAGCTCACCGTTACAGGTGTGTTGGCGCTTAATGCAGGAGCGACGATATCGGTCGACAACATGCCGTTAAAGGTGATGCTGCTGTTTGTATCCGGCGGTGACACCACGACCGTGTAGGTTCCCGCTGCAAGGTTCCAAAGCGGGTAGCGACAGGTCCACTGACTATAGCAATTGGCGCCGCTGGCGACATTGACACCATTGGCGTTGTACACATTTACTTGCAGGCTGGCAGTAGCCGATCCAGTGATCGTCACGCCGCTTAAAGTCAGCTCCAGGTTGTCGCCCTGCTGAGCCACAAACGTCATGTTGACGTTTTGGCCGGGGACATAGCCGTTATACGCGTTGGACTGACCATTCGCAGTGATCGTGTCTTGCACGCCCGGCTCGATATCCACTTGCATGCTGCCCATCACGCCACTGCCGCCGCCAACGATCATCTGATAGGTGCCACTGTTTGCAGGCAGCAAGTTGAGAGTGGCGCTACTACTGGTGGAGCCGCTCGTATAGCTCTGCTGTCCAGGGGTATAGATTGAGTAGTTCATCGATCCGTCAGAGGGACTCGTCGATGCGTTGGCCATGGCTACGGTCATCACTCGACCGACCGTCATAGGGAATAGCATTCGCTTGCTTTGCCCTGGAATCGAGGTGACCACTGTGGCGGGTTGACTTATCGCAAGCACGCTGGCGTGCTCGTACCCCATGGTCAGTTGGGCCCCAGCCGTATCGGGCGTTATCGTCACCAGGTAAGTTCCCGTGGTCACCAACTGAGGCAGATGGATCGAGGGCGACGCGCTGGATACCACGCCCTGAAGCAGCACCTGATTACCCGGTGCATACACGGTATAGGCGATGTTGGCAGCGGTGGATGTCAGCGCACTGATCTGCAGACTGAGCCAGTCGCCCGCATGTCCATCAAACAGCACCGCACCTGTTTGCCCGCCCGCGGGGATTGTCAGATTAACGTTATTACCGTTGGCAAGGGTACCGCTGCTAACGATGTTGCTGGCACTTAGGCCATTAGGTAACACGATGACTGGATTGGCGCTGATCGCCTGGCCATAGAGTGTGTTGACGGTGATGTATCCGCTGGTATCGGTGCCTGTGACAGTGTGCACGATCTGACTATCACTGATCGTCGAGTTTGCAGAGAGATCTCGATCTCCCCAGGTCATCACCGTTTGCCCGGCTACTGGATCAAGGTGTGCGCCCGTGATCGTCAAGGCGCCTCCAACCGCGACTGCACTTGGCGATACCGTGTTGATCGTCGGTGGTACGCCAGTATCGTCAACTACGAAAGGTACTGAACTGGTGACCGTTTGATTGCCTATCGTCACGCTGACAGGCCCGGTTGCCGCTCCGCTCGGAACCACTGCAACAAGCTGGGTAGCCGATGCCGAAAGTACCGTTGCGGTGACACCATCGAAACTCACGGTGTCGTTGGCTGGGTTAGGGTCGAAACGTTGCCCTTGAAGCGCGACCTGTGTTCCCGCCTCGCCATGGGTGGGCGTGAAGGCAAAGACCGCCAATTGATCTGACGACAGCGGCGCACTGATCTGACTAGCGTGTCCGAGTGCGTTGTAGCTGTACTGCACACTGCTGCCGCTACTCGCCGTCACGGCTGCCACACGACCGTTAGCGTCGTATACGTAATTGGTCGACTGCGCATGTGTCACGCCCCATCCCACGAGGCAGAGCATCCCGACAATGGTTGTGCGAAACAGGTAATCAAGCCGGCATAAAACACGCCGGCTTACCATCGATACACACCGTCCATGATCTGTCGCCCCCGAACCATCCCCCTGAGATTGCATGCTTACATTCCTGTCTAATATCCCAAACAAGACGGCTGGACTAATCTCATTGAGCGCTAGGCTCCGTCCTGTGCTGTCGCTATGAGTTAGCCGATGGAAGCCCCAAGGCAAACGGCACTGAGAGCTGCCAAGCCAATCAAACTCACCAGCCCCGTACCACCTAATCCGATCCCTTTTGATTTCATCGTTGGTTCGCTAAGAACAGTACTTCGTGATCTCGATTTGGGTCGCTAAACAAATTGCATCCCATCTCGATTACTGCGATACGAGCGTTATCTGTGCGTTAGCTGGAATCCCGGTCGTAAAAACGATAACCGTGTAGGTGCCGCTGGCAGGAAGATTCGGCAGGTTCTCAACCGTCGAACTCGTCGTGCTGAATTGCGCGTACTCGTTCGTGACGGTGAGTGTCCCGGTCGTCGGGCTGTAGACATTCACCCATATCGTCTGGCCAGTCGGCGTGGTGCTCACGCCTGACAATTGCAACGCTACCGTGTCGCCGGCATTGGCTGTGAACGTCAGCCGCTCCATTTGGCCCACACCCAGATTGATCGTCGTGGGCGTATTGGGCGTAAGGCTCGGCCCCACTACGTCCGGTTGTATCAGTGCATTGAAGCTCATCGTGCCGCTACTCAGCGGCGACACGATCACTGAGTACGTACCTGCTGCAAGATTCCATAGGGCCATCCGACCTGTGGCTCCTGGATTGGAGGTATAACAGTCGAAGCTTCCAACGTAGTTTCCAGCGTTGTAGACACTGACCATAACACCGCTTCCCGCGCTTACGCTGAGGTTGTCCAACGTCAACTCGAGGTTGGCGCCAGCACTGGCCGTGAACGTCAAGTACGCATCCTGTCCCGCCACGCTGGTGCTGTAGTGCTGAGGTGTGCCATTGCTCGACAATGCACCCGTAGTTCCTGACACCAATGTCAGTTGTCCGCTGCCGGGAATCCCGGTCGTAAAAACAGTAACCGTGTAGGTGCCGCTGGCGGGAAGATTCGGCAGGTTCTCAACCGTCGAACCCGTCGTGCTGAATTGCGCGTACTCGTTCGTGACGGTGAGTGTCCCGGTCGTCGGGCTATAGACGTTCACCCACATTGTCTGGTCCGCTGGCGTGGTACTCACGCCTGACAGTTGCAACGCTACCGTGTCGCCGGCATTGGCCGTGAACGTCAGCCGCTCCATTTGGCCCACACCCAGATTGACCGTCGTGGGCGTATTGGGCGTAAGGCTCGGCCCCACTACGTCCGGTTGTATCAGTGCATTGAAGCTCATCGTGCCGCTACTTAGCGGCGACACGATCACTGAGTACGTACCTGCTGCAAGATTCCATAGGGCCATCCGACCTGTGGCTCCTGGATTGGAGGTATAACAGTCGAAGCTTCCAACGTAGTTTCCAGCGTTGTAGACACTGACCATAACACCGCTTCCCGCGCTTACGCTGAGGTTGTCCAACGTCAACTCGAGGTTGGCGCCAGCACTGGCCGTGAACGTCAAGTACGCATCCTGTCCCGCCACGCTGGTGCTGTAGTACTGAGGTGTGCCATTGCTCGACAATGCACCCGTAGTTCCTGACACCAATGTCAGTTGTCCGCTGCCGGGAATCCCGGTCGTAAAAATGGTAACCGTGTAGGTGCCGCTGGCGGGAAGATTCGGCAGGTTCTCAACCGTCGAACCCGTCGTGCTGAATTGCGCGTACTCGTTCGTGACAGTGAGTGTTCCGGTCGTCGGGCTATAGACGTTCACCCACATTGTCTGGCCCGCTGGCGTGGTGCTCACGCCTGACAGTTGCAACGCTACCGTGTCGCCGGCATTGGCCGTGAACGTCAGCCGCTCCATTTGGCCCACACCCAGATTGATCGTCGTGGGCGTATTGGGCGTAAGGCTCGGCCCCACTACGTCCGGTTGTATCAGTGCATTGAAGCTCATCGTGCCGCCTGGTGGCGTGACGATCACTTGATACGTACCCGCGGCTAAATTCCACATCGCCATTCGGCAATCGCCACCCGGGTTGGTGGGGTAACACGTAAATCCCTCGACGTAGGTGCCTCCTTCCGTGTAGAGATTCGCCTGAATACCATCGTTATTGTTGGAGATCTGCACCTGGTTAATCAGCAATTCCAGGTTATCGCCCGCGTTGGCCGTATACCAAAGCCGCTCGGATCGCGACGCGGTGCCTGTCGCTATCGCCAACGAGGCACCCGACACAAGCCTTGGATCTGCCTCTACCGCTATGGAGAGTTGCGCGCCGGATGTGTCTGGTTGGAACGTCGCCAAGTAAGTGCCACTGACGGACAATTTTGGCAAATGGATAGATGGCGATGCCGCTGAGACAGTCCCTTGTTGGATCAGTACATCTCCTGGCGCGTAAATTTTGTAGTCGATGTTGCTCGCCGTGGATGCAATACCGGTTGCCTGCAAGCTCAACCACTCGCCTGTATTGGCGTCAAATAGAATTGCCCCGACTTGACCCGCACCCCCAACATTCAGCGTTACCGGCACGCCACCACTAGTGGCATAACTACTGCTGACCACGCTAGACGTAGTGACCCCGCTGGGCAGCGTGATGACAGGCGATGCACTCGTCGCCTCCCCGTACGGAGTTTCCACGGTGACATAGCCACTAGTAATGGCAGCGTATTGAAGCTGCGTGTCACTCACCGATGAGAGCGGCGGTACATCCATACCACCCGTTTGCACCGCTGTGTCACCTGGCACCGGATCGAGATGCGTACCTGTGATCGTTACCATGCCCCCCGCCGCCACTATGAGCGGACTGACTTGCGTAATCGCCGGCTGCAAGCCCGTATCGTCGATCACGAACGGCGTGGCACTGCTCGCATTTTGACTGCCGACCGTGACGCTGATCGGTCCGGTCGTCGCGCCATCTGGTACGCTCGTTACCAGTTGCGTGGCCGTGGCCGAAAGCACAGTCGCGATCGTGCCGTTGAAGCTCACGGTGTCATTGGCGGCGTTGGTATCGAAGCCCTGCCCTTGAATCGTGACCTGCGTATCGCCTTCGCCATGGGTGGGCGTGAAAGCAAAGATCGCCAACTGATCTGGCGACAGCGGCGCACTGATCTGGCTAGCGTGGCCGAGCGCGTTGTAGCTGTATTGGACGCTGGTGCCGTTGTTGGCCGTGACGGCCACTACGCGGCGATTGGCGTCGTACACATAGCCGGTTTGCTGGGCGTGAAGCATGCCTGCCCAGAGCGCGAAGCTACTCAGCGCCCACAGCAGAAACGTGGAAAGGCATCGTCCTGATCGGCAATGTCCCTTCAAGCCGAACCAACCGTTGCCCTGCGACTCCATACGCACGTCCCTTATGCCGTTCCATCGTGAACGACTGGCTTGATGTTTCGCCGGATGCCCGAACTGGGCGCCCCCTTACCCTCCCACGACGCGATCGGCACTTCGCGGGCTACTCCTCGTTTATACCATCACAAATCCATGTGACGGTTTTGTGAAGAAGAGCGCAGTAGCCAGATCATCGGTAATCCGCTTTAATGCGTCGCGATGACATGAAACGAATGGGCTCGCCGAGCCCATTCCCAGGGGCAGGATGATTTTCCATGAGGGAACACATGATGCGGTCTAGATGGCTGGTGGGCGTGGGTGTATTGGTCGTGGCCTTGGCGGGTTGCAACCACCCTTCATCCCCAAGCGGTACGTCGAACACAACCGCTTCTGCGCAGGCAGGTCCCGCAAAACCCGCCGCCACGGCGGATGAAAATACCTGGGGTAACTACCTTTCCGAACAGGGCAAGCTGCATGGCAAGGATGTCGGCATGAGGCCGTACATCTATGTCATTCCCGGCGGCGATAGCGTAGGGGCGAATGCTCGCCGGCAGAACGAAACCGATTCGATCGTGCACAGCATCGGTCCCATTTTGATGCCGGGCGGCATGCTGATCCTGGGCGGTCCGGATGCGAAGCAAACCACTGCATTTATCGCCAACCTCTCCAAGCAACTGAAGGCCGATGTCATGAAGGGCATCGTGGTGATGGTAGTAAGCGATGCTTCCGAGCAAGCGGCGGATACGGCTGCGCTGAAATACAGCGGGGCCACCGTGCGCTTTGTGACGATGTAACGCCCACGTATTTGTAGAGGCGGCAGCGTGTCCGCAGGATGGCCATGGCACTCCTTCCGCCGGATCGGGCTGATAGCCCTCGCCGTGTGCGGCGTGCTGGTGGCGCTGGCGGTTATCGATCATCACGCACGCCGGTCATCGGCATCCCCGTCGCTCACAGCGCGACGCGTGGCCTTGGGCAAGCAGCTTTTCAACGATGCTCATTTAAGTGCAGACGGCACGATCCGCTGCGCCTCATGCCATAAGCCGGAGAACCATTACACCGATGGTCGACGCGTGGCGGTGGGTGTCGAGGGGCGCACTGGCACGCGCAATACGCCGAGCTTGATGACGATCATGGACGCCCAGGAAACATCCTTTTTCTGGGATGGACGGCGCAGCAGCTTGAATCAGGCGGTATTGGATCCGCTCACCAATCCTGTCGAAATGGGATTACCCGGCCAGGCAGCCTTGCTCCAGCGGGTTGCGCAAGAACCGAGCTATATAAAAGCTTTTGCACAAGCCTTTCCTGACGCAACACCTGCGGTTACGACGGCGCACATCGCCGCGGCGCTGGTGGCCTATATCCGCTCCCTGAAATCCTCCGAGAGCGCCTACGATCGTTATGCCGACGGTGACAAAACGGCACTAAGCCCTCGCGCCCTTCTTGGCCTGGGTATTTTCAGAGGCAAGGGACGTTGCGCGGAATGCCACCTCTTGACCGGCACGCCGGCGATGCTCACTGATCACGGCTATCACCGCACAGGTGTCGGTTTGGATGCGATCGCATCCGACCTTCCCAACTTGACGGCAAGTGTGATCCAGCGATCCCTGCTGGGCGCGGCGATTGGTGACCGCGTTGCTACGCATGCCGATGAGGCTCAGCTAGGGCGCTTCAATGTCACACGCGATCCTGCCGACATCGGGCTGTTTCGCACACCCTCCCTGCGTGATGTTTCCCACACGGCGCCCTATATGCACGACGGCAGCGTTGCCACGCTGGACGATGCCATCGATCGCGAAGTCTATTATCGAAGCCTGCAGAGCGGCCATCCGCTGCAGCTTACGGTGGAAGAAAGAAAAGACCTCAAGGCATTCTTGCAAGCGCTTTGAACAAACCTGCCAGATCACTCTTGCGCTCGTTTTTCAAAGCAACCCCTCTTCGAAATGATGCCCTTGCTTATCCATTAAAAAAACAGATACAGGCCTGCGTCCACTGGAAAGGCAGCATCAAGGCCGGCATCACGAATACTGGGCCACATCGAAAGCCGCCAGGTCTTGACGGCTTTCGCGTTTCCACGGGTTGAACGTCAATCGCTTGCTCAAGCGGCAAGCTTGGGCGCCGCCGGAAAATCCACCGGCACCTTGGTGACGGAGTGCAGGTAGTTGGTGACGGTCTTGTCGCCGATGGTCACGATGGTGTCGACCAGGTTTCCCTTGGTCCAGCCGGCCTGGAAGAACGCATCGACCAATGCCTGATCGGCGCGGCCACGCTCCGTAACGATGTTCTTCACAAGACGGGCCAGGGCGTCGAGCTTGGCGTCGAAGCTGGCTTTGCCGCTGCGGATTTCGAGCACCTGTTCGTCGGTAAAGCCATGCATCTTGCCGACCATGGTATGTGCTGCCAGGCAGTACTCGCATTGGTTGACCTGGCTGACGACCAGGTTCACCACTTCACGCGCCTTGGCGCTGATGCTGCTCTTGCCGTTCTGGAAAGCCAGGTAATTGCCCAGGGCATGTTCGGAGTGTGCCAGCGTGGCATAAAGATTGGGCACCATGCCGAGGCCTTTCTTGAGATTATCGAACAGCTCTTGATTCGCGGCGGACACCTCGTCGCGGGTGGGAACGTTGAACACGGTCATGCTGTTTCTCCTGATGAGATGTAATGGACCACAGATCGAAAAGGCCACGCGTTACTGCGCGACGAAACCGCCGTCGACGGCGATGGACTGGCCGGTGAGATAACGCGCCTTGTCGCTGGCGAGGAAAAGAATGGTCTGCGCAATCTCGTCCACATCCGCCGCACGCTTGGCGGGAATCAAGCCGAGAAAACCAGCCTTGGCGTCTTCGCTGCCGCCGACGAAGCGATCAAGCATGTCGGTCGCCACCGGACCTGGCGCTACGGCATTGACGCGCACACCTGAGGCGGCGCCTTCCAGCGCGGCGCTCTTGGTCAGGCCCTCGACGGCGTGCTTGCTGGCGACGTAAACGGAAGCACCGGCGAAACCGACTTTTCCGGCCACCGACGAAAGATTGATGATCGAGCCAGAACCCTGCGCCAGCATCACACGCATTTCATGCTTTACCGAAAGCAGCGTGCCCAGCACATTGGTGGCAAAGGTGGCTTCGTAATTCTCGGTGGGTTGATCGACGATCGGCATAAGCTGACCTTCCGTGCCGGCATTGTTGACGGCGGCATCGATGCGGCCGAAGCGCGCGACCGTCTGGTCGACCAGGTGGCGCACATCCGCTTCGAAGCGCACATCGGCGCGCAGGAATTCCGCTTGCACGCCCATGCTGCGCAATTCCGCGGCCAGCGCGTTGCCGGCTTCTTCGCGGCGCCCACTGACGACGATGCGCGCGCCTTCCTTTGCAAAGGCAATGGCCGTGGCGCGGCCAATACCGGTGAGCGCGCCAGTGATCAGAACGACAGGGGAAGTGTTCGTGTTCATGAGAAAGCTCCACAGGTGAGAGATGTTGGAGTGCACTCTGATTGATTCCCGCGATGTCCACTAGACAGCAAACCGTCATATCATTAAGTCCCGTCAGGAATGAAAAGGCGACCCCGTGGACAAATTGCAGGCCATGCAAGTTTTCGTACGTGTGGTGGAAGCCGGAAGTTTTTCGGCCGTCGCGCGCGAATTGAACGCCACGCAAAGCGCGGTGAGCAAACAGATCGCAGCGTTGGAAAACGAACTCGGCGCCAAACTGCTCAGCCGCACCACGCGCTCGCTTGCGCTCACCGAAGAAGGCGAGCGCTATTTCGAGCAGGCCCGCCGCCTGGTAGCCGAGATCAGCGAAACAGAGGCCTCACTCAAGCGCGGCGGCCAGCAGTTGAAAGGATGGTTGCGCGTGGCCGCGTCGGTAGGATTTGGACGGCTAAAGCTGATGCCGCTGGTGCAAACCTTTCTGGCCAAGCATGCCGACGTCAAGATCGACCTGCGCCTCAGCGACAGCTTTATCGATCTGGTAGAACGCGGTATCGACGTCGCCGTGCGTATTGGCGAATTACCCGACAGCAGCTTGATTGCCCGCACGATTGGCGTGTCCCGGCGTGAACTGGTGGCGCACCGCAATTATCTCCGGCGTTTGCCTAGAGGCATAAAAATGCCACGCGTCCCTGACGATCTGGCGCAACACAATTGCATCGTCTACACCGGCACCACCATGCGCAACCTCTGGCGCCTGATGGCGGGACCAGGCGCGACGGATCCTGAAGGAACCCTTCGCACAATCAAAGTCGAAGGCAATCTGCAGACGGACAGTAGCGAAGTGGTGCGTGCATCCGTGCTGTCCGGCATGGGCATCAGCTACACCCCTACTTGGCTGTTCGAACCGGAAATGGCCAGCGGCGATGTGCTGCGTGTATTGCCGGATTGGTCGATGCCGTCACCAATTCATCTGGTGAGTCCGCAAGAGCGTCGCCATTCGGCCAAGGTCAAAGCCTTCGTTGAGCATGTGGCGCGCGCTTTCGATGCCGACACGCGACGCCCACGGTGAGACGAACTGGCATATTATTGAGCGTCCAAGGCATTAAAGAGATCACGCCTCCTTCGTAAAGTGGTGCCACCTCGACCACGAAGGCGTTCTGCCATGTCTCGCATCATCACCCCCTCCCCCGCTTCCGCCACCGGTGCCGCAGCTGAAGTTTTCGAACAGATCCGTCGCGCCGCCGGCAGTGTTCCCAATGCTTATGCAGCGATCGGCGCATTGAATCCCGCTGCGCTGAAAGCCATGCTGCACGTGGATAGCGTGCTGGCATCCGGCTCGCTCAGCAAGCAGGATCAGGAAACCATCAAGCTCACTGTGAGCGTTGTGGCCGGCTGCGACTACTGTGTCGCCGCACACAGCCTGATCGGCAAGCTGGCAGGGCTCAAGCCAGAAACGCTCAAGCAGATCCGCGACGGTGAATCCACCGGTGACGACAAGCGCGATGCACTCGTCCGTTTTGTACGCAGCCTGCTAGGCACCAGCGGTACGATCGGCGATGAAGCATTCAACGCCATCAAGGCGGCCGGCTATAGCGATGCGCAGCTCGTTGACATCGCCTTGGCCATCACCGTCATCACCTTCACCAACACGTTCAACCGCATCAACGACACGACGGTCGATTTTCCGGCCGTGAAGTAACGCATGCGGATGCGCGAATGGGCGCTGCCGCCGGTGGCGCCCTCCGGCGTATTCAGGGGTACGAGTTGCTTGCCCAAGCGGACCGGGCCGCTCTATCGCCCATCCTCATGTTTGCCGGACTCGGTACGACGCCAATACGCCGGCGTCACGCCCATGTGCTGTTTGAACGCACGCTGGAACGCGGCTTCGGATTGATAGCCCACCGCCTCGCCGACAGCGCCCGTCGAAGCGGAGGGATTGCGCAGTGCGTTCGCCGCCACCGTCATGCGAATGTCCAACAACAGATCGCTTGCGGAACGCCCCAGCTTTTCCTGGAACAAGCGTACAAACGTTGCGCGCGACATATTGCAAAGCTGTGCAAGCGATGGGAGCGTCCACGGTTGTTCCGGGCGCTGGAACAACGCTTCCAGCGCAGGCGCCAGGCGCGGGTAGCCGGCCAAGGCAAGCAGGCCCGCAGGCGCTTCCTCGCGTTCGCTCGCAAAGCGCAAAGCCAGTGCGAATAAAGCCGTCGATAACGCATTGAGCATGGCACGTCCGCCCAAACGGTCGGCGTCGCTGGACTCCATCCGCATCAATGTCATCAGGTCGGATAAGCGCGCGCCGGCCGATGGTGCATCGGCCGCATCGGCGTGGCCCGATGATCGCACGATCAGTCGCTGCGGTAGATAGCCTCGCAACACGCGTGCGTGCGTGCTGTTGAATACGAAGCGACCGCACATCATGTCGAGCTGCTCGCCCTTACCGCTGTTTTCACTGAAGGTCAGGTTCGCTTCCACGCGTTCCCGCGATGGCTTCGCACGCTTGCCGCTTCCGTCGTGCATGGTGTGTGCGCCGCCGTTGGCAATCAGCAGGATGTCACCGGCCATCAGACGCTGCGGTGGTCCGCCTGCAGGATCTTCCAGCGTGGCAGAACCCCTCAGCACCACGTGATAAGGCATTTCTCCGCTGGGTGAAGCATCCTGATCGATGCGCCACGGTGCGCCATAAAAGCAACGCAGGTCCAGTTGCCCACGTACGGGCGTCATCTCCAGCAGACGGCTAAGCCAATCCAGAGGCTGCGACATAGGTCATCCCGTTTGAGACTATCAAGCATTTATTTGAGCAGCAACGACATTAACTGACTCAATCCTTCTTCGTAAAGTGAGCTTATGCCCATCAACGAAGGAATGTCTCCATGTCACGCATCCGCACGCCTGCTCGCAAATCCGCCACAGGCGAGTCGGCCGCCATCTTCGGGCAGATCAAGCAAGCCAGCGCTCCGTTCCCAATTGTTACGCCGCCGTCGGACGCCGACTACACCGACGCGCAATGGGTGGACATCAGCCTCGCCATCGCCGTCAACACCTTCACCCATGTCTTCAATCGCATCGACAGCACGCTGATCGATCTGCCGGCGTTCGCTTGAGCACCCCCTATTCCACACACACTCTGTATAGAGGTATCGACCATGCACCTACTCCTGCAACTTTTCGCAAAGTCCGGCTTGCTAAAGAAGGATCTCGATTACCACCTGCTACGCGCATCGATGGTGATTATCTTTTTCTTCTTCGGTTACCAGAAATGGTTTGAATACGAAGCACAGGTGCTGATTCCCTACATCAGCAACGGTCCGCTCATTGCCTGGATGTATCCCGTCTTCGGCATTCGTGGCGCGAGCTGGTTCCTGGGTGTTTCCGAGTGGACGTTCGGCGCGCTTATCTTCGCCGGTTTCTGGAACAAGCGCCTGGGCATGCTCGGTGCGGCGGGCTCCGTGGTGACCTTTATCATGACCGTCACCATCATTCCCTTCATGCCCCATGGCTGGGCCGCATCAGCCGGTGGTTTTCCGGCGATGGTCGGCAATGTGCCGTTTCTCATGAAGGACGTCGTGCTCCTCGCCGTGTCCGTCTACCTGCTCAAGGAAGATGTGGCGCGGGCGTTGGCAGCGACGCGCAAGGCATGAACGCCTGACAATCGGTGGCCGGAAATTTGACGCCCTCCGCTCATCGACCATCGGCGACGCCGGCATTCCGTCACACGGCGAATGCCGACGCCGTCGCATTTCAAACTGTGATGCACATCAAATTTCGCGCCCGTGCTTGGCCGGATTGCTGCATTACCAGCGTCGAGCCATACCACGGCAACCGAGGCCTCATCATGGAACAGATCGTCAAATGCGTTATCGCCGGCGGCCCGCAGCACGGGCTGGTGCGCAGGCAACTATGGGATCCGCTCTATCCTGCACCACCTATTTTGCCGACGGATGACGGGCAGCTATGTATCGCCGCCGCACAACGCGTGCGCAGCGATAACGACAGCTACTTCGTACTGCTGCACCCGCATGCAACCGGCAAGCAGTTCCTGGACATCCTGTCCACGCTGGGCGCGTGCGCTTGACCGTTTACGTCACATATCGTCCCTGCCGGGCCTATCGGTTAAACCATCTCGACGGTTTTCAGCCGGTTCCCCCGCACATCACTCATTTACTGGGTGTTTTTTGCGCTCCCAATAAGGGGGACGCCCAAACCGCTGCTCGAAGAACGTGAGGAAAGCGCGCACCTTCGGTGGCACTACTTTCTTGGGCGGATAAACACCCCAGATGGCGCGAGTCGGTCCCGGCGCAATCTGCGCTTCCCATTCATCCAGTACCGTCACCAGCCGCCCTTCGGCCATCGCATTGCCGGTCAACCAGGTCGGCAGCATCGCCAAACCCAAACCCGCCAGCGCCGCTTCAAGCAGCGCCTCGGAATGGTTCGCGCGAAACTTGCCGCGCACGGCTATTTCCTGCGGCGTGTTGCGCGGCGCATCGTGCCGCGCGAAATACCACGCGTCCTTGGGCTGCAAGGCAAATAGCAGGCAGGCGTGATCTTCCAGATCACGTGGCTCGATGATGGGCCTGCCCGACTGCAGATACATCGGGCTCGCCACTACCGTGCGGCGATGCGGCGCCAAACGCTTGGCAACAAGACGCGAATCGGTCAACGCACCGATGCGCACGGCGAGGTCGCATCCGCTGGCGATAAGGTCTACGGTTTCGTCGCTGAGCGTGAGGTCGATACGGATGTCAGGATAGTCCGCCATGAAATCCGGCAAATGCGGCACGATGTGCCAACGTCCGAACACCACCGGAATATTCAAGCGCAACAAGCCTTGCGGCCGCGCATTGAGCGATGTCGCGGTGAGCCGCGCCTGCGCAACATCCTCCAGAATACGCACCACATGCTCGTGAAAATGCCTGCCCACTTCCGTGAGATGCAAGGCACGCGTGGAACGATTGAACAATGCTGCGCCGAGATCCGCTTCCAGCGCGCTGATATAGCGCGATACGGTGGAAACCTTCACGCCTTCTTCTTCCGCCGCCTTGGAAAAACTGCCTAATTCGACAGCGTGGGCAAAGGCTCGCATGGCTGCCAAGTAATCCACGTATTCCCTCCTATCGTCGCGCCGAGGGCTTTGCCCCTTTTGGCAAAAATCATTTGCCGCAAGAGCCATTCTCAGGGGTTTCGTGCGCGCGCACCATCTGCTTCAACCCACGCGCACCGAGGTTTCCCATGCATTCTATGCCACCCCCGCAGAGGCCGTCCGAAGGGCTCGCCGGCGCAGCGTCATCGACCGAAAAGAAAAGTGTCGCCACTTGCGTTGGCGTTGTGGGCCTCGGACACATGGGGCATGCGCTCGCTTCCACCTTGCTTGCCTGCGGCTACATGGTGGTGGCATTCGATCGCGACGGACAACGCCAGCGCGCACTGCAGATCGAAGGCGCACATGTCGCTGCACGCCTCGCCGACCTGAAAGTCTGCGATGTCGTGATCAGCTCGCTGCCCAACGACGAGGTGCTGGAGACGGTCGCACTCGGCGCCAACGGACTGGTCAAGTACATGGCGGCAGGCTCCATGCATATTTCCACCAGCACCGTCAGCCCCCATCTTTCGCGCCGGCTGGCACAGGCGCACGCGGCGCAAGGGCAATCATTCGTGGCGGCGGCCATCGTCGGCAATCCCGATCTGGCGCGTGCGCAACGCATCTTCATCCTGATGGCGGGGAAGGCAGACGCCACGAAAGCCGCCCACCCTATTCTGGAACGTCTCGCTCAACGTGTTTTCGATCTCGGCGAAGACCCTGGCAAGGCCAGCATCATGAAGCTCGCCTGCAACGTGCTCACTGCGGCGACCCTGCAAAGCATGGGCGAAGTATTCGCCTTGCTGCGCAAAGCCGGACTCGGCGAAGACACGGCGTTCGATGTGTTCACCGGCACGCTGTTCGACGGCCGCGTGCACAAGGCCTATGGCGGAAAGATCGTGGAGCAACGCTATAGCCCGGCCGGCATGACCACGCCGCTGGCTGCGAAAGATCTGCGCTTGGCCTTGAGCGAAGCCGAGCGCCTGGATGTACCGATGCCGTTGGCGGCGATTGTGCACGATCGCCTGGTGGCCGTTATCGCGAAAGGGTGGGCACATCTGGATTGGTCGGCGCTCGGTGCGCTCGCTGCTGTCGATGCCGGCCTGCCCACTACGGCCTCAGTGCAGGCATGAGGATCGACACCATGCCTGCGGCTTTCGCCCTGCTCATCGGCGCGCAACTCGCTGGGGAAATTTTGCGGCGTAGCTTGCATCTGCCCTTGCCCGGCCCCGTCATTGGCATGTTTCTGCTCGCGTTGTTGTTATTGCTTCGCCATCGCGATACCGGGAAGGCTGATGCGGTGCCTGCGCCGCTCGCGCAGGTCGCGCAAGCGCTGATCACCAATATGGGGCTGCTGTTTATTCCTGCCGGCGTCGGCATCACCACGGAAATCGCCATCCTGCGGCAGGCATGGCTACCGATCATCGCCGGCTTGATCGTTTCCACCGTGCTCGGTTTGATCGTCACCGCACTGGTCATGCATCACGTCACGCGCATGACGCAGCATGGCGATGCAAGCGCATCCTCGGCGGAAGCGCCGTGATGCCTGCGCCACTGCGTGCGCTTTGGACGCCACTTGCCATGACGCCGCTGCTCTGGCTGGCACTGACGCTGCTTGCGTATCTGTTCGGCCGCAAGGCGCAGCAGTGGTGCAAGGGTTCGCCCTTCGCCAATCCGGTCCTGATCGGCATTGCGATCATGGCCGCACTGATCGAATCGACGCACACTCCCTACAGCACTTACTTCGCGGGTGCGCAGTTCATCCATTTCCTGCTCGGTCCGGCCACGGTCGCCTTGGCCGTGCCGCTGGCCTTGAACCTCAAGCATGTGCGCGAAAGCTTCCAGGGTTTGGGATTGGCTTTGCTGGCAGGTTCGCTCACTACCGCATTAAGCGGTGTGCTGATCGTCTGGCTGCTGGGCGGCGGGCGCGCGGTGGCGCTATCGATGGCGCCGAAATCCGTCACCACACCCATCGCCATGGCCGTTGCGCAGGAAGTGGGCGGTCTGCCCGCACTCACCGCAGCGCTGGCCATTGCCGGTGGCATCGTGGCCGCGGCCATCGGACAAAGTGTGCTGCGTTGGCTACGCATCGACGACTGGCGCGCACACGGACTGGCGGCCGGCATCGCCGGTAGTGGCGTCGCCGCTGCGCAGGTTGCGCCATTGAGCGGCCTCGCCGCGGCATTTGCCGCCATCGGCATCGGCCTCAACGGCTTGCTCACCGCGCTGATCGTTCCGCTCCTCGCGCAGTGCTGGCCGCCCACCTGACTTGCCTGCCACCCCTTCCATCACCGAAGCAAACGCCATGACCGACGAGCGCTTTTTCAACTCACGCCGACGTTTCCTTTCCAATGCGTTGCTTGCTGCACCATCGCTGGGCTTGCTTGGCGCTACCGGCCTGTCACACGTGTCGCCACCGGAAGGCGATGCGGACAGCCATTACGAGCCGATTTATTTCACCGAGCAGGAATGGGCGTTCATCGTTGCCGCCGTTGATCGCTTGATTCCTTCGGATGCGGATGGACCGGGTGCTGTGGATCTGAATGTGCCGGTGTTCATCGACCGGCAGATGGAAGACGCTTACGGACACGGCGGCTACTGGTACATGCAGGGGCCATTTCACCCCGAAGCGCCACCGACGCTCGGTTATCAATTGCGCTTCACGCCACGCGAGCTTTATCGCACCGGCATCGCCGAAATCGATGCGTGGTGCGCGCACCAACATGGCAAACCGTTTGCACAACTCGATGCCGATACGCGCGATGCCGTGCTGCATCAGCTCGAACAGGGTGCAGTCGAGTTATCCAGCATGCCGTCGGCGGTGTTTTTCAATCAGCTGTTGCAAAACACGCGTGAAGGCTATTTCGCCGATCCCATGTACGGCGGCAACAAGGGCATGGGCGCCTGGAAGCTGATCGGCTTTCCCGGAGCACGCGCGGATTTCACGGACTGGGAAGACCAGCAAGGCAAGGTCTATCCGCTGGGTCCGGTTTCCATCAAGGGGAGCAAAGCATGAAACGGATGAAACCTGTCGATGCCGTGATCGTCGGCTTCGGCTGGACCGGAGCGATCATGGGCAAGGAATTGACCGATGCCGGACTGGACGTCGTAGCGCTGGAACGCGGCGAATACCGCGACACCTCGCCGGATTTCAGTTATCCGAAGATCATCGACGAATTGGCTTACGGCATCCGCGGCAAACTGTTCCAATCGCTGCCCCGCGAAACGGTCACGATACGCCATAACGTTGGCGACACCGCCGTGCCGTATCGGCAGTTCGGCGCGTTCCTGCTCGGCAACCACGTCGGTGGTGCGGGCGTGCATTGGAACGGCCAGCATTACCGTGCCTCGCCGGAAGACCTCAAGCTGCGCACGCACATCAGCGAACGCTATGGCAAGCAGTTCATTCCGGCCGATATGACGATCCAGGATTGGGGTGTCGACTATGCCGAACTTGAACCGTTTTTCGATCACTTCGAGCACGTATGCGGCACCTCCGGCCAAGCCGGCAATCTTCATGGCCAGCCGATCGAAGGTGGCAATCCGTTCGAAGGCTTCCGCTCGAATGCCTATCCCAACCCACCTGTAGCCGACAGTTACGGCGCGCAGCTGTTCGCCAAGGCTGCGCGCGACCTCGGCTACAAGCCTTTTCCGCAACCGGCAGCGAATGCGTCCCGGCCTTACACCAATCCTTATGGCGTGCGTTTGGGTCCGTGCAATCTGTGCGGCTTCTGCGAACGTTTCGGTTGCTTCATGTATTCGAAAGCGTCGCCGCAAACGACGATCCTGCCGATCCTGATGAAACGCTCGAATTTCGCGCTACGCACGCAAAGCCATGTCATCCGCGTCAATCTCGATGCCGGCGGCAAGCGCGCCACCGGCGTGACCTATATCGATGCGCAAGGACAGGAAGTGGAGCAGCCGGCGGAGATGGTCATCCTGTCCGCCTACCAGATGCACAATGTGCGCCTGATGCTGCTGTCCGGCATCGGCAAACCGTATGACCCCGTAAGCGGCACCGGCACCGTGGGACGCAATTACGCGTACCAGATGATGAGCTACATGTCGGTGTTCTACGACAAAGACGTGGCTATCAATCCCTTTATCGGCGCCGGTTCTGGCGGCAGCCAGATCGTGGACGAATTCAATTCCGATCACTTCGATCACGGCCCGCATGGTTTCATCGGCGGCGCCTACATCATTGGTGGGCAGACAGGCGGGCGCCCGATCCAGCAGCTGGCGGTACCGTCGGGCACGCCGGCATGGGGATCGGCATGGAAACGGGCCGCGCGCGACAACTATCTGCATACCACGTCTGTGGCGACGCACGGCTCGGTCATGTCTTATCGCGACCGCTATCTCGATCTTGATCCCAACTATAGGGATGCCTACGGCCAGCCGCTGTTGCGCATGACCTTCGACTGGCATGACAACGAATACAAAATGAGCCGCTTCGTCACCGACCGTGCGGAAGACATCATCGCGCAGATGAAACCGCGCGAGCACTCGCTGCGTATCAATGCGCCGGGGCATCATTTCGATGCACGCGTCTACCAGACCACGCATACCACCGGCGGCGCGATCATGGGCACCGATCCGGCGACCAGCGCCATCAACCGCTATTTGCAAAGCTGGGATGTGCACAACGTCTTCGTGTTCGGCGCATCCGCGTTCCCGCAAAACATCGGCTATAACCCCACCGGCATGGTCGGTGCGCTGACCTACTGGTCGGCCAAGGCAATCCGCGAGCAATACCTGAAACAGCCCGGTCCGATGGTGCAAGCATGAACGCCTCCGCTCACGTCCGTTCGTCGATGCGTATCTGGCTCGTGTTGGTTTGGCCGATCATGGCTGTGCTGCTGATCGCGTGGCTCGCCACGCTCGTCTTCCGAGGCGGTGGCGATCCCCACGCCACGTTAGCCGCGCCGGTCACCGATGCACTGATCACGCGCGGCGCCTACCTGGCGCGCGTGGGCGATTGCGTCGCTTGCCATAGCGCGCCCGGCGGAAAGCCGTTCGCAGGCGGCCTTCCCATCCAGGCACCAGTCGGCGTGATCTATAGCAGCAACATCACGCCGGACCTGGACACCGGCATCGGCCACTACACCTACGGGCAGTTCGAGCGCGTCGTGCGGCGAGGGATTGCGCCATCGGGAGAAACGCTTTACCCGGCGATGCCGTATCCCTCTTACGCAAAGATCAGCGATGAAGACATGCAGGCGTTATATGCGTACTTCATGCACGGCGTCACGCCGGTCCATCAAGCCAATCGGCGCAACGGCATCCCGTGGCCATTGTCGATGCGCTGGCCGTTGGCGTATTGGCGCTGGATGTTCGCACCCCATATCGGCGAACACGTCTCTGCCCCTGGCATCGACGAACTGGCACGCGGCGCCTACCTGGTCGAAGGACTCGGGCATTGCGGTGCATGCCACACGCCTCGCGGACCGGCGTTCGAGGAAAAGGCTCTTGATGCGAAAGACGGCAACACCTACCTCAGCGGTTCGACGATCGATCACTGGGTGGCGCCTAGTCTGCGCAACGATCGCGTGCATGGCATCGGCGCGATGAGCGCGGCCCAGCTGGTTGCTTTGCTGAAGACCGGACGCAACGACACTACCGCGATCTTCGGCGGCATGAGCGACGTGGTGCACCAAAGCACGCAGTACATGAGCGATGCCGATCTGCATGCCGTCGCGGCGTATCTGCAATCATTGCCTGCACCGAGTGTGTCCGCGCGTCGCTACGATCCCACCGTCGCAGAGATGCTTCACCAAGGGAACGTATCCCAACCCGGCGCGCAGCTGTTTCTCGACAACTGCGCGGCCTGCCATCGCAGCCATGGGCGCGGTTACCAGCAGACCTTCCCTGCACTGGCCTTGAATCCGGTCGTCAACAACGATGATCCGACCTCGCTGATCCACCTAGTGCTGGATGGCGGCGTCATGCCCGGCACGCAGGCTGCACCCACCGAGTTTGCGATGCCGGCCTTCAACGATCGACTGTCCAATGAAGATATCGCCCAGGTGCTGACCTTCATCCGTAGCAGCTGGGGCAATCAGGCGCCGCCAGTCATGGCACAGCAAGTTGCGCATGTGCGCCGTGCCGTGCCCAAGACATCTTCACCCATGACCGATTACGATCCACGCCGATAACCTGCCTTCCCGCACAACGCCCTTCTCTCAAGCGACACCCCATGAGCGAACACGCTGCTTCTTCTCTGTTATCAACCGGGATACAGCCGGGCGATGCGCCCATAGCCGTTTTCGATCTGGATGGCACGCTGGCCGACAGTGCGCCGGATATCGCCAGGGCGATCAATATCTCCCTCGCAGCCCGTGGCCTGCTGCCGTTGACGGTTGCCGACGTCACCTCACTGCTCGGCAACGGTCTCAAGGTCCTGGCGCAGCGTGCGTTTGCCTTGCGGCATGCAATGATCGAGGAGGAAGAAGTTCATGCCTTCATCGCACGCTACGTCGCACATCCGGTCATCGAAACCCGACTGTATCCCGATGTCGAGGATGTGCTCGCGCAACTGGCGCAAGACAGATGGCGCATGGCTGTGTGTACCAACAAGGCGGAAGCCGCCGCGGTGCTGGTGCTCGAAGAACTCGGCATACGCGATTATTTCGACGCCATCTGCGGCGGCGACACGGTTACCGCGCAAAAGCCGCATGCAGCCCATTTGCTGACGACACTCGAACGTGCCGGTGCAAGCACCCCGCACGCCATCATGATCGGCGACCACCCGGCCGACGTCGCCGTCGCGCGTGCCTGCCGTGTTCCATGCATCTTTGCTGCCTGGGGTTACGGCGTTAGCGCAACGGAGGGCGAAGACATCCTGCGTGCCGAGCGTTTCGCCGAACTCCCCTCCCTGTTAGACCGCCTTCACCATCGGCGCAAAAGCGTCGTTTCGGCCTGACGGCCTTTCAGTGGGTAACGGTGGCTGCATCACGACAGCCACCGCCATTCGCTACTTACAAATCGAATGCACTGAGTGACTTTGCCAAGCCGTGTGGCCGATCGAAATCGAATACGCTTCGATAAGGCATGGACCTGTTCACTGCGAAATCAAGCGCACTCGGTGCATGAAGCGTCCGGTCGAAATCCAGCGCGCTTGGATAAGAAGACATCGCCGCGCGATCAAAATCCAGCGCACTTGCGTAACCAGGCTCTCCTGCCCGAGGCACGGCAAAGTCGAGAGCGCTGCCCAAAACTTGTCGAGCCGTGCCTGCATCGTTCCAGCGGGACGCTATATACGCGTTGTCATGCATCGTCTTCATCGTAACCACCTTTGCGTCGTTTCAAGCGAAATGCTTCGATGACGAGTGCATTGTGGGCTCCGCCCTGGCCGTGATGAAGCACCGGCAGCGCAAATGATTTTTGTCGAAAACGGCACCTCTATTCAGGCTCCTCCAGCGCCTTTATCTACTGAAACTCCGCCAGCAATCCCTTGGCACCTTTGCGAATGCCGGTCTCCGCAGCACTGAGCGTCCCTACGCTTGCCGGTATGTTTTCGGCAGCCGGATATTGCTGGGAAATGAAAGCACGCAGCAAGCGATTCGACGTGCTGTCATAGATTTCCACCGCATAGGTCACCGAGCCCATCAGGCGCGATTTTTTGTCGGCCACGCTGCGTATCGTATTGAGCACCACGCCAACGGGAACCAACTGCTTCACCGTCGCCAAAACAGGGATCGTTCCGGCAGCTCCCGTCAAGGTCACATGCACGCGTAATGTCGCTGCGCCGGGCATGGACGTCAGCGAATATTTCGAGCCAAGCGTCTGCGCGAACTGTGCCTGCATGTAATCGGCCAGCGCCTTACGGTCCTTCTCGGACAGCTTTCCAAATTGCTGGTCGGCGCCGTCATATATCACGACCGGATCGAGCATAACGCTGGTATAGCGTGACCAGTCATCGTCTGTGGCGGTATAAAGATAAGGCGTATGCGCTTTTTTATCCTGGGTATTCGGCGCCAGATACGCGGCGGAATCCAGCCCGTGATAGATCACGGGATGCGCCGTGCTGGCGCATCCCGCAAGCAAGCCGGTCATGAGCAGCGCTGACAGGCGTTTCTTCAATGACATGTTGGGCACCGTCGTTTCCATCTTCCTGGTCATGGCACGTAGTAGTAGTAAGGCGCAGGCGTATACACGACCGGCGGTGCCGTGTAGACCGTCACCGGCGGTGCAGCGCTGTAGACCACGGTGTGCGGTGGCGAGGCGGCGGCGACCGTAGCGCCCACCGCAAGACCTGTCACGACGCCCGCGGCGATTGCACCACCGCCATAACAGCAAGGCGCAGGATGAATGCCCCAATACGGGCCGGTGACGTGAACCGTGGTGACTCGGGCCGGTGCCACCCAATGCGTGGTAACGACGGTGGCCGCCTCGGCGGCCGGTGCCGCACCTGCGATAACTGCTGCGCCAAGCAAAGCTGCGTAAAGCTTATTCATGCTGTTTACTCCTCTTCTTCTCGTACTCACCGTGATGGTGGACTTGATAAGTTGTTGTTCTGACAATCCGTATAAATACGTTGCCGATGATCGGCGCTTACCGATTCATCCCGCCGGATAAATGACGACCGGTGGCGGTGGCGGCGTCAGGTAGATCAGACGTTGCACCGGCGCCGGCGGGCGAGGAAGTTGCTCCCCGTTCGCCGCCATGCATTGCGCGTACGCTGTGTCGTAATGCTGTTGCGCAGCGTCGCGGGCGTGCTGCGTACCTTGCGCACCGGCCAGTACGCCGGCCAGCAGACCAGCTCCTGCGCCGATGGCCGCGCCATTGCCTGCATGTCCGCTGGCATTGCCGAGCAAGGCGCCCGCCGCAGCGCCGATACCTGCGCCGGCTGCCGCGTGTGCCACCTGGTTCGACTGCGTTTGTGGGTTGCTTAGCTGTCCGCTGGAATGCGAGGCGTAACTCCGGCACGTCAGGTCGTGTTGCTGAAACACGGCAAAGCTTTCGCCGGGACGCGGCATCACCGTAATGCTGGGCCCGATCGGTGGTGCCGTCACGCAGGCACTCAGCGCCAGTGTCGCAGCGATGGGCAACGCCGAGCGGCAGACGCAATGCACAAGGGATTTCCGCATGATCGATTCCTTTTCTGATTCGAAAAACACAGGGCGCTCCTCTTTCGAGGTCAGGTAGGCCGGCCAAGTGCCACGCGTGCCGCAGCCCAAAGGTTGGGCGCGCGATACATGTCGACCAGCAAGCGACGCCATTCGCCAAGCGCGAGCACCAGAGGATTCTTCGAACCGACCGGATGCGCGAGGCCATAGCGCAGCGGTTCGGCGGGTATCTCTTTGGCGAACGTGCCGAACAGGCGGTCGTAGATGATCAGCACGCCACCGTAGTTCTTATCGAGATACGGGCCGTTGCAGGCGTGATGGACGCGATGGTGCGACGGCGTGTTCAACACCCATTCCAGCGGTCCCAGCTTGATGTTCGCCTCGGTATGCAGAAAGAACTGGAAACGCAGGTCCAGCGCCAGCAGAAAAAAGATCAGGCGTGGGTCGAAACCAAGCAACACTACCGGTAGGTAGACCGCCCACCCGGCTGAAAACAAATGCGTCCAGCCAAGCCGCACGGCGGATAGAAATGTAATTTCCTCCGGCGTGTGATGAACGGAATGATTCGCCCAGAGCCAACGCACTTGGTGACTGAAGCGGTGGTACCAGTAATAGGCGAACTCCACCACGAAGAAACCGATAACCCAGGTACGCCAGTCGTGCAGCGACCAATGCCAGGGAGCCACGTGCCACGCAAGCAGGAACAGCGGGCTAATCATCAAGGCACCCAGCCCATCGAAGGCCCGATGCCCTACGGCAATGGCGAGCGTCGACAGGGCACCACGAAAGTCATAACCCTTGCTGGCAATAAACAAACGCCAGACCAGTTCCAACAGCACGACACCCAGGGCAATGAATAGCAGCAGGAAGGTGTGACCGGTATACAGATGAAAAGCGCGGTGCATGGCGTGTCTTCTGACAAAGAGGTGGCGGTAGAAGGAAAACGTCCCAACGTGCCGACAAGCCCATTGCATGGGATTTGCAACCGTGGCCTTTCGATCACCCCACGAAACGGCCGAAAGAGAACAGGGACGAATCGTGGCATAGCGTTCAGGAGCGTTTTTCCAGTGCGACCAGCTTCGCGCGCAAACGTAAATAGGCGATGTCCGTGGCCGGCCTGTTTGTTTCAATCTGTTAAAACGCCGCGCTCGACTGGTGGTCATGGATGGACGCCGTAGCTGCAATCCCAACTACGGCGGGCATGGGCGCCGTACCGCCCAGCGCAGCGATCAGCGTGACGCTGGCTTCGCTGGCTTCCGCCGCGGCATCGCTGGCGTTGCGCTCGGCTGTCAGCCATTTCAATTGCTGGTTGATCAGGTCTTCATCGCTTGCCGTCCCGGCCATCTGCTGCGCATGAACGTGCTCCAGCAGCGTGCCCTGGCGCTCCATCACCTGCCCTTGATATTCACGCTGCTCGCGCAAGTGATCGAGCGAAGACAAACCATCTTCGACCTCCTGAAAGGCGGAAAGCACGCTTTGTCGGTAGCCGGCGACCGCTGCGTCATAACCTGCCCGCGCTTGTGCGACCGCGGCGTGCCGTGCGCCACCGTCGAACAAGGTTTCGGCAAGCTGGGGACCGAGCGACCACACCCGATTCGGCGCCTCGAACAATCCCGCCCAGGCGTTGTTGCTGTAGCCGCTTCCCGCGGTCAGCTGCAACGACGGAAAATAAGCGGCCTTCGCTACGCCGATCTGTGCATTGGCCGCAGCGACCTGTCGCTCGGCAGCCGCGATATCGGGACGACGACGCAACAACTGGGACGGCAGCGTGACAGGTATCGTCGCTTCGACGAAGCGGTAATCGTTGCGCGGCGCCACAGTCAACTTACCCGGCGCCTGGCCACACAACACGGCAATGGCGTGCTCGTATTGCGCGCGTGCAATGCGTGCATTGGCCAGCGTTACCTTGGCGGCGTCCAGATTGTTTTGCGCATTCAGCACATCATCGCCCGAGGCCACGCCACGGCGTTCCGATTGCTCGGTGATCGCCAGCAACCTCGCATTGAGCGACTGCTCTCGTTCCAGCAAGGCGATGTCGCGATCCGATTGACGCAAGCTGAGGTAATCGTTGACCAGGCTGGTAGTGATGCTCAGCCTTTCCGCCGCCACCTCAGCGGCTTGCGATTGTACATTTGCACGTTGCGCCTCCACATCGCGGCGCAGTTTGCCCCAGAAATCAGGTTCCCAGCTCGCGCTCGCTTCAGCCGTTATGGTTTGCGCGATCGGATTGGCCCCCAGGGTTTGCAAAAGTTTGGGGGACGAACCCAGTTGCCGCTCCAGGTCGGTTCGCCCACGCGAACCGGAGACATCCAGGCCCAATGAAGGCATGTATTGGGCACGCGCCGCGCGCACGCTGGCCTGCGCCTGACGATATGCTGCTTGAGCCTTGGCAAGATCCTGATTCGCACGCAATGCCTGCACGACCAGACCGTTCAACTGCGTGTCGCCGAAATCCCGCCACCACTCGCCGCCATCGGCCGGCAACTGATCCGGCACCACGCGCTGCCAGACAAGGTCGCCTTCCTTGAAGGAGTCCGGCAGCGGCACGGTGGGACGTCGATAATCCGGCCCGACAGCACAGCCGGCAAGTGCGACGAACGCAGCAATGGTCGATATGGAATGGAACTTACGCTTCACGAGGAGCCTCGCGGATATGCCGCTGTCGCAGGCGATCCATGCACAGATAGATCGCGGGGGTGGAATAAAGCGTCAGCAACTGGCTCAGCAAGAGACCGCCGATAATGCTTACGCCGAGAGGTTTCCGGAATTCCGAGCCATAACCTGAGCCGATCACCAGCGGCAACGCGCCAAGCATGGCGGCGAGCGTCGTCATCAGGATCGGACGAAAGCGCGTCAGGCTGGCGCGATAGATCGACTGCAACGAATCCAGCCCGTGATCGCGCTCTTGCTTGAGTGCAAAATCGACCATCATGATGCCGTTCTTCTTGACGATGCCGATCAGCAGAATGATGCCGATCAGTGCAATGACGCTGAATTCCTCATGCAGCAGCAACAGCGCCAGCAAGGCGCCCACGCTCGCTGATGGAAGGGTTGAAAGAATCGTCAGCGGATGAATGAAACTTTCGTAGAGCATGCCGAGCACAATGTAGACGGCCAGCAGCGAAGCCAGGATCAACAAGGGCATCGATTGCGTGGTCTGCTGGGATGCCTGCGCGCTTCCGGCGAATCCTGCCATAACGGCGCGCGGTAGATTCAATGCCGCAACGGCTTTGCTCACGGCCTGGATGGCCGTGCCGATGGCCGCTCCGGGTTTCAAGTTGAAAGACAGCGTGACGGCAGGAAACTGCCCCTGATGCGATAGTGAGATCGCAGCCGGAGCGATCGTCATACGCGACAACGCACTCAACGGCACTAATGCCGATGGTGTCCCGGAGGATGGCACATAGATCGCGCGCAATGCCGAAGGATCCTGCCAATAGCGCGGCGCCAGCTCCATCACGACGTGGTATTCGTTCATGGAACGATACATGGTGGAGACCTGGCGTTGGCCGAAAGCGTCATACAAGGTCTGGTCGATGTTCGACATCGATACGCCAAGGCGCGCTGCCGCATCGCGGTCCACCTGCACTTTGGTACTTAGCGACTGGTCTTCCTTGTCGCTGCTGACGTCGGTAAGCATGGGCAGTTTGCGCAACACGGCTTCCACTTTGGGCGCCCACTCATCCAGCGTGCTCATGCGATCCGCCGACAAGCTGTATTGATATTGGGCGGCGGTCTGGCGTCCGCCCACGGTGATGTCCTGTACCGCCTGGAACGTCACCCTCAGGCCGGCGTCGTTGGCGAACGTGTCATGCAACCATCCGATCACTTGCGTGGCGGAGACATGGCGCTGGCCGAACGGTTTCAATGTGGCGTACACCGCTGCCGTATTATTGGCATTCACGCCACTGCCGCCGACGAAGCCGAACACGCCATCGATGGCCGGGTTACCGCGCATGCGCGCCACCACATCGGTGAAGCGACGCTTCATATCATCGAAAGAAATGTTCTGCGGCGCCTGGATCTGGCCGATCAGCAACCCCGTATCCTGCTCGGGGAAAAAGCCCTTCAGAATGATCGCCATCAGTACCACGCTGAGCACGAACGCACCGGCGGTCGCGCCGACCATGCCGCGTGGATGCTCCAGCACGATGCGCAGGCTGCGCGCGTACCAGCCATGCTCGCGCATCGCCACGATATCTCGCTGCCCTGCTTCGTCGGCACGCAGCAGAACACGGCACATCATCGGTGTCAGCGCGAGCGAAATGATCATCGACACCAGCACGGCGGCCGCAAGCGTGACGGAAAATTCACGGAACAGGCGGCCCGCCAAACCGCTCATCAACAGCAGCGGAGTGAACACTGCCACCAGCGACAGGCTGATCGAAAACACGGTAAAGCCCACTTCACCCACACCGTCGAGCGCGGCATCGATGCGCGACTTGCCCATCGCCAGGTGCCGCATGGTGTTCTCCACCACGACGATCGCATCGTCGACCACGAAGCCGGTCGCTACCGTGAGCGCCATCAACGACAGGATGTTGAGACTGAAACCGCAGGCCCACATGACACCGAAGGTGCCGAGCAGCGAGAGTGGCACCACGATGGCCGGCACCAGCGTTGCGCGCCAGTTGCGGAAAAACGCCCACGTCACCGCGATCACCAGCAAGATGGAAATCAACAGCGTCAATTCGACATCGCGCAGCGAAGCCTGGATGGTTTGCGTGCGATCCAGCACGATGCCCAGCGCGATGTTGGCCGGAATCGCCGCCGATAGCTGCGGCAGTTCGCGCTTGATGCGCTCTACCGTGGCGACCACGTTGGCGCCGGGCCGCTTGCTGATGATGATGGCGACCGCTTGCCTGCCATTGATCAACCCGAAATTACGCAGGTTTTCGTTGGACTCCTGCGTCTGGCCGAGATCGTCGATGCGTACCACCGCGCCGTGGTTATTCAACACGACCAGCGGTCGATAATCATCCGGCTGCAGCAAGCTATCGTTCGCATGGATCACGACATGGCGCCTGCCGGCATCGACACTTCCCTTGGGAAGATTGGCATTGGCCGCGGCAAGCGTGCGCTGCACGTCTTCCAGGCTGATGCCCTGATGCGCCAGTTTGTAGGGATCAAGTTCCACCCGCACCGCCGGAAGCGCGCCGCCACCCACCTGTACGTCGCCGACACCGTCGGTCTGCAGCAATTTCTGTTGCAACACCGTGGAAGCGGCGTCGTACATCTGCGCCGTACTCGCCGTGCCGGAGGTCAGGCCCAGCACCAGAATCGGCGCCGCCGCGGGATTGACTTTGCGATAGGTAGGATTGCCATTCATGTCGGCCGGCAGAAAACTCCCTGCCGCGTTGATCGCAGCTTGCACATCGCGTGCAGCGCCATCGATATCGCGATCCAGGTCGAACTGCAGCACGATGCGGACCGAACCGGTATAGCTGGTCGACGTCATCTCGGTCATGCCGGCGATCGAGGCAAATTGCCGTTCCAATGGCAGCGCCACGGAGCTCGCGACCGTTGCCGGATCGGCACCCGGCAAACTGGCGGTAACGGCAATGGTGGGAAACTCCACGTCCGGCAACGACGATACCGGCAATACCTTGAAAGCCAAGGCGCCGAATAGCGCGATGGCAAGGCCTAGTAAACTCGCGGCCACCGGACGCCGCACGAAGGGAGCGGACAGGTGAATCGCCATGACTCAGAGCCGCCTCGCCAACGCCGCCTCGGCACGATGCAGGCCGAGATAAATGACAGGGGTGGTGAACAAGGTCAGCAGTTGGCTCACCACCAGACCACCCATGATCGCGATCCCCAAGGGTTGGCGCAGCTCGGCGCCCATGCCGCCGCCAAACGCCAGCGGCAATGCGCCCAACAATGATGCCATCGTCGTCATCAGGATCGGACGGAAACGCAAGGCGCATGCGCGACGGATGGCATCGAGCGGCGAGAACGCTTCCTTGCGCTCCAGCTCCAGTGCGAAGTCGATCATCATGATCGCGTTCTTCATCACGATACCGATCAGCAACACGATGCCGATCATGCTGATGATGTCGAACTGCTTGCCGGCCAGCCACAACGCGGCCAGCGCGCCGAGCGCGGCCGATGGCAGCGTGGAAAGAATCGTCAGCGGATGGATGAAGCTTTCGTACAACATGCCAAGCATGAGGTAGACCACCACCACCGCCGCGAACATCAGCGCCGCCTGTCCGCCGAGCGAGCCCTGGAAGCTGCCGGCTGCGCCTTGAAACACCAGTTTGATCGAGGCCGGCAGAGGCCATTGCCGCATGAGCCGGTCGATATGCGCGACAGCATCGCCCAGCGCATAACCGGCGCGCAGGTTGAATGAGACATCGGTGTAGGGAAACTGTCCTTCGCGCAGGTTCACCAACGGTGCGCGGCCCATGCGCAAGGTACTCACGCTCGTCAAGGGCACGGGCTTGCCGTCTGTACCCGGCACGTAGAGTTGGCCGATCAGCGTTGCAACATCCTGCCGCTGCCCGGCTGCTGCCAACACGACGTGGTATTGCGTCAGGTCGCTGTAAAGGGTCGAAACCTGCTGCTGTCCATAGGCGGCATCCAGCACGTTGTCGATCGCTTGCACGGTAACGCCTTGTCGTGCAGCGCTGACCCGATCGATATCGAGCATGGCGACAGGGCCTTGCTGCATCGCCTGACTGTTTACATCGGTAAATGCAGGATCGCACTTCATCGCCGCGATAAGGCGCGGCGTCCATACCGCCAGTGCATCGCGGTCGGGCGAGGATAATCCGATGCCGTATGAAGACACACCGGTTTGCGCATCCAGCGTCAGATCCTGGACGGGACGGAGAAATACACCGACATCCGGATCATGCGTACGGGCCAGTGCGCTCAATCGCCGGATCGCCTCATCGGAACCTTGCCCTGGTTTGAGCCGGATCAGAAACGGACTGGCGTTCAGCAAGGCGTTGGCCTGGTTGATCCCCAACGAAGAGGACAATCCAGCTACCGCGGGATCGGACAGCAACAAAGACGCCAGGCGCTTTTGCATAACCTGCATGCTGGCGAATGAGGTCCCGCCCGGCGCTTCCATCACACCCTGCAACAGGCCGGTATCCTGGGTGGGGAAAAAACCTTTCGGTAAAACATAGAGCATCAAGCCTGTCGCCAACGTCGCAACCAGCACGCTGCCCATCGTCAGGCGGCGATGCGCCAGCACCCCATCCAGGCCTTGCAGATACGCGCCTTCGAACCATCGCAGTAGCGCGAACACCTTTTGCTCGCGTTGCGCCCTGAGCATGCGCGCGCAAAGCATCGGTGTCAGCGTCAAGGTGATCAGGGCGGATACGACGATGGCCGCCGAAAGCGTCAGCGCAAACTCACGGAACAGACGTCCGACCACATCGCCCATGAAAAGCAGCGGAATCATCACGGCAATGAGCGACACTGACAGCGAGATAATGGTGAAGCCGACCTGCTGTGCGCCGGCCAACGCGGCCTCCCGCGCGGACTCGCCCTCCTCCATGCGCCGGCTGATGTTTTCGATCATGACGATGGCATCGTCCACCACGAATCCCGCGGCTACCGTCAGTGCCATCAAGGTCAGGTTGTTCAGGCTGAAACCCAGCGCATAGGCGACGCCTAATGTGCCCAGCAAGGACAAGGGCACCGTAACAGCGGGGATGATGGTGGCCGCGCCGGTTCGCAGAAACACCCAGATCACCGCCACTACCAGGACGATCGCCAACAGCAAATCCATCTGCACATTCGCGACGGATGCGCGAATAGTGTCGGTGCGATCATTGATGACGCGCAGTGTCACGGAACGCGGTATGCCCGAAGAAAGCGCAGGCAACGCGGCACGGATGCGCGCCACCGTCGCGATCACATTGGCGCCCGGCTGACGCTGAATGCTAATTAATAAGGATGGCGATCTGTCGACCAAGGCCGATTGGCGACGATCTTCTGCGCCCTCTTCCACCGACGCGACCGATCCCAGCTTGAGTGCCGCATCGCCGTGCCATGCCAATACCAAGGGGCGGTACTGCGCTGCGCTCATCAACTGGTCGTTGGCTTCGATGGCGTAGGACAGGTATCGGCCGTCGATGCTTCCTTTGGGATTGTTGACGTTCGCAGCCTGGATCGCTTGATCGACATCCGTCAGCGTCATGCCGAGGTGAGTCAGCATCGGCAGATTCACATCCACCCGCACCGCAGGCCGCTGGCCCCCGCTGACAGTGACCAGGCCCACACCCGGCATTTGCGAGATTTTCTGCGCAATGCGCGTTTCGGCCAATGCTTGCACGCGGGTTAGCGGCAGCACATCCGACGTCATGGCCAGGGTAAGAATGGCGGTATCGGCCGGATTGACCTTGCTGTACACCGGCGGATACGGAAGGCCTTTGGGAAGGTAAGCACCTGCCGCATTGATCGCGGCCTGCACTTCCTGTTCGGCTTCATCCAGCGACGTTGAAAGGTGGAATTGCAGCGTGACGATCGATACGCCGTCGGCGCTGGTCGAATCCATCTGCATCAGGCCCGCCATCTGCCCGAACTGCCGTTCCAATGGCGAGGTAATGCTTGATCCGATGACCACCGGACCGGCCCCAGGATCGTTCGTGTACACCTGGATGGTGGGGTAATCCACTTGCGGCAACGCCGAGACCGGCAGCAGCCGATAGGCCAGCAAGCCCGCCAGCAATACGGCGAACATCAGGAGCGCCGTTGCCACCGGGCGCTCGATAAACGGACGCGAGATATTCATGTATCCAGCGATCCGTTGCCGCCACGTACAAGATGAAAAGCGGAAGCGGCATGCAACCCATAAGCGCCTATTTCCTGCATGGGCTGGAACGCATCGTCATTACCGGAATCCCAGATCTTCCAGATCACCACAACACCACCGACATACGCGAGCAACAGCAATGCGATGATCAGCACGACGACCACTGGTCGATCGAGCCAATTGAATCGATGATGGGAGCGTGCCTGGCGCATCAGCGTGCGCCTCCGCCTGGATTCGCGCCATCGCTCGATGAAACCACCATGCCATCGTCCAGCGCATCCACGCCGTCGGCAATGACCGCTTCTCCTGCCTGGAGTGGCGATGCGCCATGGGGCTGATCCAACACCACCGTGTCATCGCCATCCACCGGACCGACGACAATCGGCGTGCGCACCGCCTTGCCATCCCGATCGACATACACGTAGTCGCCTTGCGTACCGTGCTGGATGGCACGCGTCGGAATCACTTTGGCCTGGTGCAAGCTGCGGAGCTGCAGCCGCACATTGACGAATTGGTTAGGAAACAGGCGATGCGCCGGATCGTCGAACGTTGCGCGCATCATCACGGTGCCGGTGGAGACATCGATCAGGTTGTCGATGGCATCGAGCCACCCCTTTGCCAGCAACGTGTGATCGGTTCGATCGAATGCCTCGACCATGAGGCGTTGCGCGCCATGCAGTTGCTGCTCCGCGGCCAGGACGTGGGCCAGATCGTCTTCCGGCACGGCAAACTTCACGCTGGTCGGTGCAAACGAAGTCATGGTGACGATGCCAGCGGCATCCGTGGGCTGCACCAGGTTGCCCGCGTCGACGGCGCGCAGCCCCACCACGCCATCAATAGGAGCACGCACCTGTGTATAGCTCAATTGAACCTGCAGGTTGCCGAGCGATCCCGCATCCGCCTTCACCGCGCCTTCGTATTGCTTTACCAAGGCTGCCTGCGTATCGCACTGCTGTCGGGTGACAGACCCTATCGCGATCAAGGCACGGTCGCGTTGCAGATCGGCATGCGCGTTGTCCAGCAACGCCTGGTCGCGCTGTAGTGTGCCCACCGCAGCCATCACCTGCGCCTTGAGCGCGCGATCATCGATGGTAGCCAACAGGTCACCCGCTTCGACATGCTGGCCCTCGTGGAAACGTATCGAGGTGAGCGTACCCGTGACTTGCGCATGCACCACGACGGTATGAATCGGCGTGACAGTGCCGGGCGCTTCTACGTACACCGGCACATCCTTCAGCCGTACGGGCGTGACGTCCACCTTGCGCGCATCGTCGGCGGCCACGCTGGAATGCCGGCGATGCCATCTCCCGGCGAGAACGACGGCCAGGATGACGCACATTGCCGAGGCCACCGTTACAAAGCATTTTCTTCCGCTGATCTTCACTCGCTCATCTCTGCAAAATCATCGGACAGGTGCGCCATGCCTGGCGCACGCCATCCGAGATGGATTTCCCGCGCCTGGATCAGCGCGATGGCGAAGATTAGGAAGACCTTGTTGGCAGACGATTGCTGCGCCCACCAAGTTTGTTACAAGTTGTTACGAGCAGCCCTGAAACGGCCCAAACCGGGACTACACGCCTTCATGCTGATGCGATAATGCGGACGTCGTCCACACGACAGCTGTGGAAAGCCAGCTACGTTTTCGGAGATCCCGCAGTGAACACGCGACCGCCACGCATCATCATCCTGGACGACGACGCCGAACTGCGCGGCATGCTGCGCCGCTATCTTGGCGAACATGGTTTCGACACGCAGGCGATCGCTAGCGCGGAGCAGCTCGACCGCATGCTTCAGCGCGAACCCTACGATGCATTGGTATTGGATTTGATGATGCCCGGCGAGGACGGTCTTTCGATTTGCCGGCGCCTGCGTGTCATGGGACAAACGATCCCGATCCTGATGCTGACGGCGCGCGGCAATCCGGTCGATCGCATCCTTGGTCTTGAGATGGGCGCCGACGACTACCTGGCCAAGCCGTTCGATCCACGTGAACTGATTGCCCGTTTGAACGCAATGCTGAGGCGGCAAAAAATGCTGCACAACACTCAGACCTGGGGCAATGATGAAATCACCGAATTCGGTCCATTCAAACTGAATATCTCGCGCATGGAACTGCAGCGCGATGGCGAAGTGATTCCACTGACCAGCATGGAATTCCAGCTCTTGCGCGTGTTTGCCGCCAATCCGCGCCGTCCCATGAGTCGCGATCATCTGCAAGACAAAGTGAAAGGGCGCGACCATGACTCCATGGATCGCAGCCTTGACGTGCAGATTTCCCGGCTTCGGCGCAAGATCGAAGATGACCCGTCATCACCGCTGTATATCCGCACCGTGTGGGGGATCGGCTATATGTTCATTCCCGATGGCAGTCATGCCTAGGCTCTGGCCACGTTCCCTATTCGGTCGCAACCTGCTTGTGCTGCTTGCACTGGCCGGTGCCGCACAATTGTCCACGATCTTCGTCTACATCCTTCTGCAACGTCCGCGCGTGGTGGAAGTGGCCGAACTGGTGGCGACGCAGGTCAACACGCTTGATGCGGCGCTCTCCCAGATTCCTGCCGATCACCGTGATGCATACATCGCGCTCGTCGACCGCGTCGGTGGGCGGTTCACCGTGCAGAAGACGCCTCCGCCATTCAGCGAAGCAAAGTCACATGGCCTGCTGGCCGATCTTTTCATTCGTATTGTGCAGGCTCACCTGGACAAGAACATCGAAGTGCGATGGATGGACGGATCCAAACCTCGGGTATGGGTGCACGTCAATATCAGCGGGGAGCGCTACTGGATTTCCCTGCCGATCCACGCCACCCTGCGCTATCGATGGCTGACTTCCGCGATGGTGCTCTCGCTTTGCATGGCGCTCTCGGCGACCCTGGCGGCCATGCTGATCCAGCGGCGCATCAATCAACCACTGCGCGATATCGCCAATGCGGCAAGCAATCTCGGCGCGGGCGGACGTCCGGAACGACTTCCGAACTACAGCACTACCGAACTTGCAGCCGTAGCGGAGCAATTCAACACGATGCTGGACAGCCTGGAGGAAATGGAAGCCTCACGCACCGTGATGCTGGCCGGCATCTCCCACGATATCCGCACGCCGCTTACCAAATTGCGCCTTGCGCTGGCAATGGACAGTCACGCCAGCGAACTTCCGCTCAGCCAATACATCGACCAGATCGATGTGATCGTAGGGCAGTTTCTCGACTTCGGGCGCACCGGCAGCGACGAGCCGCTCGCATGCGGCGATATCAATGAACAGATACGCGAATTGGCCGATGGTTTCGCCGATCGCGGACATCCTTTTGCGCTGTCGCTGCAGTCCTTGCCAGCGTTGTATTTCCGGCCGGTGGCGATGATGCGCGTGATCAACAACCTGATGGAGAACGCCGTCAAGTACGGCGTGGCCGGATTGGAAGTGCAAACCCGTGTTGAAAACAATCACGCGGTCATATCCGTACTCGACCGCGGTCCGGGCCTTCCAGCCGGCGAGGAAACGCACTTGCTCAAACCCTTTGTACGCGCCGACGTCGGCCGGTCGCATGTCAGCGGCAGTGGCCTCGGCCTGGCGATCGTGGATCGCATCGTGCGCTTGCACGGTGGACGCCTTGATTTGCACCGCCGCCTGGGTGGAGGACTGGAAGCGCGCGTCACGCTCCCCTCGGCCCCGCCCTCTCCCATGCTGGCGGGATGATGCCGTCATCACCTGAAACAACTTGCGTATCGATCGCAATAATCGCCCAACACCTTACTCCTAGCATGTCGTCCGTCGGTTGAGTTCATCCGCCGACATGGCCGTGACAGGCCATCACAACACCAAGGAGTATGTCATGCGTATCCATTCATGCTTGTTAGCCATTGCACTGCTGGTGCCTGCATTGGCTGCCGCTGCACCGCAGTCCGACGACTCATCATCACGCGCGCAACGCGCCTTGCAGATGCTCCAACAGAAGTTCGCTGCCGCCGATACCAATCACGACGGCAAGTTGACGCTGGCCGAAGCCCAGGCCGGCATGCCGCGCCTCGCCCAGCATTTCGACGATATCGACACCAACCATCAGGGTTACATCACGCTCGACCAGATCAAGGCTTTCGTCATGAGCCGGCGCGGCGACTGATCCACACGCTTGTATTTGGAATGTAAGCGCGACTTTGGCAAGGCGGCACCCACCTCCGTCACCGTGGATACGCATCGCCACGACGGTGCCGCCTTGCCGCCTTTTTTTGCAAAGAGGCCGTTCACTTACGAGCATGTTCATCCATCGGTCGAGCGCGTCAGCTGCTCCCATGCGGCAAACTCATCGCTCAGCGATTCGAGCTTGTCCCGTACGAGATGGAGCGCATCGCTCCCCAGAAGCAGGTGGGCGGGCGGGTTTGCAGCATGAATGACGGTCAAGATAGCGCGCGCAGCCTTGACCGGGTCTCCCAATTGCTTGCCGCTTTTGTCCTGGCGAGCGCTCCGGATGGGCTCGAACAGCGCATCGTAATCCGCAATGGAACGCGGCGAGCGATGCATGGATCGGCCGGCCCAGTCGGTGCGAAACGATCCTGGCGCCACGGCGGTAACAGCAATGTTGAATGAGCTGACCTCTTTGCCGACTACCTCCGAGATGCCTTCCAACGCAAACTTGCTTCCGCAGTAGTAGGCGATGCCTGGCATCGTGATGAAGCCGCCCATCGACGTGATGTTGATGATGTGCCCCTTCCGTCGCTGACGCATGCACGGCAACACAGCCTTCATCATGGCGACGGCGCCAAAGACATTGACTTCGAACTGGTGACGCATGTCGTCCAGTGTGGATTCTTCGAAAATGCCTTCATGGCCATAGCCCGCATTGTTGACCAACACATCAAGCGGACCAATCGCTGATTCGATCTCCGCGACGAACGACTCGGCCGGCCCCATGTGGGCCAGATCGAGGATGCGACCGAAGGCGCGCCCTGACTCCATAGCTTCGAATTCCTCCGCGGCTTGATGGCTACGTACCGTGCCCACCACTCGGTGGCCCGCCGCCAATGCCTCCTTTGCGAGGGCTCTGCCGAATCCACTGCTGACGCCAGTAATAAGCAAGGTCTTGACGGCTGACATAGGGGCTCCTTGAACACATTGTGGCTGTTGACGAATGGTCAAATTAACCGTTCACTGCGTGGGAAAAGAGACCAAACCATCTATTTTTGTTGCCTATTCCTATGAATAGACATAGCGCCATCCGAGAAACCCGCATCATGAAACCGTCGTCTCTTGAAGAACACCAACGCATGCTGGCGTTGCTTCGGCAACTGGCGCACAAAGAAGGCTATAACCCAACGGCATTGCCTGATGTCCGTATCCTTCGCTCTGACCGTCCCCTGGTGCGCACCCCTGTGCTCTATGAGCCAGGGCTGGTCATCGTATGTCAGGGCCGAAAGCGGGGCTATTTTGGCGACGATATTTATGTGTATGACGAACAGCACTATCTCGCCGTATCGGTGCCGGTTCCGTTCACCATGGAAACGGACGCAAGCGCCACCAAGCCTCTCTTGGCTATTTATATGCAACTCAATTTGAGCACGGCGGCTGAAGTCGCCCTGCTTATTGACCGACACGCTCCGTCTGCTCCATCGCTGTCGCCGCGCGGCATGTTTTCCAGTCCGATGGACGCTCCATTCCGGGAACTGGTTTCACGATTTCTGCAAGTCCTGAATCATCCGCTTGAAGCGGAAGTCCTCGGCCCTGGCGTGGTACGCGAACTTTATTTCTGCGTACTCACAGGGGAGCAAGGCAGCTCCATGCGTGCAGCGCTGGCCATGCAAGGACAGTTTGGCAAAATCAGCAAAGCCCTGCGCCATATCCATGCGACGTTCGATGGTCCGCTGGACGTAAAGCAACTCGCCTACGAAGCGAATATGAGCGTTCCCACCTTTCATAGCCACTTCAAAGCGATTACCCATACCTCTCCGATGCAATACGTAAAATCCGTTCGCTTGCATCAAGCACGCTTATTGATATTTCGCCACGACATGACCGCTGCTGCAGCCAGTGTCTCCGTAGGTTATGAAAGCGTCTCTCAATTCAGCCGGGAATTTAAACGTCTCTTTGGACGATCGCCCAAGGAAGAAGTCCGGCGTATGAAAGGCAGCTTCGCTCTCCCTCCCGCACAGGCGAATGCACCCTATATCTCCTCGCACTGATCCCAATGCATAAGCATGATGCCGGACGGGTGGAGCGTCCCGTTGCCACGGCTTTACCCACTCACACTCAGGTCAGCCGGACATCCCTCAGCGCATCGCGATGAGGCTGCTTTATCTTCCCTCTTTTACCTGAGCGGGCCGCCTGCAACTCAGCGAGCAGATGATCGCCCCGCCAGGCCGGCCTTATCGGGCTCCGCTCTGCCTCGTGCACCAGCTGGCACAAGCGCGCATTCACCGGCGCACGGCGGCCCAACCGGCGAGCCAGGCGAACGACATCTCCGTTGATCCAGTCCACCTCGGTATCGCGGCAATCCGCCAAATCATCCGACATGGCGGACCGGGCCAACGGATCGATATCCAGCAGCGAAGCGCCCAGCACGCTGAACACCACGCAGGGCAAGCGCAGCAAACGAGGCATCCAGGCAGGAGCAAAACGCCCGAGCCGAAGCGGCTTGATGCCCGTCTCGGCGAGCAGTTCCAACGCTTCCTCTTGAGCCAGCGCAAGGCAATGCCGATAAGCACGCTCAATGAACTGTTCCCTCAAGGGACGGTTTGCAAGCGCATTGATGGATTGATTGATAGCCAACAGCAAAGCTCCCCACTGCACGGGCAACATATCGGTATGCATACGCAGAGGGATGCCGGCCTGGCTGAACTCGGGGAGAAACGGCAGCAATCCTTGCCCTGCACGGATTTCCAAACCGCCTGCCGAAACTTGATGAAAAATGCCGTAGCCAAGGGTGACCACTTCGAAAAGCACTTGGCTTTCCAGCACTGCATGCTGAGGTAAGCCGTTACGTAGCAACTCCGCGCAGCGCATTCCGCTTTGGAAAGTGATCACGGTCGCACCGGGCTTGAGCAATCCCGCCAACTCTGTCGCCGCCGCAGGCATGTCCATGGACCTGACCGCCAGCAGGACTAGGTCAGCCGCTGCAACGCGAGTGATGTCTGTAGAAAAATGTGCGGCAAATGATGGAATGTGCCACCATCGATTCCTGTGATCGGAAAGCATCAGGCCATGCTTTCGCACATCGCCCGGAACGCGTCCGCGCCCGACGAAGCTCACATCACTTCCGGATGCAAGCAATCGGCCACCGATGTAGCAGCCCACGGCACCCGCGCCATAAACACAGATCTTTGCCATACACACCTCGTTTATCCGTAAGGACCACGCTGTCTGATGTGGCCGTGGATGTGACGAATGGCGGCGGCGCGAATCAAAAAAGTCCCCCCGCGCCGCCGCCCTGGGGAAATGCCCGTCTTCACGAGGAAGCATTCTGGCGACAGGGTGTTCGGAAAATATGTCCGGTGCAGATGGAATTGTAAGAGGCTGTGTCAACGCATGCCGATGTTGAACGACCCACTTATGAAACCCGCAGGGCGGTACACCGATGACCGCACCGCGTGCAGGATGCTCCCGGCTACCGAAGAATAGGACCCATGCCAAGCGCGCCACGCGTCAATCGATCTTCGCTTGTCTGCCCCATCGAAATCAGGCATGTCGCCTCGAACAACTCGGGTGCCACTTGTCGGTAGGTGATCGAGCCGGCGCGCCGCAGAATCACTTCTTCAACCGTCGCCCAGTGATCGCTCTTGATCGCGCGGGAAAGCCAGCGTTCCGGTGCGCGCCGCTGTGGTAGCCGCGCGCGCTGGAATCCGTAAAGCAATGCATCCAGTGGGACGTTGCCGAGCACGGTGCCGTCCGGATCCACGTCTACCTTCTCGACGACGAACTTGACAATCCCGCCGTCCAACAGGAATCGCCGAAATTCGCTTTCGCTTGGCCGCGCTCGAATGGTCATGGGTGTATGCCATAGGCGCCACCCTAGATTCCCTGAGTGATTTAAACGCCGCAACGCCTGGAAGACAAGTAAAGAAACATGAATAGCCGCGGTGCGATTCATGATGCCTGTGCGGCGCCTTTCTTGCAGAGGTCATGCGGGCCAACAAAAACCTAGCCGCCCTTTCATCGCGCATGTCGGCAAATGATCCCCGCCCTTCTCACCGTGAAAAATTACGGGAACCATCATCGATGGCAGGCAAGGACAGCGCAATCGCATTCCACGTATCACTCTGGCTTAGCGAGTGATGCGTGCCACAACATCACCATAGCCAGGGCGGCGAAGAAACGCGCTTGATTGGTGTCCACCGCCCCGAATATAGACAATCAACTGAACGCACATCGCGATCATTCGTGACGCATCGTAAAAATCGTACGTGAAGAAAGGATCCTCATATCGGAATCTTTGCAAAAACGCGCGTTGCGATTAAACAAATCGCAACGCGCGCCCACCACGCAGTGCCGCACCGCACCCGCTCATTACTCATTCGAAATACCTATGGCGTAAGACGAAATTCATCTTATTGCGCTGGCAAATTTTTAATTAAATTGGCTACCCCAATGTTTGCGCGGCTTGGCATCGCATGGAAGGCATATCGCCATGAGCATTCGGAACGACCGACTAGCAGTTCTTTAACGCAGCGTGTGGTTGTTTCGTCATCGAGTACGCCAACCACCAGGGGCTTTCATGCACGACGCACTCACCTCTTCCATCGCACGCTGGAAGCAACGATTGCTTATCACCATCGACACCTTCACCGGGGTGAAGGGAAACATCGATGGGTCACGCTTGGCAAAAGCACTGGCCGATGTATCCACATGGGAAGGATGTCCGCGCGCCGACGATCTGGCCGAAGGCCGCTCCGCCATCGCTTACCGTCGCTTCCCCTTGACACTGCAAACGTCGCGTAACTATGAAGCCCTATTGATCCTGTGGCCGCCGGACCACGCTACCCCGATACACGATCACGACGGTCTTTGGGGCATGGAGTTTGTCTTGGATGGCGTGCTGGAAGTCGAAGCTTTCGATCTATCCCTTAACCAGCATCCTCATCTTGTTTCAAGAGAGGCATCCATTCTCGGCGTCGGTGATTTCGTCACGTTTTCCGATGCCGACTATGCACACCGCTGCAAGAATCTCTCGTCGAACCGCCCGGCGCTTTCGTTGCATATCTATGGCGGTGAACTGAATACCTATCGCAGCTTCCATGAAGAGGACGACCACTGGACCGTTACGCAACACCAGACCGTTCGCGATCCCGCGTTGAGCTGATTCACGCAAACCAGTACGTAGCCGGTACCTATCTGGCTACGCATAACAGTGCCGATCTGGCCCAGTACGAGGATGTTTCCATGGCGGATATCGCAATCATTGGCGGCGGCGCGGCAGGTGCGGCCGTCTTCGGCGCCCTGCTGAACAAGGACCATGCCGGTACAGTGCACTGGATCACCGGCACGTCCACCACCGGCCGGGGTGTGGCCTATGCCACGCCCCACGACCATCACTTGCTCAATGTGCGCGCGAGCGGCATGGGACTGTATGTCGATCAAAGCGAGGATTTTGTCCAGCATAGTGCACGCCAGCGCGCAGGCATTCATGGAACGGACTTCCTTCCCCGTCGATGGTTCGGTGACTTCATCCAAGCGCAAGTGCAGGAGCGCATAGCCACGGCTTCACAACAGGGGCGTCGTTTCGCTTGTCATGAGCAGGAAGCCACTGAACTTCACCGTTGCGATGATGGCTATCTGATCAAGCTTGACGATGACCGTACGCTACAAGCGGACAAGATCGTACTGGCTGTGGGCGCATTGACACCACGCCCTCTTCGCACGGTTTCAGCACGCGCGCTTGCGAGTGGATCCTATGAACTTGATCCATGGAATCTGCCGAACCGGACATTGAGTCCGCGGCGGTTGATCGTGATCGGTACCGGCCTTACCGCCGTGGACACGCTGCTTTCAGCAGCCAGGCAATGGCCGGATGCGGAACTCATAGCCGTCTCGCGTCATGGGCTGCTGCCATTCGTTCATCCCGAGCTCCCCATCGCACCGTTCCCGGACCAAGCCAATCTCAATGCAGCCTTGCTTGCCTGCGATGGAACAGCCGCCATGCTGCGGAAAATCCGCCAGACACTGCGCGATGCCTCAGACATTGACTGGCGCAGCGTGGTCGACGGCATGCGTCCCGTCAACGCATTGCTTTGGCAGGGACTGACGTTATCCAAACGCCGCCAGTTTCTGCGCCATGTGCGTTGGGTATGGGAAGCGTCCCGTCACCGTACTGCCCCCAAGTCGGCCGATGCGATCCAGCAACTGCGTGACGAAGGCCGTCTCCAGGTACATGCAGCACGCGTGTTACAGGTGGATGGCGATGGATCGCTGGAAGTCACCGTGCGCAGGCGCGCCAACCAGGCAATATCGAACTTGCAAGCCGATCTTGTCGTGCAAGCGACGGGCCTGGATACCGCGGTGGCTTTTACGGAACACACATTGCTTTCGCAGATCATCAAGGATGGCCTCGCCGTCGCAGACCCTTTGCAACTCGGTATCCTGGCCCATCCGGATGGGCGGTTGATCGATGCGCGCGGTCATATCCAGCCCGACTTGCATGCCATCGGCTCCCTGCTACGCGGCAATTTCTGGGAATGCACGGCCATGCCTGAAATAAGAGCAGCCGCGCATGCGCTGGCAACCGCGTTGGCCACATCCACTGCCTCGATCAATGCCTCCACCAGCGTCTCCGCTTGAGTGCAACGCCAGGCACGACACCGATGAGCTTTCTCCAAGAGACTCAGCCGGACTTGAAAGCACGATGGCACCGCGCGTGCCATCGGCTGTCGTCCACCTCGATTCTGCTTATGCCTCCACATCCATCGGTTGCACCGCATAACCCGCATCTTTGATCGCCTGCGCAAGGACCTCCTCGGCAATAGATGCATGAATGTTTACTTCATGCCTGGATATATCGGCCTCCACCTGCGCGGCGAGATCAACCGACTGCACAGCTTTGGTAATCGTGGCGACACAGTGGCCGCAGGTCATATCGGGGACGTGGAAACGGAACATCGTTATCTCCTTGCTACAACTCATGATGAAAACACCGATCCTGCCAATGCAGGACGGTAAAACGACACACGGCTTAGGCCCCGATCGGGGCTTGAAAGCGCTTCAGGCGAAGAGCGTTGCCGAGTACGAACACACTGGAAAGCGCCATCGCTGCGGCTGAAATCATCGGAGACAGCAACACGCCGGCCAACGGATAGAACGCGCCTGCTGCAAAGGGAATCAGCACAACGTTGTAACCAAATGCCCATAGCAGGTTCTGGCGGATGTTGCGTATCGTGGCTTTCGACAAGGCGATGGCATTGACTACCGCGCGCAAGTCACCGCCGACCAACACCACATCGGCCGATTCGATGGCGACATCCGTGCCGGTGCCGATGGCCAACCCGACGTGGGCGGCTGCCAAGGCAGGCGCATCATTGATGCCATCGCCGACGAACGCGAGCTGTCCCGCATCCGTTTGCAGACGCTTGATCGCATCGACCTTCCCCGCTGGCAACACCTCAGCCACAACAGTGTCGATGCCCAACTCGGCGGCAATGGCGTTGGCCGTTGCATGGTGATCGCCCGTGACCATCGCAACTTTCAATCCCAAGGCGTGCAAGGCATCGATGGCGGAACGACTGGTGGGTTTGACTGGATCGGAAACAGCGACCATAGCCGCAACGCGTCCATCGACAGCGACGTAAAACGGACTCTTGCCTTTCGATGCCAATCGCTCGGCTTGCGTTGCGAATATGCCGATATCCGCCCCCTGCTGTTGCATGAGCCGATCCGAACCCACTGCCACGCGCTTGCCGGCTACTCGCGCCAAAACGCCGAGGCCGGCGAGCGACTCGAACGCCTGCGCCGTATGCATCGTCGTGCCTTCCCGCTTGGCCGCCTCGACA
Organism: Dyella sp. SYSU CM1112; assembly: GCF_058216415.1. Classification (NCBI taxonomy): domain Bacteria; kingdom Pseudomonadati; phylum Pseudomonadota; class Gammaproteobacteria; order Lysobacterales; family Rhodanobacteraceae; genus Dyella; species Dyella sp. SYSU CM1112. Next base: position 37,335 of record NZ_JBZEGI010000017.1, on the reverse strand, counting down.
ATCGCTAGTGCAATCGGATGTTCGGATAGCGACTCCACCGCGGCGAGGTAGGCGAGCACATCGTGCCGCTCGAAGCCGCTTGCCGCGACCAGATCGGTCAGCTCGGGCTTTCCTTTGGTCAGCGTGCCGGTTTTGTCGAGCGCGACGACTTTCACCTCACGCAGCGCCTGCAAGGCATCGCCCTTGCGGAACAGCACACCGAGCTCGGCCGCGCGACCGGTGCTGACCATGATCGACGTCGGCGTGGCCAAGCCCATGGCGCAGGGACACGCAACGATCAGCACGGCTACGGCATTGACCAGTGCAAACGCCAAGGCGGGCGAAGGACCTGCCAGCAGCCAGATCACGAACGTCAACGCGGCGGCGCCCATGACGGCCGGCACGAACCACATTGTGATGCGATCGACGATAGCCTGGATCGGCAGTTTCGATCCCTGCGCTTGCTCGACCATGCGGATGATTTGCGCCAGCATGGTGTCGCCGCCCACACCGGTCGCCTTGAACCGGAACGCACCGCCTTGCGCCATGGTTCCGCCAATCACCTTCGCACCCGCATCTTTCGAGACGGGCACGGGTTCGCCGGAAATCATGCTTTCATCGACATAGGCATGACCGTCAACGACATCACCATCCACCGGAATCTTTTCACCGGGACGCACATGAACGATGTCACCGGCTCGCACCTGCTCGACAGGGACCTCGACGACATTTCCATCGCGCTCCACGCGCGCACCTTTCGCCTGTAAACCGATCAGGCGTTGCACGGCTTCTGAAGTACGCCCTTTCGCACGCGCTTCCAGCAAACGACCGAGCAAGATCAAACTAATGATCACCGTGGCCGCTTCGTAATACACGTTCACGGTGCCGGCTGGCAGCGCATGTGGAAAGAACGTGGCGACGAAGGAATAGCTATAGGCAGCAAGCGTGCCTACGGCAACCAACGAATGCATGTCGGGCGCAGCACGCAACAAGGCCGGAATACCCTTGCGGTAAAATCGCATGCCCGGCCCGAACATCACGATGCTGGCAAGCGCAAACTGGATATCCCAGTTCCATGACCGACCCAGCGTGTGATGGACCCAGGCACCGATGGCTGGCACCAGATCGGCCAGCATGCCCAGGAAAAGAATCGGTACGGTGAGGCAAGTCGCAATCAGCCAGGCATGCCACAGCGATTGCACTTCGTGCTGGCGGCGATCATCACTTTCCTGATGCGCGCCCGCCGCGGCACTACCTTGCAGCGATGCATGATAGCCAGCCTGCTCCACTGCCGCGATCAGGTCCGATGCCGACACCGTGCCTGCCACGTAGCTGACGCGCGCGCGCTCGGCAGCAAGATTGACGCTCGCCGTCCTCACGTTAGGCACCTGCTTCAGCGCTTTTTCCACGCGCCCGACGCAGGACGCACAACTCATACCTTCGATGGACAGTTCCATCGACGTTTCCCCTACGCCATACCCGGCTTCTTCGATGGCATGGATCGCGGCTTGCGCATCCGCCGCATCGCTCAGCACCACATCGGCCCGTTCCGTCGCCAGATTCACCGCCGCAGACTGCACACCTGGAACCGCCCTGAGTGCGCGCTCGACACGCCCCACGCACGAAGCACAGCTCATGCCTTCCACCGGCAAACTCAGTGTCATGCCAACCTGAAGCCGAGCCTGTTTTTCGGGAATTTCTTCTTTAGTAACCGTGCTCACCAGACACTCCTGCTATTCCGCGTCCAGTTCATCCTAGGGATTCCCACGCTAGGAAGGTCAAGCGGTCACGCATCAAATCGGGAAATCTTCATGCGGACTTGACCTTGCCACGATAGGAAGGATCACCATATAGGCTTCCCAGGAGGTCATGCCATGAATATCGGAGAGGCAGCCAAGACATCAGGCGTTTCCGCCAAAATGATCCGCTACTACGAGCAGGTGGGCTTGATCCGCCCTGCTGCGCGTACCGGCTCCAATTACCGTGCGTATGCCAAGAAAGACATCGAGGTATTGCGCTTCGTGCACCAGGCACGGCGTCTCGGCTTTTCGATGAAGCAGATAGCGACCCTGCTGGAATTGTGGGAAGACCACCATCGCCCCAGCAGCGAGGTCAAACACCTGGCGCTGACCCATATCGATGAATTGACGCAGCGCATCCAGGAATTGACGGCTATGCGCAATACGCTTCAACACCTTGCCGATCACTGCCGGGGTGACTCACGCCCGGACTGTCCGATCCTTGAGGGACTTTCGCACTCCTGCCACGACTAGGCACCCGTACGCGGCGAATACCCTCACTGCATTGGAGCAACGATTTTATCGGCACTTCATGCACGACGATCCACCATGCATCGACGATATCGGGAGGTGCCGCGTGATCAGCTCCTATGAAGTTATCTTGCGTCTGCTGACGGCTGCGATGCTTGGCGCCGTGATCGGCGCCAATCGTGGCCGCCTGGAATGGACCGCCGGACTGCGCACGCACATGCTGGTCAGCGTCGGTGCTGCGCTGGCCTTGATCGTTTCCGCGTATGGATTCCGGCATGCGCTGACCTACGATCATGTCATCCTGGATCCATCGCGTATCGCCGCGCAGGTCGTCAGCGGCATCGGTTTTCTCGGCGCGGGCACGATACTTTTCATGCAGCGCGAACAAGTGATCCGCGGCCTGACCACCGCCGCGGGATTATGGGCAGTAGCCGCAGTGGGCTTGGCCGCTGGCGCGGGTCTATACGTTCCGGCGGTAGCTGCCACCATGATCTTGTGGGTGATTCTTGCGCTGCTCAAACCGTTGGAGCAACGTTTCGTCAAACCTCGGCGCCGTCATACCGCACTGCTGATCGAACTGAGCAGCAATGCGGCGCTGGCGACGGTAGAGCGTATTCTCAACCATGCACATGCACCGGTTCGGCATATGGCGCTGCATCGCGAACCGGATGGCTACGACACGGTCGAGATACGGTTCGCCCAAGCTCTCGACTTGCAAAAGCTCAGCGCCTTGGCCGATGCCTGCCGCAGCATCGAGGGCACGCGCGCTATCAGGATCGCGCTGCCGGGTCGCAGTATCGAATGACGTGCAGACGCGGTATGCGCTCCGGGGCTTCCCGCTAGCTCAAAAGCCTTTGCTGATTTGCAGCCACGCGCGCGACGACGGCCGATGCCCGGCCAACTCCGGCGCATTACCCACAGAAGCCGCCACCTGCAGCGTCGCGGTCCACTGATCCGGCCCCGCCCAATTGAGGCCGATACCCGCGCTGCTCAAATCAGCGTGATTGGAACCGGTGCTGTCCAGCCATGTTTTTGCATTGACCCATACGCCGCCATGGTCGACAAAAACCAATTCCTGCCACGCGCCATGGCAAGACAAGGTCGTGACGCAACTCGACCGTCGCCAGGAAACCGGACGCGCCAACCAGCATGCTGACTTCATAACCACGCACCGTATCCGGACCGCCCAGCACGCCCGCATGCAGTGGGCTGTGGCTTCTGGCCTATGAAGTCAGCCTCGCCTTGATTCCCCGCTGTCGAGCACTATTAAGCCAGTTCGTGCTGCCGATCGAGCGAAATGAATGGCAAAGACCAACATCTATCATGCTGGCCCGGAAAGCGATCATTACGATGGTGTTCGCTTTTTCAATCCAGGCCACCCGGATACGGATCGCAGCTTAAAAGATGTACTGCGCTGGCGCTTTAAGGAAAAATCGGCGCCGTGGCCTAATTCGATCCCGGGCAAGCAAGTGGTGCCGGATAAACGTGTGGAGGGATTGCGCGCCACCCTTGTCGGTCATGCCACCGTGCTGATTCAAGCCGGATCGCTGAATATCCTGACTGATCCGCTGTGGTCGGAAAGAGCCAGCCCTTTTCGTTTCATGGGTCCTCGCCGCGTCGTCGATCCCGGCATTCACTTCGAGGATCTGCCGCCTATCGATGCGATCCTGCTCAGCCATAATCACTACGATCACCTCGATATCGCCACCCTGGCCCGGCTGCATCAAGCACACCAGCCGCTGATCGTGACGCCGCTCGGCAATGACGCCGTCGTGAGCCGCGCGATTCCGGATGCACGCATTGTCACGGGCGACTGGTGGGAATCGCTGGATATCCATAGCCATGCACGCGCCACCATCGTCCCCGCGCATCATTGGTCGGCGCGCGGCATCGGAGATCGACGCATGGCGCTTTGGGCGGGGTTTATGCTCCACACACCTGCAGGCATGGTCTATTTCGCTGGCGATACTGGTTATGGCGATGGGAATATTTTCCGCGAGATGCGCGAGCGCGTCGGTGCGCCTGACCTGGCGCTGATTCCCATCGGTGCCTATGCGCCGCGCTGGTTCATGCGCGACCAGCACATCAATCCCGAGGAAGCCGTAGCGATCATGCAAGACCTCGGTGCCAGAGAGGCCATGGGTATTCACTGGGGCGTATTCCAACTGACGGACGAATCACGCGAAGAGCCCGCCATTCACCTGCGCGAGGCGCTGCGCCGGCGTGGACTTGATTCGGAAGATTATCGATTCCTGGCAGCGGAGCCGGGGGATGTGATGGATGTCTTCGCCAAGTGCGAAGTGGAATGACCCACCTGCCAAGGCGCTACTCAGGCACCGCTGGCTTTCTCTCCATGAGCGTGGCCCAGTAGAGCCTGCGCCGAAGCGCAGGCGTCGCGATATCAGCCAGGGTGCCTGCCCATGAATTGCAGAATGAGACTGGCGATCTCGTCGTTCTTCTCATCCAGGGCAAAGTGTCCAGCATCGAGCAGATGGATCTCGGCGTTCGGCAGATCGTGTTTGAAGGCTTCGGCACCGGGCGCAATGAAGGAAGGATCATTGCGCCCCCACACGACCAATGTCGGCGGCTTGTGTTCGCGTAACCATGCCTGCCATGTCGGATAGGCGGCAACGTTCGTGCGGTAGTCGTAGAGCAAATCCGCCTGGATCTCGCGCTGCCCCGGTTTCTGCAGATGCGCGTATTCGTCGGTCCAGGTGTCGGGGTTGTAGCGCTCTGGATGCGACGTACCCAGGGTATGACGCTGCTCGGTCGCTTCGAACGAGAGGAATTTATCGACCACCTCCGGATGCGCTTGAGGGTCAGCCCAGTACTGCGCTATGCCGGCCCATTTGGCGCCCAGGCCCTGCTTGTAGACATTCGCATTCTGGATGATCAGCGCGTGCACTCTCTCTGGATGCTTCAGCATGATGCGGAAACCAACCGGGCCGCCGTAGTCATGCAGATAAAGGGTATAGCTGCCGATGCCGAGCTGCTCAAGCAGACGGTCCGTTGTCTCGGCCAGGTGATCGAATGTATAGGTATAGGAAGACGGCGGCGGCGCATCGCTCTGGCCGAAGCCGGGAAAATCCGGCGCTATCAAGTGATAGCGCGTAGCGAGCAAGGGAATCAGCGTATCGAACTCGCGTGAGGAAGATGGGAAGCCGTGCAGCAACACGATGGTAGGCGCGTGCCTGGGGCCTGCCTCGCGATAAAACACCTTCACGCCATCGACTGTGACGCGATGGTAAGTGGTCGTGGCAGACGTCGATGCCACCGGCGTGGCCTGTACGTTAGGCCCGATGATCGTAGCGGCCATGGCGATCAGTAGAAGTCGGAGTTTCATCACTCTATTCCCTGGGATATGGGCGTGGCGCCGTTGCCTTTTGGGTGCGCGACGCCAACACGATGCTCCTTTCCGCGAAACAGCAGTAGCCATTGATTCCGCAATACTCACTTCCGCAATATGGAAGACTGCATGGCTTGCCTTGAAGCCATGCTTGCTCGAGTGGCCGGTCAGGGGGCCGACCTGGCTTGATCATCAGGCAATCCCAGTCGTCATCTCTCAAGATCGTGGTTTCGTCGCGCTGCATAACGACGCTTTGCCATGGGCCGGGTGTCTATCCATCCGCTGCCACTAGCAACGCTTTACTGCCTTGCAGTATGGTCAGCCGCTTGCGTCAAGCTGGCGCAAGTGTTTGCTACAGGGCTCCCCATGAAAATTCTCCCGATCCTCAGCAGTGCGGTGCTGGTCGCGTTGTCCTTGCCTGCCGGCGCAGCCACTTCGTCGACATCGACGTACAACCCCCTCGAGACCTTTGCTCCCTTTGTCTATCCCCAGCCGTCCAACGCGTTTCGCACGGCGAGCGGGCTGCCGGGTCCGCTGTTCTGGCAAAACCGCGCGGACTATCAGATCAAGGCGACGTTGGATCCCACCACGCGCAAGCTGACCGGCGAGGAAGTGATCACCTATACCAATCACAGCCCTGATGATCTGGATGTGCTATGGCTGCAGGTTGAGCAAAATCGTTATCTCAAGGATGCGCGCGGCGCCTTCGACGACGGTACATTCCCGACCGAATTCACCGATGGCGAACATATTGCGTCGGTGGCGGTGGAAGGCCTCGATGGCAGGCTGCAGAAAGCCGATTTCGTGATTTCCGATACGCGCATGCAGGTACGCTTGCCGCACGCGCTCAAGGCTCGCGACGGCAAACTGCGGCTGCACATCAGCTACAGCTATACCGTACCCGGCGAATTCGGCGGCCGCACCGACGTCAATCCGACCAAAAACGGGGACATCTTCGAGATCGCGCAGTGGTATCCGCGCATGTGCGTGTATGACGATCTGCGCGGATGGAACACCGACCCTTATCTCAACAACGAGTTCTATCTCGAGTACGGCAATTACGATTACTACGTCACCGTGCCGTGGAACATGATCGTGGTGGGCTCCGGCGAACTGCTCAATCCGCAGGACGTACTGACCAAGATCGAACTGCAGCGACTGGATGAGGCACGGCATAGCGACAAGACGGTCATGATCCGCTCGGCGGCAGAGGTCAATGATCCGCGCAGCCGTCCGAAGCAGAGCGGCACGCTGACCTGGCATTTCCGCATCGACAATGCCCGTGACGCCGTATTCGGTGCGTCCAAGGCGTATATCTGGGATGCCGCGCGCATCAACCTGCCGGATGGCAAGACGGCGCTGGCCGAGTCCGCTTATCCGGTGGAAAGCGCCGGCAACGATGCCTGGGGTCGTGCCACCGAATACGTCAAGGCGGCGACCGAGTATTTTTCAAAACAGTGGTATCCCTACCCTTATCCGGCGGCGATCAATGAAGCCGGATCGGCCGGCGGCATGGAATACCCCGGCATCACATTCGATGAGAAAGAAGCAAAAGGCAGCGACCTGCATGCGCTGATCGCGCACGAAATCGGTCATACCTGGTTCCCGATGATCGTGGGCACGGACGAGCGCCGCAATGCGTGGATGGACGAAGGATTCAATACCTTTATCGACGTGTACGAGGCCGACCACTTCAATCATGGCGAATATGCGCCCAAGCGCGACGAGGAATACGCGCCTGGACATGGCAACCCCGCCGACGAAATCGTCAAGGTGCTGACCGACCCGGACGCGCCGCCGCTGCTTACGCGCGCAGACGAAATCCCGGAGAAATATCGCCACCCTGTCACGTACTTCAAATCGGCGTTCGGCCTAGTGCTGTTGCGCGAACAGATTATCGGGCCGGCACGCTTCGACCCGGCCTTCCGCAAGTACATCCAGACCTGGGCGTACAAGCATCCCAGCCCCTCAGATTTTTTCCGCTTCATGGAAAGTGAAACCGGTGAAGACCTGAGCTGGTTCTGGCGCGGCTGGTACGCGCATAACTGGAAGCTCGACCTGGCCGTGCAAGATGTCGCCCCGGTGGATGGCGACTGGCGCAAAGGCGCCACGGTGACGGTTGCCAACCTCGACCGCCTGGTGATGCCCGCTACGCTGGAAGTGGTCTACAGCGACGGCAGCAAGCAGGATATCCGTGTGCCGGTGGAAACCTGGATGCAGCATCGCAGTTACGCGATCCGCATAACTGGAAACAAGCCAGTGAAATCGGCGACGATCGATCCGATGCATGCCGTTCCGGACGTGAATCGCAGCAACAATACCTTCACGGTCAAATAAGCCCTGCGGCTTTCAAGCCTTCACTGCCGAAAAGCAAAAGGCAGCGAATACGAACGATGTGATGCCGGCATGCCCTATGCCGGCATCACATTTTTGTTTGCTGTCAGCTCTTCAGATGCTGCGTCATCCAATCCACCCAGCGCCGGTATACATCGGTGGTACGCACGATATCTTTTGGAAAGTGGGTGTCGGCCGGATACGCATAGAACTCCACCGGCACACCGTTATCGCGCAGCGCGTGGTACCACTCGTAGCTGTTTACCAGCGGCACGTTGGGATCGCCCACGTCACCCATGATCAGCGTGGGCGCAGTGACGTTCTGCGCATAGGCGATCGGCGATTGTTCACGCCAGATGTCCCGATATTTGGCCTTCCAGGGTGATCCGCCAAAGAAATAAGTATCGCCCTGCTGGTAATAAGCCACGGTGTAATCCATGACCCAGTCGGTCAATGCCGCGCCCGACACGGCTGCTTTCCAGACGCCGTAATGGCCGGTGAGCCAGGTCGTCATGTAGCCCCCATAAGACCATCCGCTTACGCCGATGTGCTGCTCGTCGACAATGCCGAGCTTTTCCACGGCGGCGAGTCCAGCCATCACATCTTCGCCGGGACCTACGCCGGTATCGCGATAGATCGCGTGCTGGTACGCGTCGCCAAGATTCGTGCTGCCGCGATAATTAGGCTCAAACACGATGAAGCCTTGTGCGGCAAGCAATTGCGGCAGCGACGAGAAAGCCACCGATGACGACGCTTCCGGACCACCGTGAATGACCAGCACCAGCGGGTATTTTTTCCCGCTGGCATAGCCCACCGGATACGTGAGTACTCCATCTTCCTGAAAACCTTGGGGGCCTTGCCAGCTGATCGATTCGACATGCCCCAGGGTCCGGCTATCGACGAAGCGGTTGATGTCGGTGAGCCGCCGCGGCGTAGCCGAGATGCCATTCATCACATACAACTCATCCGGATGGGTGGATGTGCTGCCTACAAATGCGATCACGCCGTTTTTGGAAAGGGTGAAGTCCGGATGGGCTTGCACCTGGCCAAGATCGAGTTTTTTCGCCGCACCTGACAAAGGCTGATCCCATAGCGCCAGCTGTGTGCCATCCGCACCTGCCAGCAATAGAGCCTTGGCGCGAGGCAACCAAGCAAAGGCATCGATGTTGCGCGCCAGCGCTTGAGTGACATCCTTGGCGTTTTCGCCATGCTTCAGGACATACACCGCGTTACCGTTGTTTTGATCGCCCTGACGCGGGCGCATGAAGGCAAGCGTATCGCCGTCCTGTGCGTATACCGGATTCATGCTTCCTGAGTCGGCGGACAACACTTCCGGTTGTCCTCCCGTCGCTGCGATGTCGTCAATCACCGACTTGAACGACGGTCCCCAATACGGACTCGTGAACCGGGTAAAGGCGATAGATCGCCCATCCCTGCTCCAGGTCGGTTCCGGCGTGTTGTCTTGCTGATCCGTCGACAGGCTGTAGTCGCCCTGCGTCAGACGCTTTGCCGTTCCGCCGGCACTTGGCACCACCCACAGGTGCCACGGCGCCAAAGCTGCGCGCATCAGGAAGTTGTTGTCCGTCACCCGGAAGGCATCGTCCTGCTTCTTGCCGCTCTTTGGCTTTGGCGCCTCGTCTTCGGTAATGAACGCGATCTGCGCACCATCGGGGCTCCATGCATAGGCATCCACACCCTCTTTGGCCTCCGTAATACGCATTGCATCGCCGCCATCCATAGGCATCACGAAAAGCTGTGCGTGTTTGCTATCGGGATCCTCGGCAAGGAACGCCAGCCGCGTGCCGTCGGGCGACCAGCGCGGCGAGGAAAGCTCCTTGCGTTTCCACGTCAATGCACGGGACGAACCCGTCGCCACATCGATCAAGTCGATCTCTTGCGGACGCTGGTCTGTTTCCCAATCCGGCTTTGAAACGATGACCGCGACGTGTTTGCCGTCAGGAGAAACCTGCGGTTCGCTCAGGCTCGCCAATTTACGCAAATCGGTCAGCTGGAACGGTGACGCTGCCTCTGCAGCGTGGCTTGACGACCACGCCAGGCACGCACAGCAAACAGCCAGGGTGAGGGATCGTGTCGAGATCATTGCGCCACCGGCAAGTCAATATACGTGGCGTGATCGGGCGTGTGATAGATGCGCTGCACCGCCTTACGATAGTCCCCGGGCTTGGCCAGGAAAATGTTCGGCACATAGGTTTGCGGGTTGCGATCGTAGAGCGGGAACCAGCTGGACTGGATCTGCACCATGATGCGGTGACCCGGCAAGAACACATGGTCAGCCGCTGGCAAGTGGAAGTGGTATGCCAGCGGCACGTTCGGCGTCAGCGGCGAGGGATGCGCGTAACTGGTGCGATAGCGGCCACGGAATATATCCATGCCGACGGCAAGCTCGTAACCGCTCATCGACGGCTCGGTGATGTCTTGCTGCGGATAGACATCGATCAACTTCACTACCCAATCCGAATCCGTACCGCTGGTCGATGCCACCAGATGCACGTCCGGCCTGCCGGTAATACGTACGGCTTGCGTCAGTACCGGCGTTTCATAGGTCTCTACATCGGAGCGCGTTTCTGCTTCGCGCTGATCGTCTACCAGCCATTCGTGCCAGGTTGGCGTTTCGGCGGCGGGAATCGGGCGATGCCGGTAAGGAACAGGCTTGGCCGGGTCGGAAATATATTCATCGTAGCCATCGCCGCTGTTTGCCGCCGGCGCGGTAAAGCTCAATGCATGATCGGCCTGCAGGTACAGCGGCTTGGATTGGATATGGCAATCGGAAGCGCATCCCGGCCACGATGAAAAAGCTTCCCACTGGTTGGTGCCGGTGACAAAGGCATTGACGGGAGCAACCGGGTTCGGCGGCGCGTCATCCTTCAGATAGTGCGCCAAGAACGGCCGCAGGATGTGCTCGCGGAAGTATAGCGACGTGTCGGAGTTGAACTTGATCGGGCCCAGTGCGCTGCCGTCGCGGATTTCCTGTCCGTGATACCAGGGGCCGAGCGTGAGATAGACCATGTCACCGTGCGTATCCTTGGGCTTCAACGCACGATAGACGGCCAAGGGGCCGTAAATGTCTTCCTGATCCCATTCACCAGCTACGAGCATCACCGGCACTTTGAGCGGTTGCGCAGCCAGGATCTTGTCCATCGCCTGATCCTGCCAGAAGGCATCGTAAGCGGGGTGCGCCACCAGCTTGTTCCAGAAGCCCAGCTGCTGCATCCCGTGCGCGTCCGCAATCGCTGTCGGATTGCCGGCGTCAAAATACATGTTGTAGTCGTCGTGATAACTGCTCCACCAATGGATGCTGTTGGAGCGTGTGGCGGTCTGGTCGTAGATGTAGGGAATCATCTGCTCACGGAAAGCGCCGTGATGGAACCAGTCGTCGCCCATCCAGCCGTCCACCATCGGGTTTTCCGGAATGGCGACCTTCAAGGCGGGGTTCGGATGCACCAGCGCCATCAGCGGTTCGAAACCATCGTAGGAAATACCCATGATGGCTACCCTGCCGTTGCTCTCCGGCACATGTTTCACCAGCCAGCCGATGGTGTCGTAAGCATCGGTGGCATCGGACACCGGCGTTGGATTCTGCGGCCCCAACACTGGGCGGTTCATGACGTAATCGCCTTCGGAACCGTATTTACCGCGGACATCCTGCACGACGCGGATATAGTGGTCTTCGATGAGCACGGCGGTGGAGTCATCGTCGTGCTGCAACACTTCACCGAGGTCGTCGCTGCTTCCTGAGGTCATGCGATCGGCGTCGTAAGGCGTGCGAGTCAACACGATGCCCGCGTGCTTGACACCCTTGGGAATCAGAATCACTGTGTGCAGCTTTACGCCATCGCGCATCGGGATCATGACCTCGCGGCGGATGTAGTTGAAATGCTGCGTCGACGGATCAAAGTGCGCCGGCATGTCGCTGGGGAAATTGGGGTATTTGGCGTGACTCTCGGTGGAATCGCTCGCATAGGCTGCGCCTGCGCACAGGAGCGAAGCCAAAAGCAACGCCAAGGGACGGCGTGGAAAAAGGGTGGCAATTTTCATCGTGGCTATCCGTCAAGGAAAAGTCGACGCCGTCACTGGCGGCGTCCGGTGCAAAGAGATATCTACAGCGTTGCGCTGGCGCACGGCTGCAGGGTTGGCGTCGATCGCGCCAAGGCGATCAGCGAACGGCATGCTGGAATCCATTGCAGCAAAGAACGAAAAAGCTTTTGCATGCCCTGTCATCACCCCTGTGATGGCTGCCATCATCCGATCTGCATCATGACGAAGTGGCGTGGATGAAATGACGCTTGGATGCACAAGGGCATCCTTCTTCGCCAAAAGATCTGCGTCAAAACCCCTATATAACGACACTTCACGCTTACTCATCGGCAGCACGAGGCCCAAGACACAACGCATCGACCTGCGTCAATGGGCGAGCAACGTGCCACCAAGCGTAGATTCCGCAAGGGCGTTCGAAGATCTATGAATCGAGTATGGGATCAAGCGTTATTCTGTAACAACATGACTAATGTCATGGGTACCTGCCATACCGGATAAGGCAACCACACCTCTTTTGAACAGCGGCATTCCCACTCAGCACACAGCCTTTTGAGCCCTGTCGCTTGCCATCGGCTTTGACGTAGGTCGGGCGCACTATTCGAGTACAGCCATCGAATATCGGTTCACGCCTGCTGCCGTAACCGTCAGCGCCGGCCAAACCATTCGTTTCGTCATCATCAATCACGGCAAACTCGGGCACGAATTGGCGGTTATACAGTGCTAATCCATATCGCCGTTCAACGCCCTTGGCGTGATGAGAACCCGGCACAGCCCTTGGCGTAAATCGTCACCATGTCCACCAACCGGTTTTCCGCCATGCCCGAGTTGTTCCAGCCCATCAGGCCGCCGTACTCTGCAGTGGATATTGCCGGAAGTAATTCGCGATACCGCTCTTCAACGCCTCGGCCAATTCCTGCTGATGCTGGTCAGTGACGAGTCGACGGCAGTCGTCGGCATTGCTCATAAAGCCGGTCTCGACCAGGATCGACGGAATATCCGGCGACTTCAGCACCGCAAAACCGGCCTGATCGACCTGTCGTTGATGGATGCGTGTCACCTGCCCCAGGTTGTCGATCATCAATCGGCCAAGATCCAGACTGTAGGCGATGGTCGCATCCATCGACATATCGACCAGGACCCTCATCAGCGCAGGATCGGGCGTGTAAAGCGCACTATTCTTCAGCGAAGCATATTGATCGGAACTGTTTTCGCTATTGGCCAGCCAACGCGCCATGGTGGAGGTGGCGCCGTGTTGCGAAAGCACCCAGACAGAAGCCCCTTGCGCCGACGGCACAGGCGCCGCGTCGGCATGAATGGAGACAAACAGGTCCGCATTTTCGCGATGTGCGATCTGTACGCGCTCCTCCAATGGGATGAAATAGTCATCATTGCGAGTCATCGTCGGCTGAAAGCGGGAGTCCGTCGCGAGCAGTCCATGCAGCTTGGTAGCGATGGCGAGGGCGACGTATTTCTCATACACATTGCTGGTACTGATGGCGCCCGGGTCTTTGCCGCCGTGTCCCGCATCGATGGCAATCACTGCCGGGCGACGCGTCGGACGCACCGCCGCTGCCGCCCCAGCGAAGGGCAGATGGACGACCAACTGATACATCCCCGTAGCCGCTGCGGCAGATTGCATGACGGCCTGTGGTTTTACATCGTGTCGCAGATCCAAAACGATACGCATGCCGTCACCGTGCCGCCCGTTGCGTACGTCTGCAATCCATGGATTGCCACCATCCATGTGCAGCGCCGGCATATAGGCGGCTACCTGTTGGAGATCGATGACTACACGCGAAGGCGATGACAAGGTAAAAACCCGGTACGGAACCGTTCCGCTCAAATCAAGCGTCAGACGCGCACCACCGCCATCCGTCTCCAGACGACAGCCGGTTACCCGCGTGGTATCGAGATGAAGGGCAGCCCGAGCGAGCGAAGGAGACAACGCCGCCACGGTGCCCAATGCGCTGAGGAAATGTCGCCGGTTCATCAACTTCCCCGAAGGCTACTCCACTATTTGGCATGTTATAACATAACTTGCATGCCAAACTTCAAGTGCTTTCTCAGGAAGCAAGCCCTGTCCCTTATGGCAGCTTTCTCGGAGCGGCCCTCAGGCTCGGAAAGCAGGGTGCCCAATCCCTGAAAGCCAACAGCCAGCCCCGCATGGCTTCTCACCCTTGGCGTGAAAGACACGATTTTCAGAAAAACGTTCTCTCTTCTTAAAGAATGCATCTCTAATGCATCTCTTAAGAATGCACCGCATCGATGCCTTTGCTTGAAAACCTGCGCAGGTGCAAGCGTGAACCGAGAAAACCTGTCGCCGCATTCATGCCTCTAAAAACGTGCGACTGCCGGAGATACACCGCAAGATCTTCGCACTGCCTGCACGCTCAGCGAAAAATACATTGCCGCACTGAGCGCGGCAGCCAGCCGAAATGCATGGCGTTTGAACAGATCCAGCCAAAAAACACATCTGAACAAAAACCACCGTTTTGAGCGATGCCGCCACGCATCATCCAACGTAAGAACCCGTTCCCTCTTCTCCCCGGCCACTGTCCCAGAACCTTCATATCCGAGTGGTTCAATGAACGCTTGCCGCGAACTGCATATGTAGCGTGCGGCAAAGCAGCAAGGGGGAATCCGCAGCACTACGTACTAGCCCTGCGTCGTTGTATCCATATCAGGAGGCTTTAATGTTCAGTCTTCGCATGTTCCGAAAGGCACTGCTGCCCGCGTCGATCGCCATCATGGGATTCGCCTTTGCAGCGTCTGCCCAAGTCGACTCGTTTTCGAATCAAAACGCCGATTCTCAGCCGCACTCCCCCTGGCCCGGATCCTGGCGCTCTCCGCAGGATGAGCTTTCGACCGCAACGCCGATCAAGCATCTGGTGGTGATCTTTGACGAAAACCGTTCGTTCGATCACTACTTCGGCACGTATCCGGTCGCCACCAACCCACCTGGCGAACCTAAATTCAAGGCGAGCCCCTGGACGCCCCAGGTTGACGGCCTCTCGCCCCAGCTGTTGACGCAAAACCCAAACAAGCTCAACCCGCTCAATGGCGTCAATGCGGTCAATCCTTTCCGCCTCGATCGCACCCAGGCCAACACCGAAGGCCAGAACCACAATTACACGCCAGAGCAAGAGGCGTACGACAACGGCGCCGCTGATCTTTTCCCCGCCTTCACCGGTAACAACACCGTCAGCAGCACCGGCACCTTCGGCACGCATGGCCTGGTGATGGGTTACTTCGATGGCAATACCGTCACAGCGCTGTGGAACTATGCCCAGCACTTCGCCATGGACGACAACGCCTACACCGACACGTACGGTCCCTCGACACCTGGCGCGATCGAAGTGGTATCCGGCACCAACAACGGCGCCAAGGTGGTGCTCGGTTCGGCTTCGACCATCCCCGATGGCCAAGGCGGCCTGACGCTGATCGGCGATACCGATCCTGCTTATGACACCTGCTCGTCGACTTCGAGCACCGTCATGATGACGTCGAAGAACATCGGCGACCTGTTGAATGCACATCACATCACCTGGGGTGGCTTCACAGGCGGTTTCGACCTGACCGCGGTCAATCCGAATGGAAGCACCGGCTGCAGTCGCAGCACGTATTCCAGCGTGTTGGACGCGACCAAGACCGACTACGTGCCGCATCACAACTGGTTCCAGTACTACGCCAGCACGTCGAACCCGACCCACACACGCCCCACCTCGGTGGAGGAAATCGGCTATACCGACGCCAAGGACAGCACCTCCACGCCAGTGCACCACGAATACGACTTGCATGACTTCTTCAAGGCCGTGTCGTCGGGCAACTTCCCCTCCGTCAGCTATTTGAAGGCGCCCGCCGTAGGCGATGCACATCCGGGTAACTCCGATCCATTGGATGAGCAGGCTTTCATCGTGAAGGTGGTCAACTTCCTGGAGCGTCAGCCCGATTGGAAGAACACTGCCATCATCATTACCTATGACGACTCGGACGGCTGGTACGACCATCGCTATGCCTCGCCGACGACCTCGTCCTTCGATGCCACCACACCTCAAGGCTCGGTCACCGGTGCAGACCAGCTCAATGGCCCGGGCATCTGCAATGGTCCGGATGCCAAACCGGGCATCGGCGTGAATGGCGGTCGCGTCAATGGACGCTGCGGCCCCGGCACGCGTATTCCGTTCCTGGTCATCTCGCCCTACGCACGCATCAACTATGTGGATGACGCGCGCATCACGCAGGCATCGGTCGTACGCTTCATCGAAGACAACTGGCTGCGTGGCGAGCGCATCGGCGAAGGTTCCAACGATGCAAGCACAGGCAGCATCATGGGCATGTTCGATTTCAGCCGCCGCGTCGACCTGGCGCAACCGCTGTTCCTCGATCCCAACCAAGGCACGCCGATCGACAAGCGCCAGCCCTGGCACTCCTGATGTTAATCCGGACCGGTGGATCGCTGTGCGATCCCCGGTCACGGAAACAGTATTCCTGCTCTGTGTGGAGCAGGAATACTTTCCGGATAGCATGACATGCCATCATGCTTTCCTATTTGGACATCCGAACGTCTAGAGCCTCCATGTCGCCCATCAAACCGCGGTGGAACCGGTACCGTTTGTTCAAGGCTGTGCTAAGCACGGCCTGCGCATTGAGTTGCGTTGCAAGTTATGCCTTCGTCAATCAGGCAGCAACGCCGTCTCATGGCAACGCTGTCGATGCGAGCGGCATCAATCCGCATCCCGTGCATTTGAAACTTCCGCCAATAGCGCCGCTCAGCGCCATGGCACAGCTCGGCAAATCGTTATTCTTCGACCCCATGCTGTCCGGGTCGGGGAAGCAGTCATGCGCTTCATGCCACAGCCCCAAATACGGCTACAACCCGCCTAACGCGCTGACCGTGCAACCAGGTGGCGCCAGCTTGAAACAGGCTGGCTTTCGGCCGCCGCCGTCGTTGGCATACTTGTATCGGCAGGCGCCTTTCAGCATCGGGCCGGATACCGCCGACGTCGATGTGCCCGTCAATCTCAATGCGGTGGCGGCATCTGCTCAAAACGATCCGCATGTACGCAAATCAGCGGGTACTGCGCCTGCCGTCACTGCGATGGTGCCGCAGGGAGGACTGTTCTGGGACGGCCGTGCGGATTCCCTGCAACGGCAAGCTTATATCCCCATGCTCAATCCGGTGGAAATGGCCAATACCAGCATTGCCGACGTGGCTCGCAAGTTGGCGCAAAGCCGCTACCGCCAGTCGTTCCTCCAATTGTTTGGGCCAGGCATCCTCAACGATCCACAACAATTAGTGTCTGAAGCGATGTTCGCCATCGGTCGCTTCGAAATCGAAGACATCTCCTTCCATCCCTTCACTAGCAAGTACGATGCGTGGCTGCAGGGTCTCGCGCGCTTGACGCCGAGCGAGATGCGCGGCCTGAAACTCTTCAACGATCCGCAAAAAGGCAACTGCGCCGGCTGCCATCTCAGCCAGGTCAGCCGCGACGGCTTGCCGCCACTCTTCACCGACACGCAATACGAAGCCTTGGGCGTACCTCGCAATGCCAAGCTGGCGCTCAACCGCAATCCACACTTTTATGATCTGGGGCTATGCGGCCCTTTCCGCAAAGATCTCGTGCGCCAGACGCAATATTGCGGCATGTTTCTCACACCCACCCTGCGCAACGTCGACCGGCGCGCCGTGTTCTTTCACAACGGGGTTTATCACAGCCTGACGCAAGTGCTGGATTTCTATAATTTGCGCAGCGTGGCTCCCCAGAAAATCTATCCGCGCGGTGCAAACGGCAAGCTGGAGCTCTACAACGATTTGCCTGTGGCCTACCAGCGCAACGTAGACACCACCGATGCACCGTTCAACCGCCACGTCGGCGATCCGCCGCCGCTCACCGCTCAGGACATCCGCGACATCATCGCCTTCCTTCATACCCTGGACGATGGTTACACCTC
This sequence comes from Dyella sp. SYSU CM1112, assembly GCF_058216415.1. Lineage (NCBI taxonomy): Bacteria > Pseudomonadati > Pseudomonadota > Gammaproteobacteria > Lysobacterales > Rhodanobacteraceae > Dyella > Dyella sp. SYSU CM1112. The sequence continues at coordinate 19,398 of NZ_JBZEGI010000017.1, read as the reverse complement.
CAAAACACCGACTGCGACATCGGCAGTAGCTGCTCGAAGCAAGCTCCAATAAGTTAATGACCGCTGCCCTGGCAACTGCGCCACTCGACGTCGCCCCATGCGGCGCACCGGTGCAGGCCATCGATATGCTGCAGATAGCTGGCATCGTCGTAAAAACTCACATCGCGATGAAGCGTTGCATTGACGCCACCGCCTAGCTCGATAGGCGTGCCGGCAAGAGGGATGGTAATGGCCTCGTGCCCGGCCAACCCCCTGTCTTCATCGCGAGGAACGCCGCACCAAAGATTCAACGTGAGATACGGCTTCCACAGGTAGGCCGCCCGCAAAGCGTCCTGGCAAGCGTCCTCCTGCGCAACTCATGACCGCATTAATGGCATGGAATCAACCCCTTGACGAAGGACATCGCCGGGTGCGCGCTCGGGATGAAATAATGCCAGCCATGCACCCTTCGCCTGAAGGGGCGTTCTCCATCTGCGTCAAGAAGGAATCTTTAACCGCCGTGAGTGCTTCCGAACCGACGCTCCAACTCCAAGCGATTCAACCCGGCCTGATGGTGATTCACGGCAATCGCCAGGAAGACCTGCGCGATCTATTAGTCGCATGGTTACAACGCACACCCCTCCAGCCACTGGAGAACGAGGTGATGCTGGTGCAGAGCAACGGCATTGCGCAGTGGCTGAAGTTGGCGCTGGCACGGCCAATGGAGAGCGGCGGGCTCGGCATCAGCGCAGCGGTGGACATGCAGTTGCCGGGCCGTTTTTTGTGGCAGGCCTATCGCGCGGTACTGGGTGAGGAAGCCGTGCCGGCGACATCGCCATTCGACAAGTCCCGGTTGATATGGCGCCTGTTGCGCTTGCTGCCGCTGCACCTGGATGAAGCGGCCTTCGCACCGCTACGCCATTTGCTCGGCGACGCCCGTGACTGGCGCCGACAGCATCGGCTGGCCTTGCAGATAGCGGACCTGTTCGACCAGTACCAGGTATTCCGCGCCGACTGGCTGGACGATTGGGAGCGCCACCATGATGTGCTGCGCGATCCTGCGCGCAATCGTCTTGCTGAACTGCCGCACGCACAGCGCTGGCAACCCAGGCTGTGGCGACTGCTGCTGGAGGATGTTCCCGCAGCGCAGCGCAGTAGCCATCGTGCCAGCGTACACCGCCACTTTATGCAGCATATGCAATCGCTGGATGCGCGGCCGGCCGCGCTGCCACGGCGCATCGTCGTATTCGGCATCACCTCCTTGCCGCAGCAAGTGCTGGAAGCACTCACCTCCCTGGCCCGTTTCAGCCAGGTCTTGCTCTTGGTCACGAACCCCTGTCGGCACTATTGGGCCGACATCATCGAAGACCGCGAACTGTTACGGACCGAACATCGCCGTCATGCGGGCAAACCCGGCCTGCCTCCCGAACCACGCTACCAAGACCTGCATTTACATGCACACCCGCTGCTCGCCGCCTGGGGCAAGCAAGGGCGCGACTTCATCCGCCAACTCGATGCGTTCGATCAACCTGATCGCTATCGAGAGCGTTTCGTATCGATCAAGCGTGGCATTGATCTGTTCGAAGATCTCCGCACCGATACGCTGCTGCATCAAGTGCAGCAGGCCATTTTGGATCTCGAGCCGCTGCCCGCCAAAGCAACGCTGCGCAAGCCGCTGCCGGAAACCCGGTCGTTGCATTTTCACGTAGCGCACAGTCCGCAACGGGAAGTGGAAATTCTGCACGATCAGTTGCTGGCGCTGTTCGAACAAGCCGCGCACGAAGGACGCCTCCTGGCGCCGCGGGACGTGATGGTGATGGTGCCGGACATCCGCACCTATGCGCCGCATATCCAAGCCGTCTTCGGACGCGTAGCAGCAGATGATCCGCGTTATTTGCCATACAGCGTGGCCGATCAACCGGGGCGCGGCACGTCGCCATTGCTGAGCGCGCTGGAACACCTGCTTCGTCTGACCGACTCGCGCTTCACTGCCGGCGATGTGCTGGACCTGCTCGACGTACCATCGCTACGACGCCGCTTCGGACTCAACGAAGACGATCTGCCCATCCTGCGGAGATGGATTGCCGAATCCGGCATACGCTGGGGATTGCACGGCCAGCAGAAGCTCGCCCTGGGGCTGCCGCCGGACGAGCAGAACAGCTGGCGTTTCGGCTTGCGCCGCATGTTGCTGGGTTATGCCAGCGGCGATGGAGTCTCCCTAGGCGACATTGCTCCCTACGGAGAAGTAGGCGGCCTGGATGCGGCGTTGCTCGGTCCGCTGAGCGCGTTGCTGGATACGTTGGAGCGCTACTGGCGCCTGTTCGCCACTCCCGCAACGCCCGCGCAATGGAGTGAACGCTTGCGCCATCTGCTGCGCGACTGTTTCGACACACGCGGCGACACTCTCGATACGCTGCGCGTCGATCGGCTGGAAGACGCACTGGATACCTGGCTGGATGCCTGCCATGAAGCAGGATTTTCGCAAGCGATTCCGCTGAGTATCGTCAGCGAGGATTGGTTGTCGGCGATTGACCAGAATCACTTGTCGCAACGTTTCATGGGCGGCGCGGTGAACTTCGGCACCCTGCTGCCCATGCGCGCCATTCCATTCCGCGTGGTATGCCTGCTTGGGATGAACGATGGCGATTATCCGCGCCGCGTTTCGCCGCCGGATTTCGACCTCATGGCACTCGCCGGCCAGCATCGTCCCGGCGATCGCTCACGGCGCGATGACGATCGCTACCTCTTTTTGGAAGCCTTGCTGTCCGCTCGCGATGTCTTGCACATCAGTTGGATCGGGCATAGCGTGCGCGACAACAGCGAACTGCCGCCATCCGTGCTGGTAGGACAGTTGCGCGATTACCTTGCTGCCGGCTGGCACATCGGTGACGACTCGCCGCACGCCGACGAGCAACGCAAGCGGCTGCTAGCCGCCATCACGACCGTGCATCCTCTGCAGGCATTCAGTCCGCGCTATTTCTCGGCAGATACGGATACGCACTTGTTTACGTATGCCGACGAATGGGCGTGTGCGCGTCGTGCCCCTCTGATCGCCCACGAAACACTACTAGCCCCCTGGCAACCGGAATCCGCACTGGATATCGGTGCGCTGCAACGCTTTATCGTGCGGCCGGCAACTTTTTTTTACAACGAACGGTTGAAAGTCCGCTTTGGCGACATCGATGTCGGGCTCGAAGACGACGAGCCATTCGCCTTGGACGTGCTGGATAACCACGTCGCCATGCAGGCATTGTTGCAAAGCGCACTCGCCACCAACGATGCCGATCCCCTGCCCGCGCTGATTGACGCCGCCCAGCACCTGCGGCAACAAGGTGTACTACCCGCCGGTGGCTTTGGAATACTCACGATGGAAGCCATCCGCGATGACGTACAGCGCATCTTGCATCGCTGGCACGCCGCACTCGCACGTTGGCCTCAACGATTACCTGCACACGAGTTGCGGTACGCATGCGGCACACTGACGGTGGAAGGCTGGCTTGATGATTTGCACGGCTTGGCCGGTACATCGCCAGTGCGATTGATACCCATGGTAGGTGACCTCGGCACCGGCAAAAGTCTTCGTTACGATCGCCTGCTTCAACCATGGGTGATACAACTGCTGGCCAATGCAAGCGGCCTGGCACTCTCCACCCGTTTTCTCGGTTCGGATGCCAGCGTGGTATTGCCATCGCTCGATGGCAACGAAGCAGCGTCGCTGCTGCATGCACTGGTGGATGCATGGCGTCATGGCATGCAAGCTCCGTTGCCGGCAGCGCGTCGTTCCGCTTATGCATGGCTGCTTGCCGAGCGAGACGAAAAATCTCCCTTTGACGCCGCGCAGACCTGTTATGAAGGCAGCAACGCTCCGAACGCCCCTCCCGGGGAAATGCAACGCGAACCCTGCCTCGCACGCACCTGGCGCAGTTTTGCCGCATTGCACGCCGATGGCTTCGAACGCTGGCTTACCCTTTATCGACCCCTGCTCGACGCAGCCGTGCTGGAGATGGAGGCATGACTGCGATAGCGCCACTTGATCCGCTGCGCCTGCCCTTGCAAGGCATGCGCTTGATCGAAGCCAGTGCGGGTACCGGCAAGACCTGGACGCTGGCAGCACTCTATTTGCGCCTGGTACTCGGACATGGCGACCAAGCCGCGCGGCTGCCGGCACAGATCCTGGTCGTGACATTTACGCGCGCCGCCACCGCCGAACTACGCGAACGCATTCGCGAACGTCTCGCCACCGCCGCGGCGGTTTTTCGTGGCCAACACGAAGCCGATACCTTTCTCGAGCAGCTGATGGCTGAATACTCGGGCCCGGAGGAACGCGCCGCGGCAGCACGCCAGCTGGAGCTCGCCGCGCAATGGATGGATGAAGCCGCCGTCCACACCATTCACGGCTGGTGTCAGCGCATGTTGTCGCAGCACGCGTTCGAAGGCAGCGAATCGGAAGACGATATTGCCGACGAACTAGCACGCCTTGCGGAAGCGACACGCGACTATTGGCGACGTTTCTACGTCGGCCTCGATCCCGTGGAAGCCGCCTGCATCACCACGCAATGGCGCGATCCCCAGAGCTTGCAGCGCGCCTTGCGCCCCTTACTGCGCCAACCCGCTAATCAGCTACGCGTTCACGGCCATCCCCTGCCTGCTATCGATAACCTCAGCGAGGGACTGCGCCAGCGTGAGGCACCGCGCCGCGCCGCCGAACACCTCGCCCGCACGCAATGGTTGCGCGATGCCGATGCGATTGAAGAGATGTTGCGCACCGCCGTCCAGAACAAGACGCTCAAAAACACTACGTTTCGTCCGCAAACCGTGGCGCACGAATTACCAGCCCTGCGTGCATGGGCGGAAGGCGCCGCGGCCCCCCGTTCACTGCTTGAGCGCTATACGCAAGCCAAGCTCAATGAAGCGACAAGCAAGGGCAAGACGCCACCTGCGCACATTGTTTTTCAGTCTATCCAGACCGTTGTAGAAGCATGGCAGGCAGAGCCACCGCTGGCGCCGCTGCTGCTGGCACATGCGTTGCCATGGATCACCACCCGCATCGATGAAATACGCGAGCGGCAGCAACGTCCGGGCTTCGATGACATGCTGCGTCAGCTCGATGCTGCCTTGCAGGGCCCTCGTGGCGCACAGCTCACCGAGACCCTTGCCAATCACTATCCGGTTGCGCTGATCGATGAATTCCAGGACACCGACCCGCTGCAGTGGCGGATTTTTCAGCGCATCTATGGCGAGCGCTCCGACAAGGGCCTATTGCTGATCGGTGACCCCAAGCAGGCGATCTACGGTTTCCGCGGTGCCGACATTCATACCTATCTGGCTGCACGCGATGATGCGTCATCACCCACCTGGACCTTGACCACCAATTTCCGTTCCACGCCTGCCTTGGTGGAAGCGGTGAATCGCGTATTCCAGCACGCCGATACCTGGCCGCTCGGTGCATTTGCATTTGGACACGGCTCGCATGGTTTGTCATTTCATCCGGTGCATGCAGCGGGCGGCAAACCCAACTTGCTCTATGACGGCCAACCTGTTCCCGCGCTACAGTTGAATGTCTTGCCGGCCGACAAGCCCATGGCTTCGGGGCTATATCTGGAAACAGCCGCCGCGCATGCCGCCGCGCGCATCGTAGACTTGCTCGATGCCGCACAAGCGGGGCGTTGCGCTTTCGTCGACGCGCAAGGCGCCGCAACCGCAGTGCGTCCACGCGATATAGCAGTGCTGGTCCGAACCAGCCACGAAGCGCAATGCATACGCGCCGCAATGCGCCAGCGTGGCGTGGCTAGCGTCTACATTTCAGAACGCGACTCGGTCTATGCCGCAGAGGAAGCGCCGGACGTTCTGCTATGGCTGCAAGCCTGCGCGCTGCCCACGTCCGATCGTGCGATGCGTGCCGCACTCGCCAGCGCCACGCTGGACCGCAGCCTGGCCGAACTGGACCAGCTCAATCATGACGAAGCCTATCGGGAATGGTGCGGCGAGCAATTCCGCGCGCTGCAAGCCGTATGGCAGCGTCACGGTGTATTGGCGATGCTGCACAACCTGCTGCACGTGTTCGACCTACCCGCGCGCCTGCTTGCCAAGCCGCAGGGCGAACGAGCGCTGACCAACCTGCAGCATCTGGCTGAATTGTTGCAGCATGCCGCCACTACCCTGGATGGAGAGTACGCGCTGATTCGTTTTCTTGCTGCACAGATCGCACGCGCGGCCGACCGCGATACGGAAACGGGCGAGGAACAAATCGTTCGCCTCGAAAGCGAAGCAGATCTCGTCAAGGTGATCACCATTCACAAATCGAAAGGCCTGCAATACCCCGTGGTGATGCTGCCCTTCGTTTGCCGATTCCAGGATGCGCCAAAGGGGAGCACGCAGCCTTGGCACGATGACCGAGGGCAAGTGTGGCTGGATCTCGAGCCCGACGAGGAAGCACGGGGACGTGCCGATCGCGAACGACTGCAAGAGGACCTGCGCCTGCTCTACGTGGCGCTCACCCGTGCCGAGCACGCTTGCTGGCTTGGCGTGGCATGCGTGATGGATGGCCGCACCCGCGCAGCGCTGCTGCACCGCTCCGCCTTTGGCTATGTGCTTTCCGGCGCTGAACCGATAGCTCCCGGTGAGCTGCTGCCACGCCTGGAAGCATTGCGTGGCGGCTCGCCGCATATTCATGTGCATGCTGTGGCTGACAGCGCTGGCACGCATGTATTCCATGCACGACGCGACGCATCGCAACCGCGTGCCGCGCGTACTTACACACTGCCAGCGGCCACGCCGTGGTGGATTGCCAGCTATAGCGCGTTGACCCATGGCGCTGGCGAAACGCTGCGGCAGGCAGCACCCGATACCGCCACGCAAGACGTGCTGACCGAAGCCTCGCGCGAGGCCGTGGAGTGGATGCCTCCCGATGAGCATTTCGGCATGCATGCTTTCCCGCGCGGCGCGGAACCGGGCACGTTCTTGCATGACTTGCTGGAGTGGGTCGCAGAGAATGGATTCGCGCACCTGGCGGCCCAGCCGGCCGCGCTCGAGCAGCAGATTGCCCGTCGCTGTCAGCGCCGCGGCTGGCAAGCATGGATAACGCCTCTAAGCCAATGGCTGCCGGCCCTATTGAACACACCGCTGAGATTGCCGGGCGGCGGCGTATTGAGGCTTGCCGATTTACGCGAGCGTGACCGCTACCAAGCGGAGCTCGAGTTCTGGCTTGAGGCCCATAACGTAGAGGCCAGGGAGCTTGACTACCTGGTGAGCCAGCATACCTTGAGCGGTGTTTCCCGCCCCGCCCTATCACCGCTTCGCGTCAACGGCATGCTGAAGGGCTTTATCGATCTGATCGTCGAGCACGATGGCCGTTATTACGTGATCGACTACAAATCGAACTGGCTGGGAGAAAACACCAGCGCGTATACGCCGACAGCCATGCGGGACGCCGCATTGCAATCGCGCTACGACTTGCAATACGCCATTTACACGCTGGCCTTGCATCGCCAGCTTCGTACCCGCCTGCCCCGTTATGACTACGAGCGCCACATGGGTGGTGTGCTCTATCTGTATTTACGCGGTGTCGATCAGGCAGGGCACGGCATGCACACCGAAAGACTGCCCTTTGGGTTGATCGATGCCATGGATCGTCTGTTTGCAAAGGGGCATGCCGATGTCGCATGAGGCCATGCTTGCCGCGCTTGCCGAGGCCACCACACGTCAGCTGCTACGGCCATTGGATCTAGCCTTCGCGCGCTTCATCGCCGAATGCGACCCGCGCGCCGAAGCAAGCTTGTTGCTGATGGCCGCGCTCACCAGTCGACAGTTGGGCGATGGCCATCCCTGCCTGGACTTGCACGCACTGGAGCACCTGTCCCTCGAACAAGCATGGCCGGCTTCATGGCTAGACATACTTGCCGACACGACCACGCCACCCTCTGCTTTGCTGGCTGGCGCGGACGGCATTCCGGCAAATGCGCCGCTGGTACGGGATGGACATCGCCTCTACCTGCGTCGCTACTGGCAATACGAATGCCGTGTGGCCGAAGGTATTCGTACGCGGTTGCAAGCCGATCCGGCGCCGGTTGCAAACGCGCGGGACGAATTGCAGCGCCTGTTCCAGGCATCGACCGACGATTCGGTGAATTGGCCGCGCGTTGCCTGTGCGATGGCGGCGCGCGGCGCCTTTAGCGTGATCACCGGCGGGCCGGGCACCGGTAAGACGACGACCGTGGTCCGCCTGCTCGGCCTGCTGCAAACCTTGCACCTGCGCGAACATACCACCCCGCTGCGCATGCGCCTGGCTGCGCCTACCGGCAAGGCCGCGGCACGATTGAATGGATCCATCGCGCAGCAAATCGCAAGACTCAATATCGACGAGCAGGTACGCGCTGCTATCCCCGTGGAGGTAGAAACCCTGCACCGACTACTCGGCGCCCGCGCTGAAAGCCGGCGCTATGTGCACGACAGTCGCCATCCGCTGCATGTCGATGTGCTGGTGATCGACGAAGCCTCAATGGTCGACCTGGAGATGATGGCGGCGGTGCTGGATGCGCTGCCAGCGCACGCCCGCCTGATCCTTATTGGCGACAAGGACCAGCTTTCCTCGGTGGAAGCCGGCGCCGTGCTGGGTGACTTGGGGCGCCGTGCCGAACACGGTTATTACAGCGAGGCTACGGCCGCATGGCTGCGCGACACCAGCGGTGATGACGTGAGCGCGTTCGTCAGCCAGGATGCGGAACCGCTTGATCAACATATAGCCATGTTGCGCCGGAGCCACCGTTTTGATGCGGCAAGCGGTATCGGCCAGTTGGCCGCTGCCGTGAACGCTGGTGATGCAGCAGAGGTACAGAGGCTTTTGCATGCGCCATCGTCCACCATTGCATGGCTATCGGAGGGCGTACAAACCACGCCTGTCGCTTTGCTGGCGACGGAAGGCTATCCGCATGACAGCGCGCCACGCACAACGGATGCCATGCCGCATGGTTTTCGTTTTTATCTTGAACGGCTGCAGCGCGATCGCCCCGCTCCTTCCGCCGAAGACGTGCATTATCGGATCTGGGCGCGCGAGGTGCTGGAGGCGTTCCATCAATTCCAGATGCTAGCGGCGGTGCGGCGCGGACCGGCCGGAACCGATCGCCTGAATCGCGACATCGCAGCCAACCTGTTGGCCAACGGCCTGATCGAATCGGATCGCGGCTGGTATGAAGGGCGGCCGGTGATGATGACCCGCAACGATTACAGTCTCGGCCTGATGAACGGCGACGTCGGCATCACCTTGCGCATGCGCGGCGCCGATGGCGAGTTTCGCCTTTATGTCGCCTTTCCGATGACACGTGGAACATCATCGCCAGCTATGCAGGCCGATGATGTTCCGGTGCGGTGCGTACTGCCTTCGCGACTGGGCGATGTGGAAACGGTGTACGCGATGACGGTGCACAAATCACAAGGCTCCGAATTCGAGCACACTATGCTGATACTGCCCGATGACGCCTCGGCCATGCTTACCCGCGAGCTGCTCTACACCGGCATGACCCGTGCCCGCCGGTGGTTGACACTGATAGCCAGGCCAAACATTGTCGAACAAGCGGTCGCGCAGCGTACGCGACGATATTCCGGCCTGGCCGAGCGTTTAAGTGCAACGCCATGAACCGTCACCAGCAAGCACCGTTTGCATGGGCAGCCACGTCCGTTCGTGCCGGGGTTTTGCGCCCGGCATTATCGATGGACAGATCTCCACAAACGTCGCTGGCCTGACGGCCTGTCGGTATCGCGATGGCGATGTAGCCCTGATCGTCGTCATCGGACAAGCGCAAGCCTGCCTGGTAATAACCGTGCTCCGAAACCGCTGGCTCTGCAAAGCCCAGTTTGCCAAGGTCATCGGTGTAGCGATTATGCGTGGCGTACCAACGCTCCTCGGCATGGGCCATGGTCATCAATAGGCGGTGAGCCTCCGTGCGGTGTGCACGCAAGGCATAACGCGAATAAGACCGCACGGCCAGCGCCGCCAGGACGGCAACGATGCCCACGACAACCATCAACTCGATCAAGGTAAAACCACGCGAACGCTCCATGGCCTGAGTTCTCCTCCTTATCATTTCGGCGTCAGCAACGACCACGAACGGCGGCGCCACATGGGGCTGTCGAAGGAAAGCGGCATGGCAAGGCTGCCGCCACCCTTCAAAGTGACGCCAGGCAATAGCGATTGGCCCCCACCTACGCGGCTGATGACCGGCAACGTACCCGACGTTCTGGGGTTGTCGATCAATGCGCCTGCATACGCGCGTCCGCCGAAGGTCATGGCGTTCCCCGGTCCACCCGTGGCTGCATCCACAGCGATCATCGCGCCATAGGGCGCATCGCCATCGGGGATGAAGGTGCTCACCAGCGCGGTGTTGGTGTTGAACAGCGCCGTCGGTGTGGCAATGACGCGTTCCCCTTCGATCACATGGAGATCGAAGTACCAGCCGGCCATCTTGATGGATACAGGATGCGAAGTAAGCGTGCGCACCTCAGCGCTGTGGCCGTTTGCATCGGTAACAGCCGTCTGGCTGAGTATCTGCTGCTGAAGATTTTCATGCGTGGCAGTGATGGGTTGCCCTTCGCTGTCGAGCCTGTCGCGAATGCCGTACACCGATTGTGTCGGCAATCCCACATCGACCTTGTCGCCATTTCCCAGGTATTTGCCGGTACCGAACAGCACGATGAAGCGATGAGTGGCCGGATCCGGAAACAGCCGCGGCATGACCGTGATGGGCTGCTTGCCCTGCTCCGCTGGCCGGTAGGCAAGCGTCACCGACCAAAGCGCGGGATTGGGCGAAGACAGATCGAAACGCCACAGATTGCCGTCGAGATCACCGGCAAACGCTACGTCATCAATCTGATCATTGGAATAATCGCCCAACACCGGCGTGGTCAGACCGTGGCTCATCACACCATGCATGGGGGTAGGTGTTTTTAGCTCGGCAATGACCGCGCCGGTCTGTGCATCCAGCACAAATAAAGCGCTATAACCGACAGGCGCCATGCGGGCGGCGTCTTCGCAATTGACAGGTTTGTCCGCTTTGCTGCAATCGGGAAAATATCCATTGGGAACCAGCACAGCCCATTGGCCATTGGCCAGCCGTGCGATAGCAGGCTGGCCATAGGTGTACCCCAGATCAGCAGGATGATAGGGATTGCCATCGGCTCCGATGCCTGGCGGCATATCGGCATCGAACTCCCACAGCACCGTGCGCTGGGGAAAGATTTCGCTGACTACGTCGGGATGCGTGATATCCAGTGCGTACACACCGCGACCACCCAACCGAAGACCGCCGGCAAGCACGGTATGCCACTCACGCCGGCCACCCTCGCTGAAGAATACGTCGCGCATTACCGGCGTCGCATCCACGGTCGGTTCAAAACGGAAGTTCTGCGCACTGGCAAGACTGCCGAGATGGTCATACACCGCCCGCGGCACGTAGGCCCACCACTCTCTTCCTGCATGAGGGCCGGGATCGTAAGACGTGCATGAACCGTTGGCGTCCTGCGCCTTGCAAAGGGGAATCGGTGCATGGAAGGCATGCAGCATGCCGTCATTGGCAGCGACATACAGCACGGGCGGACGATCCGCATTGTTCTTCACGAATTGCGCATAGGTCTGCGCACCAGGCCCCATCTCTGGCGCGAGAACGGAAATACCCTGGATTTTTGTGGGCCAGCGATCCGTATAGCTGCCGGTGGGATGGGCGACATACACCGTTTGCGCATGCACGATGGGGCCAAGCAAGCTGTGACGTAGGTGCATGGCACCGCTGGATTCGTCCTCGCGCGCACCACGCAGATAGGCCACGCGATCGGCCACTAACGACGTGGACGACGGTGCCGATGATGACGCCAGGAGTCCGCGCTGCTCACGCGTATCGAAATCCGCCGAAGGCTCGAATGCCATGCCGCTGATATCGCCGGCACCGCCGAGGGCGGCAGTCAGGACTATGCGCTTGTCGGGCGGCGTCAGCGATGGGTCCGTCAGTATTGCCCCGGCATCCCATACGGTTTTCATGGGCATGCCATCGTCACCAAGCGTCATGGCTTTTAGAACGCCTGCCCCATTCTCAGGGTCGTAGCCACCCACGAAAGCAAGCGACCCTGTCGCCAACACATTGCTGTTCAAACCAAGTACGGCCAAAGCGGGGGCGACTTCCGTCTGATCCAACGGCACCGGGCTCAACTCCACCGTGCCCGGGTTATCCGACGCGAACGCGTGCACCCCTGTTACCCATATTACCGACAGGCTGATCACAGCCCATCGTCTGCACCACTCAAGGATTTGCCGGCGCATCGAAGGTACTTTGCACAATACGTACGGTATGGGGATTGCCGCCTGTTGCACGAGCGGTAATGCGGTAGATGTGAACATTCAAATGTCCTTGCCCGACATTGTTAGGGCCGGTGTTGCCGGATTCATGCAAAACGCCCGTACCCGGCGCACGTTGCTCGCCAAGGTCCTCGATGATGTACACAGGGTTCTCCGCCAATGCGGCAGTGGGCTGCTGTGAGTTGCGGGTGTAGCCACTGCGCGTGGGTCCTAGATAACTGACGCCGATGCCGGGCACCCAATCTGGTGACGACCGAAAGCGCGTGACCTTGCCGCTCGCCGCATACAAGGGGCTATAGGGCCGATATACCACGCAACCATCATCCGACGTGATTGTGCTTTCCGAACAATGCAAACGGGCTCCGGGCTGACTGGCCGTGAGCCATAACTTGTATTCCGCGCCGCGCAAAGCGGTCTCCGCGCTCATGCGCGCCTGTTGTGCGTTGCGCAGACCGCCGGCCATGCGCTCCTGCATCAAGGCATATTGCGAAGCGCTCATCGCCAGCAGGGTCATCAGCACCAGAAAGATCAACGCAACCACCAGAGCAAAACCGCGTTGCTTCGAGCAGAGGCGTTTCGAGTAATGGACGTACATCTTCACGCCGCCCTCCTGGCGGCCGTTTTGCTCTTTAGGGATTGAAGTTGCGCAATGCGACGACTGTCGTGAATTCGCGCCGCAGCATGGACAGGGGGAATCCTTGTTGAAGCGGCGTTACCTTGCGGCCCGCAGCCGTCGGCGATTCGGGCGTGAGCATGCCGTCGGATACATAGCTGTATGCAAGTTCACCCGGTCTCAACGCGGGCAAAGGGCTTTGGCCATCCATCAGCAGATCGACTTCGATCAGGCTTACCGAATGCCATAAGCAACCATGGTCGCTACTCCCTTGTATCGGCAGCGGCACGGCGGGACAGTCAGCGCGCGTGCTGTTATCCACCTGTGCGGCGGTGTAGTAGCGAACCGTACCATCCGCGCGCTGCACGCCATATTTGAAATCGAGCCGCTCTACGCCTCGCGCGATCTCCCCCGAAGTGCCAAACGGTTTGATACCGCCATTCACACGCCGCACTAATGCACCGGTGGTATGTCCCTGGCCATCGCCGTTATCCACCACCTTGAGGAAATAGGTGACGGTTTGCATGTCGCGACTGAGATCGAACAACTTGGGTGCCGCCATGTTTTGCGCAACGTGCGGTTGAACGAAGTTGGCGCCGGTCGATCTGAGCTCGCTGCTGCCTACGCCGGACACGGTGAAGATTTGCGCACTGGAACAATCGGCCAACATCATCAGTGGCTCATCGCCCTTGATGTCAGCGGCCTTGAGCTCACTCGACGAAGGATTCAGCCGGATGCTCACGGAACCATCCGCATGCGTGGCGAAGGTGCTTCCTGTCCCACTCCCTTCCGGCGCGATGGTCCAGCCACTGCTCGGTTTCAGATAACGCACAGTAAGTACCGACGCGCCCACTACACGACTGTCGACTGCCTTGCCCATGGCAGGAATGCCAAAACCGACCGCACTACGTTTATGGCTGGGATCGATAGGCGTGCAGCCATCTATCGTGCAGTCATAACCACGCATGGCAAGAAAAGACGGAAACGAATACGGCTCGGTCGGTGCGGGCGGATAAGCCCCGCCCCATGGCGTGGTGACATCCTGCAGCGCAGCCATGAGCAAACCCGGATTACTGGCCAACACAGTGGGCGTACGCCACTGATCCAGATAAGGTCCTGCCGCACTGGCATGAGCCGAGCCTCCCGTATTGGCGCAGTACTGACTGCCAGCCATGGAGAGATCCTGCCGGATCTGCGTGATCGCGAAGCGCCCTTCCTCCTGCAGACGGGCAAGCTGCTGCTGAGCCAGACGATCGTGTGACGATGCCGTGAATACAGCAACGATGCCCGCACTGATGAACAAGCCGATCAACATCGCGATCATCAGCTCTATCAATGAGATGCCTCGATGGAACCGCCTCACGGCTGGAACTCCCAGGCAAACGTCTGCGGCGGCCGCTCATCCGTTGACCCACCGGCCAGGTCAGGCGCCCGTTCGTTCCAGGTAATCGTCATCGCGCAATTGCCGCCATAAGGAGGACGCAGCGGCATCTGTGCCGAAGAAGGAACGTAAGCCACGCCGCGATGACTGCAGGTAATGCGCGCCTTGGCTTTAGCGGGTAGAAAGGTGTGCAGTTCGCTGCTCCATACGCCCCGGTCGTGCGCAGCAAGCTGCCTGGGTGTGCAACCCGCAGAGCAATCCTGCCTGCTGGCGTCGGGATAAGCGCCGTTGTAATCCCCGGCCCATACACCCATCGGATTGGCACGCATCCGATCGGCCATGTTCTGCGCCAGAAACGTCACCTGGGTGCGCAAGTAGGCAGCATGATTGGAACGCGCCGCCATGATGAAAAGCGCAGCGACACCCATCAAACCGATACTGAAAATCAGCATGGCGACCAGCACTTCGATCAGCGTCACGCCCTGCTGGAGTGAAAAACGCATCGACAACATCCCCTGTTGACCAAGCGCCCACTCTGCCTGTGGGCCACTCCACGCGTCAGTCGGCGATTGCCGCGTCCTGGAGTCCGAATTCGCCTCACCGCCCCACCCTTGCAGGCCGCGGCAGAGCTCCCTAAACTATACGGCTCCGCCGGAATAGCTCAGTTGGTAGAGCGGCGCATTCGTAATGCGTAGGTCGTAGGTTCGATTCCTATTTCCGGCACCAGTTACTGCTATCAGGAGTTCTCAAGGACTCCCAAAAAGGCCAGAAACCTCATAAAAATGAGGTCTCTGGCCTTTTTTTATTGTCTTATGCACTCCCACCGACTCCATTGAAATCCCGGTATCTCTGGGTACAGCTTTGGGTATACGGCATCAGAATTTACCCTGACTGGCGTCAGTGGTCTGATGCGCTGGAATCTGCACTCGCGAATCGAAATGTTCCGTTTGATCCGGTACCGTGGTGACGAGAGTTTGTTCGACGGCATATCAAAGCTGAGGTCGCATGAAGATATGATTCCTTTTCCGCACCAAAAGACCTCTTTTGGCCAGTAGTGGGCCGTGCGGCAAAGTCAATCCGTCGGCAAGCTTGGGATGTCTACTTTCGACCCGGAACTGGCTCAAATGGGGAAGCCGCTCATGGCTCAACTGCGCCGGAATGAAGCGATCGCCTTCTTTGAAGCGCGGTGGTCAAGAGCGAAGGATTCCTGTCGCATTGAAGCGGTAGCGGCTCTCACTACTGCATATGACCGTTTCCACGCCCAAGAGCTAGCCGACCGCCACTTTGATGAACACCTGCTCAGCGGCTCCGCTACTCAGTCAGAGGCCCGCATGGGTGAGCTGCTGTTCGCGATGCTACTTTGGCGGTCGAACTTCGCGCTTTCATCTGCAGATGCGGGACCTGATTTCCGTGCTGTCAAAGATGGCTTAACGATTTGCTTCGAAGTCATCACCCCAGAGCCAAGGGGGTTTCCTGAGGGTTATCTCGATCCGCCTAAGGCCGGCGTCACTATTGCCAAGAGGGTTCCGCATGAACAGCGCGTGCTCCGCTGGACGCACGCGTTGAAGACGAAATCGGACAAGTGGATCGGTGAGGAACGCGAGCCGGGGTGGCTTACCAAAGGCGTCGTCAATGAGAGGGAGCCATACGTCATCGTCATCAATTCCGTACTTCTCGACCAGTTTTGGTGGGACATCAACGGCATCAGCACGTTGCCTTATCCAGTGGAGATTTGCTATGGCGTCGGGCCAATCGCGGCAGCGCTAGATCAACGGACCGGAACCATCCTGAGTGAGGGCAACCAGTTCCGACCTGAAATAGACAGACCGGACAGAGATGCGGTGCCCTCAAGCGTTTTCTTGTCTCCGGGCTACGACCATGTGAGTGCGGTATTGGGCTGTGTCTTGAAGGAACAATCGATTGTGTTCGGCAAGGATCCATTGGCAGAACTAGTCCACAACAGCAGAGCCAATTTGGTCATTCCGCCCAATGTCGTTCCAGCGACACGCGAATGGTTTGTTCAAAACGAACTGGGCCACATTGCGATCACTCCAATTCGAGGCAACATGGCGCCACACACGGAAGACCCAAGGTCGACGTAGAGGCCTGGCACTTGGCTCAAGCAATCACGCCGCCATTTCATACTCATAGAATGACCGATCCCTATCGTCCAAAATAGCCTGCATCGCAGCAAGGTTTGACGGGTCCGGATTGAGCCATGCGAGCATATTCTCGGGCTTGATCGGGATAATGCATCGGTCGTGCCCTGCTGCTGCGATTTCCGGCGGCGGCTCATCCGTGATCGCTGCGAACGAATACAGATCGTCGTCACCGCCCTGCCAGTGCGACCATAAGCAGGCCACAAGCATGTCGTGCGGCGGCTGCGGGTTGAATTGCAGCACCACGTTTTCCTCTTTCTCGCCCGGTGCCAGTTCGCGGCCTTCATTCGCATGGCGCGAAACGTTCTCGAAGAACGACGACACGACGGCAATGCCGTGCGTATAGCCGAACTGATGGCGCCAGAACCGCTCTAGATTATCCCTGCGCGCGTTGTACGTGCCGCTGACACCACCGCCCTTGAGCCGGTCAATCGACTCGGGTAGGCCCGCAGGGCGACAGTGTTAGCGCATAGGGATGAGCTTTAGCTCGCCACCGTCGCTAATCAGCACCGGCGCATACCAGTCGGGGAAAATGCGCGAGTCTCGCGGTAGCAGCTCCGACCGCTTCAGATCGTCCAGCTTCGACAGCGCGCGCCCGATCTTGTTCGTGGCGATCCGCTTGTCTTCGGTAGCTTTCTTCGTTGTCTTAGTCTGTAGCGTCCGCTCTGCGTCGCCGAGCCGCTTGCGCTGGGCGAATAGCTCGCGCTCCCACTTGTTCGCCTGCGCCGCGTTGAGTTCGTCAATCAGCGCCTTGATGCGCCGTTCGTCGTCGTTCTGCGGGCTCGAAAACGCCGCGTCCATCGCCTTGGGGAATAGCTCGCCCTGGCGGCGACGCTTATAAAACTCGTTATAGAAATCTGTGATGTTGATGTCGACACCAAGCTTTTTCCGAAACAGGTGCCAATCAGCCCATACCATCGCGCTGTAACACATGACTGCTTCCCACGGTTATCTGCGACGCTCGACCAAACGCTCGACATCGCGCTCAGTGACCCAGTCGGCAGGAGTCGCGGTTATTTTCCCGTCCGGCCAGGTCACGAAGTGCCAAAGATACCCCGGCCGAAACACTCTCTTGCCGCAGCAAAGGCAAGCGCCACCAACATCCTGCCACACATAGCACGGCGCACAGCAGGCGTCACAAGCGCCCTCGAACGAGCGGGGTGTCAAGTACCCCTTGGGTCGTTTGTTCTGTGCTAGACCCGTGACATGGGCCGCCTCATGCTCAACCGGCTTCGGTGCGCGCTCCCACCCTGGCGCCGTCTTGAAATGCGCCGCGCTGCTGATCCGGCTGCGCTCGATTGCCGTCAGCTCGAATATCAGCCCGTGCTCTGTGCAAGCCGCATACAAGCCATTGCTATGGGCGAGCCCGTATGTATGCCCGCGTTTGGTAACGGTTCCGTGCAGCGTCCAACCGCGCGCTGCCTCGCTGCCCGGTGGCTTGGCGGCCACTTTCGACCAGTCGGCCGTGAAGTCGAAGACAAAGTCTTTCGGGGGTGGTGGTTCTCGATGCGGCATCTGCAAACTGTACGCCGCCGCCGAGTCACGGGCTGCGACACCCGTGGTTAGGGGCGCCCTAGCCGGCCCACATGGAGTCCTGCTGAGTCGTACAATGGCTCCAGGGGAATCATAGGGACTCGAAAGGGGACTCAGCATGAAAGGGAAGATGCATCTGATGTGCGCCACACTCGTGGCGCTCGCTGGCTGTGCCAACCCAGGCATCGTCAAGATTTCCGATAACACCTACATGCTGTCGAAAGAAGACCACGCAGGCATGTTTGGCAACGCCGCCAAGCTCCAGGCCGATGTGATCGCCCAGGCCAACGCATTCGCTGAGAGCCAGGGCAAGGTCGCTGTAGGCGTGAACACCAACTCCATCCCCGCAGGCCCCGGACGGTTTGCTGAGTTCTCCTATGAATTCCGAGTGGTGGACAAGGACGATCCGATTGCCAAGAACGGCATGCTCGTCAATCGCCCCGATGTCGTCATGCAGAATCAGCAGGCTCCCGCCGCTGCCGCACCGGCACAGCAGCAGGACACGTACACGCAGTTGATGAAGCTAAAGGACTTGCTCGACAAGGGAGTCATCACCAAGGACGAATTCGACGCGGAGAAGAAGAAGATTCTCGGAGAGCAGTGATTATGAAGATCAAATCCTACCTGTTGGGCGCGGCATTGATGGTCGCGACGTTTACCGCCACGGCACAGGCCGTTGCAGACAACGACCCCTCACGGGGAACCGTGCTGCACTACGACCTCCTCGCCTCACAGGCCACCGAAAACGGCACCGCCACAGACGCGCAATTCGGAGAGGCGGCTATCGGCTTTGGCTACGTCAATGGCGTCGTGGACACGTTGAACATCTACAAGGTGATTTGTATTCCACAGGGGGTGACCCGCGCGCAGAACATGCACATCATCCAGAAGTATATGGACGACCACCCGACTCAGTGGCAATACGGAAGCGTGGTGCTCATCACCGCAGCTTTCAGGGCCGCGTTCCCCTGCCAATCCAAATAGGCCCTCCTGTCGCGCCCGCGCTTCCTTACGGCCGTCGCGTACTGGACGGAGTTGCCTGGCGTTGAACATTCCGAGCGCCGAACGACCGCTATCGGGGGACGCGACTGATTCACCGACCGGCTGTTGTTGGCCGATACCAGACCCTGGAGACATCTGCTAACTGTCAACACCAGCGACGTGTTCAGGCCATACCGGAACGGTGTTCAGGCATCACCAGCATCCGCAATTCAGAGGGGACGAGTCGAAGGGATCAGTTGCAACTCAATTTTCGAGTGAGTTCAAGTTAACTATCGTTATTTCGCCCCATTAGCCTTAAGGAACCTCTGATTTATTCCTGATCATGAGGCATGATGGCCGTGCAGCATTGCGTGAAGACGGAAGTGTGATGAAACAGACCAGCTTTGCCTCC
>NZ_JBZEGI010000177.1:0-220 GCF_058216415.1 Dyella sp. SYSU CM1112 | reverse complement strand
TCGTGTGTACAAGCTGTGCGTGGCATACATTCCGAGGAAGCGATTCATCATCTTGCCGAAGAGTTCGACATCGCCGTCGCCCGCAAAGGCATGTGCATCCAGAGTGACCTCGATTTCCACCCCGCGCAGCAAGCCGTTCTTGACGAGTTTCTGTACCCCGCGATGGCGTACACCGGTAATCGCGTCGATACGCTGTCGATTGAGGTCACCCTCGGTCCAG
>NZ_JBZEGI010000176.1:0-221 GCF_058216415.1 Dyella sp. SYSU CM1112 | reverse complement strand
ACCCGCGACCACGGCGGTGCTGTGGAATGAGGCCTCCCATCAGGCGACATCGCTGCCGCAGACCCATGCGCCGCGCATGGAGGCCATCGCCACCTTGCAAGCCGATGGTTCGGTGCGCATTGCCAACGGTGTCGATGCCAAGGGGCAGCCGTTGCACGATGCCTGGGTCTTCCCTCCGCAGACCTCCTCCAAGTTTGCGGCTTCAAAACCCTCGTCCACCT
>NZ_JBZEGI010000175.1:0-229 GCF_058216415.1 Dyella sp. SYSU CM1112 | reverse complement strand
CCGCTGCGAGCAGGTCATCCTGGTCAGCCACTCGATGGGCGGGCTCACCACGCGCGCGGCGCTGCATCCGGCCTACGGCCAGCTGGAAGACAAGGTGCTGGGCATCGTGCACGGCGAGATGCCGGCCAACGGCGCCGCTGCGGCCTACCATCATTGCCGCAACGGTTACGGCGGCATCTCCGGCTGGGTGCTGGGAAGCAATGCCGCGCAGGTCACGGCGGTGTTTGCC
>NZ_JBZEGI010000174.1:0-229 GCF_058216415.1 Dyella sp. SYSU CM1112 | reverse complement strand
GCCCAGTTCCGCCAGCGAGGCATCGGCTTGCGTATCGAAAAACGGATAGCGCCCGTTGAAGGACTGATTGAAGGGCGCGGCGATCGTCTCGCGCCACAGATCATTGAGACTGTTGGCCGCCGGCTGCAGCACGGTTTGCCAGGCACTTTCCAGCGGCTGCGCAAACAGCGCCTGGCCGAAACCGGCCCAGGCCGAACCCAGGCTGGCGGCGGTCAGCGACGCTTCGTCC
>NZ_JBZEGI010000173.1:0-244 GCF_058216415.1 Dyella sp. SYSU CM1112 | reverse complement strand
CGCCCCGTACCAACACCTGCCCGATACGCATGCGCTCGAAGCCGCGTTGCCAAAAGGCACCACCGCCTTGATCGGTCAGGTGCGCCAGATTGACGAAACCCCGGTCGCCCATGTGGACGTGAGCATCGGCGATACCACCGTGCACACCGATGCGCAGGGCGTATTCGTGCTGACCCACATCCCGGCCGGTCGCGACGCCTTGCTCGTGGACGGCGCCTCGGCCAGCCATGGGGCGGTGAAGTAC
>NZ_JBZEGI010000172.1:0-245 GCF_058216415.1 Dyella sp. SYSU CM1112 | reverse complement strand
CGGGTGGTTAGCACGATGCGAGACAACGACACATTACTGCGAGAAGCAGTGATGGACTGTACAACTGCGTGGCCGCAAGAGCGAATGGATAAGGACGTGGTGCCATGATGGTCAGCAAGAAGTCGCAAGGAACAAAGCGGATGGGTGCCTGGCTTCGATGGGTGGCGCTGAGTTTGCTGCTCGTCGGCACGCATGTGTTGGCGCAGAGCACGGGCACGGTGACGTATGTGTACACCGATCCGCAA
>NZ_JBZEGI010000171.1:0-246 GCF_058216415.1 Dyella sp. SYSU CM1112 | reverse complement strand
AGTCTGGACGATCTTCTGCCGGGCGATCACGCCTGCCGGTTGATCGATGCGTTCGTGTCGAGTCTGGATCTTCAGGGGCTGGGTTTTGCCCGAAGCAAAGCGGCCACAACGGGACGCCCGGGCTACGACCCGGGCGATTTGCTGCGTCTTTATTTGTACGGTTATCTGCAACAGATCCGTTCGTCGCGGCGGTTGGAGACCGAGTGCAGCCGGAACATGGAGCTGATGTGGCTGCTGGGGCGGCTT
>NZ_JBZEGI010000170.1:0-248 GCF_058216415.1 Dyella sp. SYSU CM1112 | reverse complement strand
CAGGTCGTAGCCTTGGTAGCCCAACTGCACGGTGTGACCCAACGCATCCTGCACCGCGGTCGGCTCGCCGGCGCTGTTGCACTGGATCGTGGTGCTGTGGCCCAGCGCATCGGTGATTTGCGTGAGGCAGCCGTTGGTGTAGCTGAAACTGATGGTGTGGTTAAGCGGATCGGTCACCGAGGCCAGCTGGTTGTAGTCGCTGGTGTAGGTGAACTGGGTGGTGACGGCATTCGACGTGCCGGACAGCT
>NZ_JBZEGI010000169.1:0-250 GCF_058216415.1 Dyella sp. SYSU CM1112 | reverse complement strand
ACATCACCTTGGGACCGGGCGAAAGCATCTCGCTGAGCACGCCGATGATGGACGGCACGAACGAGGTGGGCCTGGTCGCCCTCTTCCGTCAGCCCACGCAACAGGGCTGGCGGCTTGTCATCCCGGTATCGCAATGGAAGCACACCGATCTCGTGCACATCAGCCTGCTCGGCAACCAGATGGAGCAGGAACAGTAGATGATGGTAGCCGCGAGGGAGATGAAACAACGCGCGCTGCATTTTCTGAATGC
>NZ_JBZEGI010000168.1:0-251 GCF_058216415.1 Dyella sp. SYSU CM1112 | reverse complement strand
CGCGATGATGTGTTCCAGCAGTTGGGTATTGGCAGTGGTGGACATGGGCGTGTCACCTTCGCCGCGCATGCCTAGCGTCACCATTTCCTCATAGTTTTTGTCGCGCTCCATGCCCTTGCGCCAGAATGCGTCGATCGCTTTGGCGTTGGTGGTGTAGTCCAAAGGGCCGTAGTGTCCGGACGTCCATTCTTTTTCCGCACGCATCATCGGCTCTTAGTGCGAGGTGCCCATCACGATGCCGTATTCGTCGG
>NZ_JBZEGI010000167.1:0-251 GCF_058216415.1 Dyella sp. SYSU CM1112 | reverse complement strand
GTTGGCATTGAATCTCTCCGGTGTGAGCACGACGCCAGCGGGACAGGATCTCTACGTCGTCGTCTATCGCCCTGATGTGGGGACCATCACCCCGACCGGCGACTACACTTATTTCGACACCACCAGTTCACAAACATTAAATCTGTCGAATTTACCTGTCAGTGGGACTTACACCGTTGTGGTGGATAGCACGGATGGCGTTCCAGCAAGTGGTCAATTGACGTTGATACCGGGTGTCACAGGTACCGTGA
>NZ_JBZEGI010000166.1:0-252 GCF_058216415.1 Dyella sp. SYSU CM1112 | reverse complement strand
TCCCAGTGTCTCCCCTTGCAAAGCGGCGCCGTAGCAGGCGGCCAGCAGTCGCTCCATGACATACGGGTCGTCGATATCATTGAAGTCGTTGAGCATCGACACGCCCAGCTTGAGGCGAGAGGCTAGTAATGATGCCAATGCCTTGGTCGCTCTGACGCGAATCGAACGATGAGAGGTAGTAAAGAGCCACGTCAGGATCAGGGCGGCGAGGTACGCGCGCTCCTCTTCGATATAAGCGAAGCCATTTTGAAT
>NZ_JBZEGI010000165.1:0-252 GCF_058216415.1 Dyella sp. SYSU CM1112 | reverse complement strand
ACTTTGACACTGCAGGTTACTGATGCGGATATTCTCGCTGACGGAATCACTCTTTGGGGTTGGCAAAATACCGGCCTACCGGCAGCTGATGAAACAGCCATGACCCTGAAAAACGGTACGCTCGTCTATAACGGCGCCTACACTGGACAGGCATTATCCCCAACTTTTGATCTGGCGGCTGACCCGGGTATTCCGTCCGCTCAAATAGCCATAACGGTAGCGGGTGATTCCAGTTTCCAGATCCTCGATACG
>NZ_JBZEGI010000164.1:0-253 GCF_058216415.1 Dyella sp. SYSU CM1112 | reverse complement strand
GATGGCCTTGCCGACGCCGGTGGTGACGCGCACGGCCTTGACGATCGACCAGCAGCAGATCGTGTATTTCAACCAGCCCGAAGCCTGGGCACGCGTGGCGTGGCCCGGCGATGGCCTGGCCGGTCACGCGATGCTGACCTGGGAAACCCTGCACGCCGGCGTACGCATTGCCTTCGACGCCACCGGCGACTGGGCGTTTCTGCGCCTGCTGGAAAAGGCCCAGGTCAAGCCGCTGGACAGCACCCGCTATCAG
>NZ_JBZEGI010000163.1:0-253 GCF_058216415.1 Dyella sp. SYSU CM1112 | reverse complement strand
GCCCAGTTCCGCCAGCGAGGCATCGGCTTGCGTATCGAAAAACGGATAGCGCCCGTTGAAGGACTGATTGAAGGGCGCGGCGATCGTCTCGCGCCACAGCTCATTGAGACTGTTGGCCGCCGGCTGCAGCACGGTTTGCCAGGCACTTTCCAGAGGCTGCGCAAACAGCGCCTGGCCGAAACCGGCCCAGGCCGAACCCAGGCTGGCGGCGGTCAGCGACGCTTCGTCCCGCACCTGGGTCAAGGTCGATAGC
>NZ_JBZEGI010000162.1:0-254 GCF_058216415.1 Dyella sp. SYSU CM1112 | reverse complement strand
GCCGTCACCGACGGCGTGCGGCAAGTGACCGTGCCGCTGTCCATTGCCGCACCCGGCTACCACACGCTGAACATCTGGGCAGTCGACCCGGCACTGGTGGTGGAGCGCCTGGTGGTAAGCCATGGCGCGCTGCGACCCAGCTACCTGGGCCCGCCGGAAAGCTTTCATCCGCAGAGCGCCTAAACCGGCTCGACGCTCTAATTCAAATAGCCGTCCAGATGGCCAAAGAGGGGCGTATACATTGTCACCTTGCA
>NZ_JBZEGI010000161.1:0-255 GCF_058216415.1 Dyella sp. SYSU CM1112 | reverse complement strand
GCGGAACGCCGGGACGAACGGAACCTCAGCTACCCTGCGCGCGTGCTCGCTTTGCCTTGTATGCTTTCAGATGGGTGTATGCCAGCCGGATCATGGGTAGATCCAGACCCGCCGCTTCACCTCGCGCAAGCAAATCGCCGATCACATGATCGGCCTCCACCGGACCACCTTGTTCCAGATCACGCATCATCGACGCTCTCATCGTCGAACCTTGCTCGGTCAATACAGAACGCGCGCGCTGCAGGACGGCATCGC
>NZ_JBZEGI010000160.1:0-255 GCF_058216415.1 Dyella sp. SYSU CM1112 | reverse complement strand
TCTGTATCCAGGAATCTTCCGTCGCCGCCGCGTGTTTCTCTTCAACGTGGGTGCTCACCGTCACCGGCATGTCGATGCTACTGATGACCAGATTGGTCGCAATATCGTTATTGAGTGTGATGGCCCAGAAGCCGGGATCAAACCACGCCCAGAACTTCTTGATGTGCACATCCACGACGAGCGCAGCAGGACAGGCATCGCCTTTGTCCTTTACCTGATAACCCGCCTGCTCGAATGCCGCCACGAGGTTTTCCC
>NZ_JBZEGI010000159.1:0-256 GCF_058216415.1 Dyella sp. SYSU CM1112 | reverse complement strand
GGAAGTGCTGGAGCTGATCGCGGCAGCCGGCAAGCCGGTCAAAGCGTACGACTTGCTCGATCACCTGCGTGAGCACCACGGAAATGCCGCACCTCCCACGGTCTACCGCGCGCTGGATTTCCTGCTGGAGCACGGCTTCATCCATAAGCTGTAATCCATCAATGCTTTCGTCTCGAGCCATCACCCGGCCGAGGCACACCAGGTTCCTTTCCTGATTTGCGATGTCTGTTCCAGCGCCCAGGAAGTCTGTGATGAG
>NZ_JBZEGI010000158.1:0-257 GCF_058216415.1 Dyella sp. SYSU CM1112 | reverse complement strand
GCACGACGGAACCATCGCCTCCCGGTCCGATGTTGAGAATGTAATTGCCGCCCTGGCTGACCACTCGCACCAGGCGGGTGATGTTTTCACGAATCTTACCGGGCAGGTCCGTACGGTTTTCACAGGAACGATAACCCCAGGTATCCGGAAACATGGATGCCGGCGCCTGCCACGGCAATTCCATCGCGCCATCGGGCTCGCCGTTATCGCCCATGACGGCGAAATCGCAGTAGTTATTCCACACGCGGCCGGAAATC
>NZ_JBZEGI010000015.1:0-110995 GCF_058216415.1 Dyella sp. SYSU CM1112 | reverse complement strand
GCCAGCGTCGAACAGTACCGGCGTCTCGATACCGTCCATGCCGACCCAATCCAGCGCGCCGATCAGATGCGGCTGCGCCTGCGTGGCAACGTCGGGCATGGCGCCGATAGCGTCAGAAATGTGCTTCACGGTGATCAGCTCGTTATGGAAAGGGCTTGGGACGGATACGCTGGATCAAGGAGCCTTTTGGATATGGCGCAATGCCGCTATCGCCAAAGCCGCGTTCACTTGCAGCACGCCATTGGACATCTTGCTGCTGCGAAGCAAGAGATCATGGATCGTTTTCGCATCCAGCTTGGGTTCCAGCGACAGCAATAACGCAACGATGCCACTGACATGTGCGGTGGCCATCGATGATCCGGAGGTGAAGTCGTATCCGCCACCGGGTTGCGTCGTGAGAATGTCGTCACCCGGTGCGCTGAGCACCCCGGAAGGTGCTGGCGAGGCGCTGCTGGTGCGAACCACGATCACACCGCGATCATCATCGGGAAAGCCATTCAGTATGCCGCTCGGTGGCATCGCCGCGATCACGATGCGGCCCTGATCAAGCAGCTGCGCAAGCAATCGGTTGAGCAGCGGATCGGCCGGTCCACCCAGGCTCAAATTGATGATGCGCGCATCCGTATCGAGGATGCCGGCCAGTGCCTTGGCGAGCGTAAAGGAGTTGCAGCGCGCGCTTGGCGAGGAGGGCGGATACCAGCACGCTTTGTAAACACTGAGCATCGATTTGGGCGCGATGCCGACAATGCCCTGGTGGTTATTGCCGTCTGCCGCGATGATGCCGGCGACTTCGGTGCCATGATAATCACGATCGAACGCAGCAGGATCATCGCCGACGACATCATGCACATCGCGGATGCGCCCTTGCAGTTCGGGATGCGTCGTGTCTACGCCGGTATCGACGATAGCGATATTGACGCCTGCGCCCTGGCTGATGTTTTGCGCAGCAGCAGCATCGGTTTGCACGAAGCCACGTTGAAGATTGACGTAAGGGTCGTTGTACGTCTGTGCGTGCGCGGGGTTGCCGGCAGCGGTATCCGAGTACACCGAAAAGTTCTGCAATGGCTGCGCCAGCTGCACGCGGCGATCCTTGGCTAGCACCTTGATCAGCGCATCGCGAGAAACACCCGGTGGCGGTTCCAGCACTACGCAGTACAAGCCGAGCGGCTTGATCGGCCAGCCGGCCACTTCGCGCAGGCCGTAACTTTGCTTCAATGCCTCCAGCTCGGAAGAAGCGCGCTCTCCCGCACCGTAGTACTTCGGCGGCGCATAACCCAGCAAGCTGGATCCGGCATGCGTGCTGGGCGGCGTGACCGGATTCGCTACCGCCAGCACGATGTCGCGCTGACTGTTCATGGCGGCGACATGAGTCATCGCAGCAGGGGTGGTGGCCGGTGCGTTTTTTGCCGACGCAAGCGGACGCGTCGATGCACACCCACTCAATGCCGCCATCGCCAGGGCAAGCAGAATGACGCAATGCTTCATGGCGTAGCGACGGGCTCCGCCAACCGAATGCCATGCGTTGCGCGCAAGTGGCTCACTACTTCTTGTGTGGAGGAAGCGGCATCCACCGATGCAACGGTGTAAGCGCCTACGTCATTCGGTCCGCCGACTACCTGCAAGTGGAGTGTGTGCAGCAAGGCGTTCCAGTCGGTCAGCGACATGCTGGCATCCGGCACGACGCGAATCGAGCCGGCGGCGACCGGTGCCGACGGCTGGCTCAGCGTGCGATAGGCCGGTGGATTGTCCGTCGAGTGCAGCTTCATGCCCAAGACGCCAATACCGATGGCCTGCACCAGCACCGCCGCCGCCAAGGCACGGCTCACCCATCCTCCCGAACGGAAGCGCAGATGACTTTCCTCCACGTCGGGGGCGTCGATGCGATTCAACAAGTGCTTCAATCCTGCGTCCGGATCGACCGGAATATCCGACGGAAGCGACAAGGCAAGCCGCAGCCGGCTTTGCTGCGCAAACTCGGCACGGCAGGATTCGCACTGAGCCAAATGATCGCTGAGCCATTCGCTTTGCTCAGGTTCGGCGCTGTTCTGCAATACCCAGGGCATGGCCTCCCAGGCACGCAGGCATTCCTGGCTGGAATCGGTAGGGAACGTCACGACACGCCCTCCTTGTAGGTGAGTGTGCTTTCGGCCAAGGCCGGCAGCACGTTGCGCAATTTGACCCGCGCGTGAAACAACCGCGCTTTCACCGTACCCACAGGGCAATGCATGATGGTGGCGACATCCTCCAGCGTATGGCCCTCGCCATAAACCAGTTCAACCACGACACGTTGATCGGCCGACAAGCGTTCCAATCCTTTGCTCAGCCAATCGCGCAGCTCGCGATCTTCGTCCGGATCCTCGGTGGGGCCATATTCCTCGAGTCTGTCGCTGTCATCGACCGGCTCGTCGCCGCGTTGCCGCAACGTTTTTAGCCCGCAACGATAGGCAATACCCATGATCCAAGTGGAAACGCGCGAGTCGCCACGGAAATCGCCAGCCTTCTGCCATGCGATCCAGAAGCAATCGTTGATCACTTCTTCGATGACATCGGGGCGGCGTGTCAGCCGGGACAGAAAGCGGCAAAGCCTGCCGTGGTAGCTGTGATACAGCGTCGCCAGCGCAGCACGGTCTCCCGCCGACATGCGCTGGAGCAACATGCGATCAGTGGCGTCGGTCTGGATATCGACTTCGTTCATAGGCGCGTAGACGCATGGTCCAGTAACGGTGAATTACCCGTTGAGTGCCGGCCTGGTGCCAAAAGGTTGCGTGGACCTAAAAGGACCAGGCGATCGTCGCCACCCAGGGGGCGGCGGCCAGGCCGGCCCAGCGACGCCGCATCGCCGGGTCGATCGCGATCCGGTCCAGCTCCACCCGCCAGGGACCACTGGTCCATACCAACCCTACCTGCCCGTATTCATATAGCCTGCCGCTGTCATGGTTATAGCGGCCATATTCGACACTATAAGACCCCAGGAAGGATTGGGCGGCGCCGACTCCGGCAGAAAAGGAAAGATGCGGCGCCAATGGCCAATGGACATTGAGGTCCGCCGCGCCGCGCGGCTGATGGTTATTGCCCTGGCCGGTGAGGTAAACGGCCGACAGGCCCAGGGTAAGCACGTCGCGGTAAATCCAGTCGACGCCGGTTTCGGCACGGTTGAACGCGCTGGCGCGAGCGTTGCCGGGGTAGTCGTAATAGAGCAGGCTGGCTTGCATCTGCCAGTTGCTGGAAAGCACCCAATAGCGCGCGCCCTGCACTTGCAGCTCGGAGCTGTCTGCCGATGAACGCAGTTCGGTACTTCCCGCCGCGCTGAACGACCAGCCTGCGGGAGACGTCCAGGACAGCGATCCTTGCAGGGTCGGGGTAACCGGAGTGATGGCAACTCCCCGATCCACCAGTTGCGAACCGAGCGCCACTGTACCGTTGATGGATTGCGCGCGCGCTATCCTGGGACAAACGAGGACGAGGGTCGCCGCCAGACCGATCGCGAAAATTCCCACACTGCCGCGCACGCCAACGTGATGCCATTTACGCCAGCTAAGGCGTCGGCACTCGCGCTCTTTCGCGCCGATCGTGGACGGCATCATGGCATTTGCTATCCGCGCACACAGGGGTGCCGGGCCGGCTCCCGGCCGGCCGCAGCCCAAAACATTCCAAGCGTGTAGGGGTAGCGAATAAGCACCGTCACATCATGCGTTGTTCGTGAATGAAGATTGTTCGTGGCGCTGAGTTTATATCGATCCACCAAGACAACAACGTGTCACGAGTGAAGCGTGCTGAGATAGGTAATCAGATCCTCCAGCTGTTTTGAATCATCCAGGCCGTCGTATTTCATCTTGGTACCGGGCACGATTTCCTTGGTGCGTTTCGACAGGTAGTGCTGCAGGGTATCGGCCGACCATACCCAATGCGTTTGCGGCAGCGCATCCGAATAGTGGTAGGTCGGCAGGGTGCCGGCAGTACGTCCGATCACACCGAACAAGCTAGGGCCTTTTTTATTGTGCCCCTGGATAGTGCTGTGACATTCGGAGCATTCCGTCTTGAATACTTTCGATCCCGCCGCGGCATCACCGGCGAAGGCGGCCGAAGAGGCCAGCAAGCAGCCCATAAAAAGCCCCGCGGCCCCAAGAGACCGCGGGAAGGGCCTCAAACATAATCTGATCACGTTCTGGAACTCCTGTGTTTCTTTGCATCGTTTTCAAAATGCCAGGCTCGCCGTGAGCGAGAACTCATCCAGGTCTCTGGCGTTTTCCGGCGGGAGGCTTGGTTCGAAGCCGAAGATGTCCGTGCCGGAGCCATTGAACTTCGTAAAGCGGAACCAGGTGGCGGCGAACTTCATGTTCGCGATGGAGGTAAACGAGCCGTCCTTGCCGAAGGGTGTCCAGAACACGCTAAACAGGTTGCTGGTGGTGTTCGGATCGCCATAGGGGATGTATCGCACGACATCGTGCGTACCCGTGCTCACCAGGTGGGAAACCGTCACGCCGTAGCTTTGCTTGAAGGTGTAGGTGGCTGACATGGTCCGGTCGTGGGCCACCCCATTCGGCAAGGCGACCAGTCCAGTCGGACTCACCGGCGTGCTGCCGTAGCGGCGACGTTCGTAAATGTCGACGTAGGCCAGCTGCACGATATTGTCGCGATCGCCGAGAAACTGATAAGTCAGGTCGTAACCGAGGTCGGTGATGCTGTCGGCCGGGCCCGTGCGCGGCAGCTGGCGCTTCGTGGTCAGTGCCACCACGCCGGCCGAGAAGAACTGCCTCTTCATATCCTTCATGTAAGCGAAGCGCAGATAGCCGGTGTCGCTCAGCTTGCCGGGATCGCCCGAGAGGGAGTAACCGAGATTGTCCTGCTCGGCAGTGGACAAGGACGTATACGTGCCGATCTCGCCGTACCAGTTGGAGTTATACAAACCGTACAACGTGGTGCCCACGACGCGATTCGCCCAGGCAGCGGTGCTGGACAGATTGAGCAAGGTGCCGGAGGTGCTCGGCGGCCCAAGGCTTGATGCGTCGGGCAGTGCGCCGATCGGATCGTCGAAGCCAGGGCTGTTATTGACGCTGATACCAATGGTGGCGTCGTTCTGGCCTACGTTCAGATCCTTGAGCACGAAGCGCAGATCGACATTGCTGAGCTTGGTGCTGAAATGATTGCTGCCGTCGTTGTCGGTTTCGATTTTCACGAAGCCGCCGATGTTGTTCGTCAGCCGGCCGGCCAGATAGATATCGGCCTCCGTAAGCTCGTTCGAACTTTGGCCTTGGGCAGGGACTGCACGCGTACCGGTAAGTTGCGCGGCGACCGGAATCTTGAAGCCGTTGCCGTCCGTATCGGTGTAGCCGTTCGCCTTGAAACGCATACCGTACGGTGTCAGTGCGGGACCGTAGGCACCGGCGTGGCAATCCGCGCAGGCATTACCCGTCTGGCGCGCATACGCAGGCACGGCTTCGGCGCGTGTGCTGGCCAGCAATAGGAGCATGGCCGAGCCGTACCAGAAGGAGTGGCTCCTGGCCCAGCGCAATCGTCCCGAATGCCGCGTCACACTTCGATTCGGAAAAGACAGCATGGGATCTCCTTGTCTCGGCGATTACAGGGGAGTGAATAAAGAACGAAGCGCATCAGCAACGGCGCCGCTGGGGCAACATGGCTTTCAACACACCATCGCGCAGTACGAAGTGGTGCCACAGCGCGGCGACGATATGCAGCGACACCAAGCCGAGCAGCAGCCACGCGGCGTCCACATGCCAGGTGGTCAGGGTGTCGGCGAGATCTTCGTTTTCGGCCACGATGGCTGGCAGCGTCGCGCCGAAAAAATGCACCGGCCTTCCTTCGGCATCGCTCAGCGCCCATCCAAGCAGAGGTAGCGAGAGCAGCAGTGTGTAAAGCGCGATGTGCGTGAGTCCGGCCAGCAGTCGCACCATCCGCGAGGCGTGGCTGGTATGCGGCAGCTTGCCCAGGCGTAGGCGCAGGATCAGGCGAACCACGAAAAGAATCAGTACCAGCAATCCAAAGTGCCGGTGTCCTTCCAGCAGCCATTCCTCCAAGCTGCGGCCATAGACCTGGTCGCGTACCAGGATCAGTGTTGCCGCCATGCCCACACACAACACGGTGAGCCAATGCAGGACCACCATCGCCTTCGGCCGGGCAGGCACCACGGCATCGTCCGCTTGGCGAGACGTGTCGCGCAGGGATGACTTCACCCCTTCGGAGGCAAACGATGCGTTGCTGGCTCGTGTGGGACGAGTCCCGTTTTCAACCTTCATATCGTGATGCCCTTGCATGCCGTCGCAGCGCTGATCCGCGCATCCAACTACGCGTGGCACGAGGATGCATGCGTTCATCCCCTGCGCACTTTGCCGGGTGAGTGTCGGATCGCGGCGGGAAGGTTGCCTGGCTCGCGCGCAAGTTCATGGACTTCGCGCATGCCGAGGTTGCAGCAGTGGCGCAACTTTTTTTGAGCGCACCGGCACTCAAGTGCATGAACCACTTCTTGCGTGCACGGTCCGGTTGAGCACATGCACATCGAACGCATACCCCTGCAAAAGCATGGCGACAGCCGCGGGATGCTCGTTGCCCTGGAACAGGATCGAAACGTGCCCTTCGACATCCGGCGCGTGTATTACCTGTTCGCCACGAAATGCGACGTGCGGCGCGGGCGGCATGCCCATCGCCGTCTCAACCAGCTGGCCGTGGCGGTACGTGGTTCGGTGACGTTCCTGCTCGACGATGGCGTGACCGGTCCGGTCGACGTTGTGCTGGACGATCCGTCGCAAGGGTTGGTGCTGGGAAATATGGTGTGGCGCGAACTCTACGATTTCAGCGACGACTGCGTGCTGATGGTGCTGGCCGACCAGCTCTATGACCCGGCCGACTACATCACGGATTACGCCGAGTTTCTTCGCGAGGTAAACGGCAGCATGTTCAGAGAGAAAAAGGCGTAGCCGCATGCCAAGGCCGTTAGTGCTTATCGGAGCAGGGGAGTTCGCGCAGATTGCGTGCGAATATTTCGACCATGACAGCGACTACGAAGTCGTGGCTTTCAGTGTAGAGCGCGACTATCTCACGCAAACGAATCTGGCACAGCGCCCGGTGGTGCCGTATGAGTTGCTGGAGCGCGAGTACCCGGCTGCCGATATCGACGTATTCGTGGCGATTCCGGCGACGCAGCTCAATCGTCTGCGTACGCGTTTTTACCGAGATGTGAAACACAAAGGCTACCGATGCGCGACCTATATCAGTTCGCGCGCCTTCGTATGGCGTAATGCCCAGATAGGCAAAAACAGTTTCATTTTCGAGAATAACGTGATCCAGCCGTTCGCAAGCATCGGCGACAACTGCATCTTGTGGAGTGGCAATCACGTGGGGCACCGCACGGTTGTACGCGATAACGTGTTCGTTGCATCGCATGCGGTGATATCCGGCTATTGCGATATCGGTGAAAACAGCTTTATTGGCGTCAATGCCACGTTCAACGATGGCGTCAAGGTCGCGCACGACAACGTCATCGGTGCGGGAGCCTTGGTCACCGGCGACACACAGCCGGGCCTGGTTTACATAGGATCGCCCGCGCGTGCTTTGGCCGGCCGTTCCAGTCTCGACGTGAGGCTTTGACTGCCCATGCTTGCCTGGACCAAGCAAGGGCTCGTGTTCGAGACCGCGCGGCATAGCGTGGGTGCCTGGATGCGGCACTCGGCGTTGACGCCCACGCCTTATCGCCTCGATAACGATCTCATACGCGTCTATGCCGGTTTTCGCGACGACCAGGGCGTCAGCCGGATCGGTTACGTGGATGTGCTGGCGAACGAGCCGCGGCGCGTCGTTCGCGTGGCGCAAGAGCCTGTGCTGGATATCGGGCGCGGCGGCTGCTTCGACGACAACGGCATGATTCTCGGCGACGTCGTCGATGCACCGGGCGGCCTGCATATGTTTTACGTGGGCTTTCAGCAGGTCGCTAAGGCCAAATTCCTGGCATTTACCGGCTTGGCGGTTTCCACCGATGGCGGCAACACTTTCCGGCGCGTACAGGAAACGCCCCTACTGGATCGCGCACCGGGACGCAGCACGATCGGCGCCGTGCATTCGGTCATCCGTGAAAATGGATACTGGCGTTTGTGGTATGCCGT
Source organism: Dyella sp. SYSU CM1112 (assembly GCF_058216415.1). Lineage (NCBI taxonomy): Bacteria > Pseudomonadati > Pseudomonadota > Gammaproteobacteria > Lysobacterales > Rhodanobacteraceae > Dyella > Dyella sp. SYSU CM1112. The sequence continues at coordinate 102,881 of NZ_JBZEGI010000015.1, read as the reverse complement.
GGGCGACGACTGGGAATATATCGGTGGCCGTCCATTTCCGCGCTATCACATCCGTTATGCGGAAACCGACGACCTTACGAACCTGCCTCGGCACGATCACGTGTGCCTGCTGCCGCAGGGTGGGGAATACCGCATTGGCCGTCCGCGCGTTTATCGCTTCGGCCGCCAATACGTCATGTACTTTACGCGCGGGCATCGCAACGGCGACTACTTTCCGGGTATGGCCTTCAGTGATGATGGCATGCGATGGCACCGCCGCGACGAACGCCTGGGCATGACGTTATCCGACGGCGGCTGGGACTCGCGGACGATCTGCTATCCCGCCTTGATCCGTCAGCGCGACAAGCTGCTCATGTTTTACAACGGCAATGACATGGGCACGGACGGATTCGGCGTGGCGGAAGCGCCAGCCATGCTGCTGGCTGGAGATACGGATGTTTACGATTAGGCCTTACGTCGCGGCCGACGCGAAGGTTTGGGATGCCGTGGTGGCGCGTTCACGCAACGGCAATCTGCTGCACCGGCGCGGCTATATGGATTATCACGCCGACCGCTTCGTGGATTGCTCCTTGCTCATCGAGCGCGACAACCAGGCCATCGCCGTTTTTCCTGCCACGCGGCAGCAACACGTTGTCGTCAGCCATGGCGGCCTGACCTATGCCGGGCTGATTGCCACCGAAGCATTGCGCGCCGAAGCGACGCTCGCCGTATTCGATGCGATCGGCGAGCACTATCGCAACACGCAGGCAACGAGCCTGATCTATAAGCCGGTGCCGCACGTCTTTCATCGCTATCCCATAGAGGAAGATCTCTACGCCTTGCATCGCGTTGGCGCCAAGCTGGTGCGCCGGGATATTTCCTCGGTGATCGCGCTGGACAGCTCGATCGGCTATGCGCCGATGCGCAGGCGCTCCATCAGGCATGCGAGCCGGCAGGGCATCACGCTGCACACCGGCGGCGATCCCGCCGCCTTCCATGCCTTGCTTGCGGACGTATTGCGTCGACATGGCGCGGTGCCGACGCACAGCCTGCAAGAATTGCAACTCCTGCAAGCCCGGTTCCCCTCCGACATCGTCTTGCACCAGGCTTATCACGAAGACAGCCTGGTCGCCGGGGTCATCGCGTATGACCTCGGTCACGCGGTGCATGCGCAATACATTGCGGCCTCGCAGCGGGGGCGGGAGCTGGGCGCTTTGGACATGTTGTTCGATGCCTTGATTACGAACACGTATGCACCGAAGCGTTATTTCAGCTTCGGTATTTCGACCGAGCAGGCAGGTCGCGTGCTCAATGGCAGCCTGATTGCGCAGAAGGAATATTTCGGCGCTCGCGGTGTCGTGCACGATTGCTACGAGTGGGCGCTGGCATGAGCATCCCGTTTCTCAGCCTGAAAGACGCGCATGCCCGCTACGCGGATGAGCTCAAGGCCGCGGCGGTGCGCGTCATCGATTCCGGCTGGTATGTGCTGGGCAACGAATTGGCTGCGTTCGAGCGGGAGTTCGCCGATTATTGCGGCGCACGCTTCGCGGTAGGCGTGGGCAATGGCCTGGATGCGCTGTCGTTGACGCTACGCGCTTACAAGGAACTCGGCCAGCTGCGCGACGGCGACGAGGTGATCGTGCCGGGCAATACCTTCATCGCGAGTTTTCTTGCCATTACTGAGAACCGCCTGATTCCTGTGCCGGTGGAGCCGGATCCCATTCGTCATACTATCGATCCGGCCAAAGTGGAAAAGGCCATCGGTTTGCGCACCCGGGCGATCATGGCGGTGCATCTTTACGGGCAGCTCGCCGATATGACAGAGCTTGGCACGATCGCCCGCCGACGCGGACTGCTGCTGATCGAAGACGCGGCGCAGGCGCATGGCGCAATGCAGGGCGGCCGCAAGGCCGGCGCGTTTGGCGATGCAGCGGGCTTCAGCTTTTTTCCCACCAAGAACCTGGGTGCCCTGGGCGATGGCGGGGCGGTAGTGACCAATCATATGGAACTCGCGCATTGCATCGCGGCGCTGCGCAACTACGGTTCGCTCACCAAATACCATCATCCGCGCCAGGGCATCAATTCGCGGCTCGATGAAATCCAGGCGGCGATGCTGCGGGTGAAGCTGAAGCATCTCGATGAAGACATCGCTCGGCGGCGCCAGGTAGCCCGGCGCTACCGCGACGGCATCCGCCATCCGCTGATTCAACTTCCACTTGCGGCGCAGGAAGAACAGCATGTATGGCATCTGTTCGTCGTGCGCAGCACGTACCGCGATGCCCTGCAGCAGCACTTGCAGGGCAGGGGCGTGCAAACGCAGGTGCACTATCCGGTGCCGCCCCATCAACAGCCGGCTTACCCGCATCTGCACGCCCTGTCCCTGCCGCTGACTGAAGCCTTGCAGCGTGAGGTGCTCAGTCTTCCGATCGGGCCGGCCATGAGCGATGCGGATGTCGACACCGTCATCGATGCGTGCCGGACTTTCGTGGCGTCGGCATGAGCATGCTTCGCGCTAGCGGGTATTCGGCGATGGCGACCGCCGCGCGTCTGGTGTCGGCGCTGGTGGTCGTCAAGTTGGTGGCATGGTTTGCCGGACCTGCGGGTGTCGGACGGCTGGGACAATTCATGAGCCTGATGTCGCTGTTGGCCATCCTGGCCGGTGGCGGCATCGGGACCGGTATCGTGAAGTACGTGGCCGAATACCGGCATGACGCTGCCAAGCTCGCACGCCTGTTGTCGGCGGCACTTTGGTATGCGCTATGTGCCTCGTGCCTGATGGGATGCCTCACGCTGTTATTCAGTGGTCCGATCACGCAATGGCTGTTGGGCGACCGGCACTATCAGAGCGTGATCGTGGTCTTGGCGGTGGCTCAGTTCGGGATTGCGCTGGCCAATTACATCCTCGCGGTCGTCAATGGCTTCATGGACGTGCGTCGTCTCGCGCTGATCCAGGTGCTCGGATCGCTGGGCGCCGTCGCGGCGGTGGTGCTGTTCGCTTACCTGTTCAAGCTCTACGGCGCCTTGCTGGCCCTGATCGTCGGGCAACTGTTGCTGTTGGTCATCGGCTTTCCCGCGTTGCGACGCAGCGGCTATTTTCGCCCCGGCATGTTGCAGGCACGCTTCGACCGCGACATGGTGTTGCGATTGGCGGCGTTCTCGGTGATGACGTTGACATCCGCCTTGCTTTCGCCATTGGTAAGCATCGGTGTGCGGGATCATCTCGCCGCCCATTTCGGCTGGAATCAGGTGGGCTATTGGCAAGCAGTGAGCAAGGTCTCGGATGCCTACCTTCTCTTCATCACTACCGCCATCAATATCTATTACCTGCCCCGATTGGCTGCTGCGAGCGGTCGTGATGCATTGCTGCAGGAATTGCGCGAGGCGTATCGCTACATGTTGCCGGTGGTCGTGGCGCTGGCCATAGTGGTTTATCTCCTGCGGGGATGGGTGACCCGCGTGCTGTTCACTGGCGATTTCGCGGCGGCCGATGCGTTGTATGCCCCGCAGCTAGCCGGCGATGTGCTCAAGATCGCCTCGTTTCTTCTTTCCTACCTGATGCTCGCCAAGGCCATGACGCGATTGTTCGTGGCGTCGGAGTGTTTTTTTGCGGTGACTTACCTGGTGCTGGTTTATCTGCTTACCGCGCGCTTCGGTCTGGCGGGCGCCATGTATGCTTTTGCGGTCAATTATGCGTTCTATCTCGTCTTCAACGTGTGGATCGCACGGCGTTACCTGGGGAGCGTATGAAATGAAGCAGGACATGGCCATGCATCCGTACGGCTTGCCGCTGGTCTCCGTGCTTATCCCGGCCTTCAACCATGCGCGCTTCGTACGGCGCTGCCTCGACAGTGTGCTGGAGGATCCTTACCCCCATAAAGAGCTTGTCATCATCGACGATGGCTCGACCGATGGCACGCCCGATCGCATCGCCGAATGGATAGCCGAGCATGACGGTGAGCTCGCCATCGAATATGTGCAGCGGGACAACCGCGGCATTGCCGCTACGTTGAACGAACTGGCGGCGCGTGCGCGCGGTTCCTTCCTGCGGCTGGGGGCCAGCGACGATTACTTGCTGCCGGGCGGCCTCAGCGTGCAAGTCGGCTATTTGATGACACACCCTTCCAAGTGGGCGGTGATCGGCGATTCGGTGGTGGTGGACGAGGATGGCAAGACCATCCATGCCAGCGGCATGCGTGATCTGCACGGTGCCGATAAACGTCTTTATCGGTCGGAAGAGGGGATACGGCGCGCGGTGATCAGCCAATGGGCCGTAGGTGGGCCGGTGACGCTGATACGGCGCAGTGCACTGGAGACGGTGGCGGGCTGGAGCGAAGGCTTGCGCATCGACGACTGGGATTTCTTTCTTCGCCTGGCCGCGCACGATGCGCTGGGTTTCGTCGACTTGCCGGTTTGTGGCTACCGCCTGCATGGCACCAACGTCAGCCGCACGCGGCATACGCCTACGCGCATTCTCAATCTCACCGAGGCGCAGCGAGTGGCGGTGCAACGCATGCAACTGTTCGACGAACCTTGCCGGACGCTGTTGCGAGCACAGTCGCATTACCTCGGCGCAAAGATTTCATTCTTGCAGCGGCGAGTGGGATGGCTGGCCCTGCACGCTCTCGCGTACGCGATGCTGGTGCTGATCGCAAAGATCCGCCCCCCGACGGTGCATCCGGTCTTGGAGCGTGCATGAGAGCGCTGCTCCGTTTTCCTTCGATATATCTAGGGCTGCCGCTGCTATTTGCGTGCGCCCTTACGTGCATCACCTACACGCTTCCGATCGGTTACGCCGAAGGTTTGTGGCTGCTGGCGGGTGCGGCGTTGATCATCATGCTGCTCGATCTGCTGGCGACTGTGTGCATGCCAGATAGGCCATCTGTTCGTTTGCCGGTTTATGTCGGTACGCGTGGCGCATTCATCGCATTGGCTTTTGCTTGCGCGATCGTCGCGTTCTGTCTGCTCGACCTCACGCTTTTTCCGATTCCATTGATCAGCAATCCCACCTCGTACGCCAACTTGCAGGGCGGCCGGGAACATGTGCGACATATCTCGGACATGTGCTGGGTACTGCCGCCTATCGGCATGCTGTGCGTGCGGCATCGGGCGGTGAGGTATGCGCTGATTGCGGTGGGTTTGCTGTTCCCGGTACTGGTCATTGACCGCAACCGTGTTCTTGCTGCGTTATTTGCTTCTGCTCTGGTAATCGCGCTGCGGCGAGATTCTTCCAAACCGCTGCCGTGGAAGACGATTAGCGTGCTCCTGGTTGCCGGATGCGTAGTGTTTTCGGTGTTGGGCATACTTCGCTCGGGCACGCTGGATTACGTGAGCCTGCCGTTCAGTCCGCTGTTCCGCGCCGCGCCGCAAGGCTTCAAGTGGCTGCTGCTTTACGTCACCGCGGGCCCGTACAACTTCGGCGCCATCCTGGCCAAGCACTACGTCAACAACACGTTCCTGTTTAACCAACTGGTGCCGTTGAGTGGATCGATCGCCACGGCGGGTACCGGCATTCCGCTGGATGCGTCGAACATCAACGTCGGCACGGAGTTCTTTCCGTTCCTGATGGCATGGGGGCCGCTTGGCGCGATCGGCGCCATGTGGGTGCTGTACGCCATGATGGCCTGGAGCGTGCGGCTGCTGGTCCGCGGTATGGGCTTGTTTCCGCTGCTGATCTTTTTGCGGATGTCCTACGTGTGTGTGATGGCGCCGTTTGCGCCGCAGGCTTTCACCTGGACCAACCTTGGATTTATCGCCCTTTGCCTGCTCATGCAGATGGTGGCCGCATGGCTGCCGAACAGGCGCGCCCATCGCGGGCAAGGGTCTTTGCCAGCTTTTTGACGAGACAAAAAAATATGCAACAGGACGAAATCTATTTGATCGACCTCTGGCGAATCATCGTGCGCGAATGGAAGTGGTTCATCGCACCGCTGCTGCTGGTCGTGATCCTGGCGGTGGCATACACGCATACCGCGAAACGGCAATGGGAGGCGACTGCCTGGATCCGCATCGGCCGTATGGGTGACGCACCCAAAAACCAGGATCCGCAAGTTGAACCCCTTGCACGAGTGCTGGAGCGCCTGCAATTCCGGCCGTTCCAGGATCAGGTGCTCGAGAGCCTGAACATCCTGCCTGTTTCGCCGGACGCGGCACTCTATCGCAAGAGCTTGAAACTGGAGCCGCTGCCTTATGCAGGCCCGATGGTGAAGCTCAGTGTGCGGGGCGATTCGCCACAACGGGCTGCTCAGTTAGCGCAGGCGACTGTCGCACAATTGCAGAAGATTCATCAGCGGCTGGAAGCGGCGCCATTGAAGATTGCGCAAGGCCGCCTGGATGAAGCCGAACGTGATCTGCAGCACGCCGAAGCCGAGCGGGATCGCTTGCTGCAGAACGCGGTGTCTAGCGGTAAGGATAGTCAAACTGCGCTGCTTGCCAGTGTCGTGCTCACGAACAGTGACCAGGAAATTCGTGAGCTTCAGCGTACCCGCAGCGAACTTACCGAACTCCTTAGCAGCGCTTACACGTACGAGACATCATTGGCGTGGCCGGTCTACGTGCCCGAGAAGCAAGCCTTTCCCAATCCTCCACTGATGTGGGCGGCGAGTATGTTGATCGGAGGTTTGCTGGGTGCTTTTGCGGCGGTTGTCAGAAATGCATGGCGCAGGGCCGGGGTGCATGCAGCACATGCCTGATACTCGTGTGCGACCGTATCGATAGGCTGGCTCGATCCCGGCGATATGGAAAATCAAATTCCGCTTGTCTGCGTTAGCCCGGATACTCGACGGCAGCCAACCTCGCCGTCGGGGCCTAGCCATGTTTGCGTTTTTCCGTTCGAAGGGTGCGCGTCGCCCGATATCGTGTTTGTGCCTCGATAGGTCGAGCCAATCGCCGAGTTGGTGGCGCCATGCGTTGCTGTTCAGGACGTTGTGCCTGCTGGCATTGTTTTCGTCGGCCCCGATTTTTGCCGGAACATCGCCGGCAGCGCCTGTGAAGCTGCCTGTTTGCGCGGCATGCCATGGTCCTCACGGAGCGGGTTCGGCCACAGGCGTACCGCGCATTGCGGGCATGAATGCGCAATACCTCTCTCACGCGCTGGGCATGTTCAAGACGCGCAAGCGAGCCAGCCCCGTGATGCAGCCGATTGCGCAAACGCTTTCTGATTCGGATATCGCGGCGTTGGCACTTTATTTTTCTGAGCAGCATCCGCCCTTGGCGCCAAACCCTCACCCGGTACCTGCCGATCTGATCGAGGCGGGAAAAACACTGGCGGAACATGGCGGCCACAACCACGTCCCCGCGTGCTTCAGTTGCCATGCCGCCGGTGGCCGCGGAAACGGCCAGCGTTTTCCGAGCATTGCAGGAGAGCCGTTCGTGTTCGTGATCGATCGCCTGCATGAATTTCAGGCTCGCGCTCGCACCGGCAAACCCAAGCCGGGCACGATGACCGACGTGGCATCCCATCTCACCGAAGCACAGATCCGCGATGCGGCAGCGTATCTCTCTGTACTGTCGCCGGGGCAGTCGCATAGCTGATCGAAAACGGCATACGCCTTATCGCGATCCACGTGCCGGTCGGGGAGCGTTACGGATCTGCACGCAACCGCCGCCGCGGATTCCGGCACTTACCGCTTGAGTCGATGACGGTCGACGCCAGCGTCGTTCGCGCGCCGGTTTCGATGCGTCTGTCATAGCCGACCGCGCAGTTTTGCCGGCGACGGGAGATCGAAGTGGATATGCCTTACCAACCTGGCCCCGAGCATCGGGCCGCGTCATTGGACCCTGCGCAGCTGCTGGAAACGCAGCGCGCGTTCGATAGTGTTGCAGCGGATTACGACGGCCCGCGCGGCAATAACGAGCTGATCCAGCGCATGCGGCTGACGATGTGGGACACCGTGCAGCGAGAAATTCCCGAGGGTTCGCGCTTGCTCGACCTGGGTTGCGGTACCGGCATGGATGCCGTGGCATTTGCCGAACGCGGTTATCGCGTGGTTGCCAGCGATTGGTCGCCGCGCATGGTGGAGCGCACGCGCACACGCGCTACCGATGCAGGGCTGCACGAACGCGTCACCGTGGTGCACGTAGGTGTTCATCAGCTCGATCAGCTCAGCGATCGCTTCGATGGTATTTATTCGAATTTTGGGCCGCTCAATTGCGCGCCTGATCTCGCTGCGGTTGCAAATCAATGCGCACGCATGCTGAAGCCTGGCGGCAAACTGGTGTTCTCGGTGATCGGGCGTGTTTGCCCTTGGGAATGGGCCCATTACGGCTTGCGTGGGCGCTTCAAGCGCGCTGCCATACGCGCCGCGCGCGGTGCGACGGCCGTGGGTATGAACCGCCATACGATCTGGACCTACTACTACCTGCCGCGTGAGTTCTACCGTGCGTTCGCGCCGCATTTCACGCTGGAAAGCTACCGCGCGCTGAGCCTGTTCATGCCACCGCCTTATCTGGTCGAGCATTACCGTCGTCGACCCGGCTGGTATGAGCGGCTGGGACGGCTGGATGATCGCTTTGGCGGTTTGCCGCTGTTGCGAGGCATGGGCGACCATTTTCTGATCGTGATGCGCCGGCGCTGATTTATGCGGGCTTCCCATGCAACCGTGCATACGCGCCTGGAAGGCGGGGCATCCGTTACGGCCGAGGGCGTGTCGAGCGCCCCATTGACGATGGCGGCACGACGCATCGGTTTGTCATCGGGTGGCCGGGCCTATCGGGTGGATCTTCGCGATCACCTGATTTTCCCTGGGCTGATCAACGCGCACGAACATCTGCATGTCAATGCAGTGCCACCGTTATTGGCCGGTGCGCCTTTTCCTAACAGCTATGCCTGGATCGACGCATTCCAGGCGCACTTCGAACGGCCGGAGGTGAGGGCTGCCCTGCAATGGCCCAAGGCGCTGCGCATGCGGCATGGCGCGTTGAAGAACCTGCTTGCCGGCGTGACCTGCGTGGCGCATCACGATCCGTGGCATCCCGCATTCGATGCGGTGGATTTTCCGGTGACCGTGCTGCGTAACCAGGGCTGGAGTTACGCCTTGGGATGGCCGGGGTACGGGCCGCCGGTCGAACAGAGCTTTCGGGCTACGCCGTCGGATTGGCCTTGGCTGATTCATCTGGCGGAAGGAACGGATGCGGTGGCGCAGGCAGAATTGGCGCAGTTGGATCACATGGGATGCCTGGCGGCGAATACGGTATTGATCCACGGCGTCGGTTTGAGCGAGCAGGACGTGGAGCGTGTGATCGCCAACGGCGCTGCGGTGATCTGGTGTCCAGGCAGCAACCGTGCCTTGCTTGGCCGCACGCTCGATCCGCGCCGTTTATGCGCAACTGGGCGCCTGGCACTGGGCAGCGATTCGCGCCTCAGCGGCAAGCGCGATTTGCTTGAAGAGCTAAGCGATGTGGCGACGGATGGTGGATTATCGCCTGCGCAGTTGCTTGCACTGGTCACGGCACAGGCTGCGCGCATCTTGCGCTTGTCAGGGCGTGGTGGGGTAGCGCCCGGGATGGCCGCCGATTTGGTGATTGTCGAGGATCGCGGCGGGGATCCTGTCTCCAGTTTGGTCGGCGTGCCGCGCAGCGATATCCGCGCGGTGATACGCAACGGCGCGCCTTGCATCGCCGATCCCGATTTTGCCGAATGGTTTGCGATGGCCGGTGTGGACGCCGTGCCGGTCCATCTCGATGGAAAATTAAAGATGATGGCCCGGTCGCTGGCCGATCCTGCACTGCTTGCACTTGAGCCGGGGCTTGCCCTGGCAAGCGGGCAGCGCGTTGGCATTGCCGGTGCAGCGAGGTGCGGCTGATGTCCGAGCCGATGATGCTTGATCCACTGAGTGCGTATGCACTCTGGGCGGATAGTTACCCGGCGCAGGCACACAACCCGGTGATGCAGGCCGAGGAACGCGCGATGCTGGCATTGATGCCCGCTTCACTGCGGACACAGAACGTGCTGGATGCAGGATGCGGTAGCGGGCGCTATATCCTGCACGCGCTGTCGCGTGGTGCATCGCGTGTCATGGGTGTCGATCTTTCCGATGCAATGCTGAAACGTGCCGGCAGCGAGTTGGATATGCATGGACGCGATGCCGAGATCTTGCTGGCGCAAGGCGAGTTGACTGCATTGCCGGTGCCGGATGCCTGGGCGGATCTGACGATCAGCGGATTGGTGATCGGCCATGTGGAAACGCTGGCGCCGGCCCTGGCCGAGCTGTGCCGTGTTACGCGGCCGGGCGGCACGATTCTGTGCAGCGATGTTCATCCGATCGGCCATTCGCTTGGCTGGCGGCGCGATTTCCGTCGCGACGGCCAGCGCTACGCGGTGCGTCATACGCACTATTTTTATAGCGACTGGCATGCGGCCTGCGCTGCGCATGGCTTGTCGATCGAGCGCGTGCTGGAGCCGATGCTCGATCCCATCGATATTCCTGCCGGCGCGCATTTCGACCCCGTCGCGCTGGAGGTTCCGGTTGCGCTGGTATTTCAGCTAAGGCGCACATCTTGATGCCATCTTTTTATTTTCCATGAGCCGCCCACGTACTTTACTGATCAACCCTACCGTCACTTCGCGTGCAAGTGCGCGGTTTCCCTTGTCGTTGCTGCATCTTTCAGCCGCGCTGGATAGAACGGGCAGCAGCGAGGTGATCGATGGCAATGTCGATCGCGATTTCATCGCAAAGACCTTGCGCACGATGGCGCACGATAGGTTTGACGCCGTGGGCATCAGCGTGATGGGTGGTCCGCAGACCGAGCCGGCGATCGCGGTTTCCGAGGCGATTCGCGAGCATTTTCCAGCCACGCCGATCATCTGGGGTGGTTATTTCCCCACCCTTTATACGGATGTGGCTTTGGGTGCGCCGTATGTCGATTATGCGATCCGCGGGCAGGGCGAAGAAACCTTGCCCGAGCTGGTCGCTGCGCTGAGTGGACGCGCCGGAAGCGATATGGCGCGCATCGGTGGTTTGTCGTGGAAGAACGACGGCGCGATCGTGCATAACCCGAATCGCCGATTTTCGTTGGCAGGCCCGGATGAGGTGCTGCCTTACGACAAGCTTGGCGATCCGCGGCGTTATCTGGCGCGAACCTTTTTAGGAGAACGTACGGCAGCGCATCAGGCGGCGGTGGGCTGCCGTTTCCGCTGTACGTTCTGTGGCGTAGCCGCCATGTTCGGTGGTGCGACGGCACTGCCGGCAGCGGTGCGGCTGGAGCGCGAGCTCAGCTATCTCAAGTACGAACTGGGCGCGGACTCCATCCAGTATTTCGACCACAACTTCTTTGATCGCGAAGAAGACATGATTCCGCTGCTCGATGTGATGGCCAAACTTGAGCTGCCGTGGTGGTGTTATGCACGCTCCGATGCGCTGCTCAAGTTGTCGAGCAGTTCGTGGGAGCGCGTGCGCAAGAGCCGGCTGCGCATGGCTTACATTGGCGCGGAATCACCCAGTGGCCAGATGCTGAAGGAAATCCGCAAGGGCACGCGGCCGGATCAGACGTTGGAAGTGGCGGAACTGTGCCGGCGCAATGGTGTGATACCGGAGCTGTCCTTCATGGTGGCGCCACCAGAGAACACCGAAGAGGAAACCGAACGTACCTTCGAGTTCATCCGCGAATTGAAGCGCATCAATCCCGCCGCGGAAATCATTGTCTATGTCTACACGCCGCTGCCGGAAAGCAGCCGGCATGAAAAAGACCGCGGCAAGCGGCCTTCGACCCCCTTGCTCGATGTGCATGGCGAACCGGTGATATTCCCGCGTACGCCGGAAGAGTGGACGCAGCCGCAATGGGTCAATTACGCCTGCCATGCAGATGCGCCCTGGCTGACTGACAAGATGCGTCGCCGTATCCATGATTTCGTGACTGTCTTGCGTTGCCGTTTTCCGACCGCACAAGACATGCGTTCGCCGCCGTGGGCGAAGCGCGCCCTGAGCGCTGCCGCGGCTTGGCGCTACCGCTATCGCCGCTATGACCGGCCATGGGAACTGGAACTGGCGAACCGGCTGGTGCGTTTGCGCATGCCGCAGGTTTCGGGCTTGTAGGCGCCATGGTGCATATCGCCCAGATCAATGTGCTGCCGCCGCCGCCCGCATGGACGCTCGGCAACGTGCTGGAGCAATGGCCGTCGCTGCGTGACATCGCCGAAGCGGTTGCCAGTGCCGGTGTGCGGGTGTCGGTGATTCAGGCCGCGGCGCACGCGGAACGGTTGACGCGCCACGGTGTGGATTACCACTTTGTGCCGAGTGATAGGGTTGCCCTGGCGTCGCGCGGAAAGCTGTTTGCCGACGTGCTTCGCGAAATGGGCGCCGATCTGCTGCATGTGCATGGCTTGGGATTTGCCGAAGAGGCATTTGCCGTTTCCAAGCATTTGCCGCAGATGCCCATCCTGCTTCAGGATCATGCAGATCGGCCGCCACGCTGGTGGCGCAGACCGCTATCGCGGCGCTGGTATGCGGCGGCTTCCGCGGTGGCGTTCACCGCTCCGGAGCTTGCACAACCGTTCGTGCAAGCGGGTGTGTTGAGCAGGCGAACGCCGATGTTTGCGATTCCGGAATCCAGTAGCCGCTTCACACGCGGCAGCCGTGCCTTGGCGCGTGCGGAGACAGGTCTCTATGGCAATCCGTGCGTGCTGTGGGTAGGGCATCTGAATCGCGGCAAGGATCCGCTCACGGTACTCGATGGCATCGCGAAGGTGTCCGCGCGTTTGCCCGGACTTCAATTGTGGTGTGCGTTTGGCAAGGCGCCGTTGCTGCGGGAAGTGCAGCAGCGCATCGAGCGTGATCCACGCCTGCTTGGACGGGTGCATTTGCTGGGCAAGGTGCCGCATGCGCAAGTCGAAGCGCTGATGCGTGCCTCGGACATGTTCGTATCCGGCAGCCATGCCGAGAGTTGCGGCTACGCGCTGATGGAGGCGATGGCGTGCGGCGTGATGCCGGTGGTGACGGATATCCCTTCGTTTCGCGCGCTGACCGGACACGGTCGCACGGGGTATTTATGGCCTTGCGGAGATTCGGGCCGCCTCGCCGAGGCGCTGGTTTGCGCCTGGGCAAGCCGCCCGCGGCCGGAACAAGTGCGCGCACATTTTGATGCGAACTTGTCGTTTGCAGCCGTCGGACGCCGATGGGCGGATGCGTATGCACAGGTGCTCGGCGCCCAGCATTGGAGGGCTGCGTGAAGATCGCGCTGGTGGTTCCGGGTGGTGTCGACCGTAGCGGCACGCATCGGGTGATTCCCGCGTTTCTTGCCTTGATCAAGCGATTGGCGCGCAAGCACGAGGTGCATGTGTTCGCCTTGCGGCAGGAAGCGAAACCGGGCCGATGGCCGCTTGCCGGCGCTACCGTGCATAACATGGGCGACGGTTGGCCGCGTATTCGCGCGATCGGTGCCCTTTGCGCCGAACATCGACGTGCACCGTTCGATGCGGTGCATGCCATTTTTTCCGGCTCGTGCGGCGTGGTGGCGGTGGCTGCGGCCAAGCTGCTGCGGCGCCCCAGCCTGGTACATATTGCCGGGGGCGAACTGGTGGCCTTGCATGAGATCGGCTACGGCGGCTGCCGCCAATGGAAAGGGCGGTTGCGCGAAGCCGTCGTGCTGCGTTGTGCAGACATTGTGACTGCCGCGAGCACGCCGATCATCGACTCGCTGCGTCGTCTCGGTGTGAGCGCGTGGCGGGTTCCGCTGGGCGTGGATCTGCAATGCTGGCCGGTGCTCGCGCCGCGCAGGCGCCGGACAGGGCCTGCGCGATTGATCCATGTCGCAAGCCTCAATCGCGTCAAAGACCAGACGACACTCTTGCGGGCACTGTCACGGGTGGTCGAGGCGGGCGTGGATATCCAGATGGACGTCGTGGGTGTGGACACGCTCGATGGCGAAATGCAGCATCTGGCGCAACAGTTGGGCGTGCAGCGGCAAGTAAATTTCCTGGGCTTCAAGACGCAGCAAGAGTTGCGTCCGATCATGGCTTCGGCGGACCTGTTGGTGATGTCATCGTTGCACGAAGCAGGGCCGCTGGTGTTGCTCGAAGCGGCGATTGCCGGCGTACCGACAGTGGGCACGGCAGTCGGACATATCGCCGAATGGTCGCCGGTGGCAGCGATCGCGGTAGCGGTGGGAGATCATGCTGCGCTGGCGGATGCCATCTGTCGGGTGCTGGAGGATGAAGATCTGCGGCTTCGATTGGCGGCGGAAGCACAACGCCGCGCCATGCTGGAAGACGCCGATCACACGGTGCGTGTGTTCGACGCCTTATACAAGCATGTTGCAGGAGCCGATCTGGTGCAGTGACCGATACGCGGTGTGTTTGGGTGTATGGCCGCTGTTGGACGCGCGATTTCTTGATTCGTCGACCGTGATTTTCAGGTGGGAGGCGTCGGCGTTTCCAGCGCAGCGCGGACCACATAGAGCGCGTCCATGCGCGGCACCGGATGAATCAATCGGGTGAGCATGCGGCGCAAGCGTGAGGCGGTGACCCAGTTTTGTCCCTGCAACCAAAGCTGAGTACGAATCATGTCCGCACGCTCCTGGATGGCTTCTTCGGTGGGTGCAAAGCGCTGTGTGAGGTACTGTCGGAGCTCATGCAAGGAGCGGCACCATTCGACGCCGGGAAAGCTATGCAGCCACAGTTCTGAGCTGGAAACCTTGGTCAGGGTGTTCCGGCGCGATAACACACGCAGGAGTGCCGGGGTTTCACGTTCGAGGCGTTCGAGAAGTACGCGGGGAACGGCGTGATGGTAATAGCGGTCGACCAGGCGCAGGGGAGGAAGCGCCCACCAGGGAGGGGAGCCGGTCGGACTGTCCCAAAGCACACTCCAGTCGCTGGCGACCATGCGCGTGGCCAGCAACGAGATATCGTTCAAGTGCAGCAAGCGCAAACTGCGTCCGCAGATATTGCCCGCTGCATGCAAGAGCAGATGGCTCATCAAGGCGCCGTTAGACGGATAAGGATTAAGACCCGGCTCAGGCCGACAGGGATAGATGCGTTGGGTGATATCGATGCGAGCGATCGGCAGACGTTCCTGGATGCGCGTATGCAACTCGATATTGATGGGCGTATCGCGATGTTCGCCCAATCCCGGTAGGGGTTGTCCTTGTGCCGGCTTGAAGACGCGATGTTTCCACTGGGTGAAGGAATGTAGATAGCCGAGCTCGCGTAGTAGCTCGGTGGTGCTTTCCACATCGTTTTCGTGGACCAGCAGATCGATGTCGGCCATGGGACGATCGCCGGGTGCGTAGAGTCCGAGCGCGTGCAGGGCGGCACCTTTCAAGGGAACGATTGCCAATCCGGCGATGCGGGCGCTCAGGTCGATTTGCCGTAGTAGGTCGACGATGCGCTGGTGGCGTCGTTCGACGTGCTCGCGTTGTTCGGCAAGAAACTGTCGCCATGGTGATGGCTGCCAGCTGGAGTAGCGATAGAGTAGTGGCGATACACCATGCGCAGCGGCGGCAGCCGAAGCCAGGCGCCATTCCAGTTCGTTCCATGCCGGCGCGGGACGGCCTGGTTGTGCCTGCGCGAGTTCGACGGCCAATGTTTCGGTGGCACGTCGCAAGGCAGCTTTAACGGTTCTGAGCGGTGGCAACATGATGTAAGGCTGGTGTGTGGCATGTCGTGGCCGAGGGCGACGGCAACGTAGCGTTTTCAGTACGGTGTGCTTGCTCGGTGGCGATCAGTTCATTCCACTGCGCCTCGAGCGAGGTGCATGCGTGGCGATGTTCCGGCGTGTCCGTCGCCTTGACTTGCTGCAGCGTGACTTGGGTATGCAACAGATCGCGCACGCGTCGGTAGAAATCCGAGGTATAGGCGCCGCGAAACATCATGGCGAGATCATCGCTGTCCAGCCAATGGGTTTTCTTGCCGAGCTGCGCACGGACCTGTTCGTAGAATTTCGTACCGGGCAAGGGATAGGAAACGCTGACGCCGATATCGTCCGGTGCGGCCAGCGTAATCAATTCACGGGTGGCGAGCAGGTCGGGCAGTTGTTCGCCGAGATAGCCGAGTTGGATGAAGAAGCCGACGCGGATGCCACGTTTACCGAGCCGTTCGCGCGCCTCGATCAGGCTTGCGACTTTGGTGCCCTTGGTCATGGCATCCAGGATGCGTTGGCTACCGCTTTCCGCCCCGATCCATGCCTCTGCGCATCCGGCTTTTGCGAGCGCGTCGGCCATGCGCTCGCTGATCAGATCGGCGCGGGTCTGGATGGTGAATGGTACGGAGCCCTTTTCGGCATCGATGTATTCGGCAAATTCGGTGACCCAATCGACATGGAAGCCGAAGATGTCATCGGCCATCCAGATGTGATCGGGTTTGAATGCGCGCTTCAAGTAGATCATTTCCGTGGCCAGTTCCCTGGCGCTGCGTTGCTTGTAGTGATTGCCCCAGATGGGTTTCGCGCACCAGTTGCAGCGGAACGGGCAGCCGCGTGAGGCCGCCATGTTGAGGCTGAAATAGCCGTGCCTGTCCTGCCATAGGGTGCGGTACTGTTCGATGTCGATCAGATCCCAGGCGGGATGGCCGACGACGCGCGGATCGGGAGGAATCGCGCCAATGCGCGTCACGCGCGATTGACCGTCCACAAGCGTTGCGGTGCCGGACAGATTGCCGATCCATTCCTTTGTGGAAATATCCGGATTGCGATCCAGCCGCTCTACCAATTCGATCAGCGGTGCAATGCCTTCGCCGATAAGCACGGCATCCGCCCCGGCCGCAAGAAAGGCGTCGGGGTGATCGGAGGCATCGGAGCCCGCTACGATGACGCGTGCGCCTTGTGCATGGGCGTCGGCGATCATCTTGCATGCCGCGTCGCGCATGCGGCTCAGGCACATCTTGGTGAGATAGTTGAAATTGTCTTCGTAGAAGACCACGAGATCCGGACGCGCTTCCTGCAATGACGCTTCATACGCTTCGACGCCTTCGGCCACCATGGCGTCGAACAGCGTCACAGGGTGGCCCATTTCTCTTAGCAACGCAGCGATCTGGATCGTCGCGAGCGGTGGATAAGGCTTGCCACGCTCCCATTGTTTGCGGTCGTAGTTGAGGAAATAGGAGTGGCCAACCTGAATCTTTAGCATTTCGGAGAACGCCTCGCGCGTAGCCGCAGGAAATCCGCAGCGTCACGGTCGATGCAGGACATCCCATGGCGCTGTTGGGCGTATGTGCTTGGAAATGACGATTCGGTTGCGGCGCGGCGCGAAAAGTGAAACAGCTTGTTACGTTTGGATGGCTGCGCGCGTCAACGGCGCCATGCAACTTTTCCGCTGGATGCTGGCACTTACTGGAAGTATTCGATGGCCTGGGCCTGGCGTAGTCGTCGCGAATCAGGCGGAGTTTCTGAAAACAATGACAGTATTGCTCTCTGCCAGGTCCACCGACGATATCGTCGCCGACCCATTCTGTGAGAGGCCGCGCCAGCTCTTCTCGACCTGCAAGTGGGTGCTTGGCGGATGTTTCGTCTTTGAAAGTTCAAGCCGTCCTCTGCTGGACCTGGTAGAGGCGGCGTATGGTGGTTTGCCGGCACATCAGTTGGCCAACGCATGGCCGGAATTCCGTGTGACGTTACGTCTGGTGTCGCGTCACCTGCCTTCCTATGTAAGCGATCCGCCTCCGGTAAGCATGCAATCGGGGGGCGGCATGCTGTGCGGCGTGATGGATGCATCGAACTACGTCGTACTGATGCCCGATGAGCGTCGCGCTTTGATCGTGGCCTCGGAAGACATGCTTGGCT
Source organism: Dyella sp. SYSU CM1112 (assembly GCF_058216415.1). Taxonomy (NCBI): domain Bacteria; kingdom Pseudomonadati; phylum Pseudomonadota; class Gammaproteobacteria; order Lysobacterales; family Rhodanobacteraceae; genus Dyella; species Dyella sp. SYSU CM1112. The sequence goes on along the minus strand of NZ_JBZEGI010000015.1, from coordinate 85,197 downwards.
ACCCCTATCACCTGCGTTATGAACTGATCGAATTTACGGTGTTTACGCTGGCGGCACGAAGCCTGGGGCTGATTCCACTGCATGCGGCCTGTGTCGGCCGCCGGGGCAAGGGCGTGTTGCTACTGGGTGCCAGCGGTTCCGGTAAATCGACGCTTGCGTTGCACAGCCTGTTAAGGGGATTGGACTTTCTTGCCGAAGATGCCGTATTCGTACATCCGGAAAGTCTGCATGCCACGGGGGTGGCGAACTACTTGCACGTCAAGCCTGATGCGCTCCGTTTTGTCGAGGATGATGAGACATGTCGTTGGCTGGAAGGTGCGCCTCTTATTCAGCGACGTAGCGGCGTCGAAAAGCTGGAAGCGGATTTGCGAGAGAGTGGCGGCCATCTCGCGTCAGCGCCTTTGAAGCTGGTCGGCGCGGTGTTCGTATCCAGCACACTGGCCGATCATGCCGATGGATTGCTACAGGCGATGCCCGCCGAGCAGGCCATGCAGCGATTGGCGGACGACCAACCTTATGCGCTCGGACAGTCGGGATGGAATGCCTTCGCAGATCGGCTGGTGCATTCAGGCGTGCACGAGCTTCGACGAGGCCGTCATCCGACGGCATCGATTGATGCTTTGCTGAAACTTTTAAAGTGACCAAGCGTGGCTTGGCTATGCGCTCCGCGATCCCCGGCCGACAGGAGCGCGCGAGAATATGCGGGGTGTGATTGGCCCAATGCGGCGTGGCATTGCTGCGGCATGCGATGGTGTGTGAATTCATGGCAATGACGAATGCATCACGTAGGCCGACTGGGCACGCATTCGAAGCGTTTGTGAGTACGCTTCCTCGCGCTGACCTGAGGCGCATGATCGTGTATGTCGTGCTGTCGCTTGGAGGCGCGCTGACAGGCAGTTTGTCGGCGGTTTTCCTTGTGCCGCTGGTGCAGCCGGGCCATGCGCTGTCGTTCGGACGCTTTGCGTTCGAGCGGCATGGCAACGTTGACGTGCAGGCTGTCTGGTTTCTCGCAGTGACGGTGGTTTTTGCACTGCTGCGCTGGCAATCGGCCCGGTTAGGTGCCTATCTGGTCGGTGCCTATGGCATGAGTTTGCGGCGAAAGGTTCATGCCCGCCTGATCAGTGCGCGCCTGGCTGCATTGGCCAATTCGACGTCGGCGGAAATCGCCAACGTACTGACGCATAACGTGGAGCTCTTGACGCAGGGGTTCGGGGCGTTGCTACAGCTTTTCGTGGCCGCCGTCACCTCGATCGTCAGTCTCGGACTTGCGTTCTGCGTATCGCCCTCGCTCATGCTTGCAGCACCTTTGCTGGCTGCGCTCGGTGTGATCGCATCGCGTGCGTACAGTCGCGAACAGGTGCAAGTCAGCCGTCAGTACGTCATGGATATGACGCGCTTGTTCTGGCTTAGCGAAGATTTTCCCAGGCGTCTGCGTCACGTGCGTTCGTTCGGGCGTGAGGATGCGGAAAAAGCCGGTTATGGAGCCATTTCCGATCGGCTTGGCCATGGCTACCGGCGGCAGCTGGAGCTTGTGGCGTCGGGAAGGTTGATGCTGGAATTGCTGGGCGCTGTCGGTATCGCGGCGCTCTTCGTACTGGCAGGACGCTGGCGAGGTATCGATCATGCTTCGCTTATCGCCGTGTGCTTATTGCTCGGTCGACTTTTGCCTTATCTAGTCGCTACGCGTCAAAGTTTTCAGCAGCTACGTTCAGCCACACCCGCCTTGGAATTGTGGCAGCGATATATGCAGTTGGATGTCGAGCGGGCATCTCCGGCTCCAGTGCGTGGCATCGGAAACGGTCATGCGCTGCATATTGAACGAATAAATTGGAGGCCTCCCTCTGCAGGTCTTGAGATCGAGCATCTGGTTCTTGTGCCCGGTGAGCTGACGCTGATCTGTGGCGATTCCGGAATAGGCAAGAGCAGCCTGGTCGATGTGTTGGCGGGTATGACGGCGCCCGATTATTTCGTGGCACGCATAGGTGCGGAGCGGATTGATTTTGAGCAGTACCAGGCACTTGTTGGGCATGGCGCCTATGTAAGCCAGCATGTGCGGCCGTGGCAACAAACAGTGCGCGAATGCCTTTGCTGGGCAGCTCCCGATGCGACGGACGAAATGATGTGGAGCGCGCTGGATGACGTTGGCTTGCGCAAGAGGCTGGCGCATTCGGCATGTGGTTTGGACACGGCATTGAGCAGCGCATCGAGCCGATTTTCGGGGGGCGAATTGCAGCGTCTGTTGCTTTCACAAGTCATTCTGCGTCGGCCTTCCATAGCGTTATTGGATGAGGCTACTAATGCGCTCGATGTGGCTTCCGAGTTATCCGTCCTCGCGGCGATCAAGCAGCGCTTGCCAAATACGGTGCAGATTGTTGTATCGCATCGCCAGGACGTGATGTCATTGGCTGATACGTGCGTAAGCATTGCGAGTGACCGCGTTGAAGTGTCTGGCAAACATCGCCGTACGCTGCATGTGAAGTGTTGAAAAGTCGGGGCTCCCGCGCTTTTGTCAACGAAGTGTGAAAGAGGCGGTCTGCATATCATATTCCTGAACACACATGCGCTTGTTTGAAAATTGGCAATTCCCTAAGCGATTCAGCTGCTACATTTTGTCTCCCGGTGATTCATCTGCCTTCATCAGGGAGCGCCTATGTTCCATATTCAAGGAAGTTTTATCCGCACGGCAATCGTGGCGACCGTTTTCGCGGCAGGAGGTATGTCTTCGATTGCTGCTGATACGACAGCTATTGCCGATGCGCCGTCTACTGGCTTAGGTCAATCGTGGCCGAATGCGCCGGACGTTAGTGCGAGCCCTCATTGGCACGTATATATTTTCATGCTCCATGGCATCAAATACGTGCAAGTAAATGATTTGAACGGCACGGTGCACGCAGCGATCGAGATTGTGAATGGCACTTCGATGGTGCTGCCGATGGGTGTTGATTCACTACGCGTTGTCGAGAGAGTACGAAGTGCGGTGATATCCCGAAGAATGCCCGGTGCGGAGATTGTGTATAGCGATGCCACCACAACGGTATTGGCGGTACCTCAAAATGACGGCACCACGAGGTTCTACACGGAGGATACTTGCACGAGTCCTTACAGTTGCTCGTCGGGCAGCAATTGAGGTCTTGCGTCGAAGTCGGCTAGCTGACCCAGAGCCGCATAGGTGCAGGAGCGCTCGATTTCTGCAGTTCCAGGGTCCCGCTGCGGAGCAATGCGGTTATTTTCATGTGATCGTCCGATGAGCGCACATGCAGTTGTCCGTTGAAAATTTCAGCGTGACTGCGCATTTCGTCTACATCGCGCGCATAGGCTCCCAGTTTGGCGCCAAGTTGGCGTCGGCGCTCGTTATGGAATAGCGCATGGGCAATGCCATCATCGCTGTAATGGCCTTCGACGCATATGACGATCCATCGTTGCCCGTTTGTTTCTCCGGCGCGAACCTTCAGGTGGACCAGCGAGCAGGTGATTTTTGTACAGACATGCGCTATTGCTTCACAAATGGCGCGATATGCCGCTGCGAGTACAGCCGGTTCCAGTGAATGGAAACCACGGCCTTTGATCTGGCAACTGTAGGCAATGCCTGCTTCATCCAGTGTACGCGCAACGGTCTCGTGAAGCGCCGCGGGTAGCCCGCGATCGCGCCATGCTACAGGGTGCAGGCTTTCGGCTAAGCGATAAACCTGTTGTTGTGCGGCGAGTGCCTGCTTATAGAAAGCATGGTCTTCGATATTGGGCACGACGCGGCGCATCTGTTCCAGGAAGCGATGGTTGTTCACGTGAAGCGTGCCTGCCACGAACTCCAGACTCTCTGCGGCTTGTCGCAAACGGCGCTCACTGAATTGGAGGCTCTGTCGAGCTGTGCTCTGCACGTTGGTCGCTATGAACTTTTCTTCCGTTTCTCGCGTCAGTTGTGCGCTGATGCGTGCCCCCATGGCGTAAAGCCCGGTAATGGCGAAGCCGAGGAACAGCTGTGTTTCGATAAGAGGCAGGTCAGGAGTGTCGGCGTGTAGAAGGGCATTGCAGGTGATGGCAAGTGTTCCGCCCAGCGCCGCTGCGCGCCAGCCGTGTTTGAGCGTCAGCCATGCGACCGGGATGAACATGGCCATTTCGATGATTTGCCTCTGCGTTGCATCCGTCTTCAGGCTCATCCATGCAAAAAGCAAAAGAATGGGTACGAACAGGCAGACCGCATCGACAACGAGCTTGCTACGGATGATTCGCTCGACTTGGGCGCGCATGTGTCCCTTGTGGTAATCCAGTCGTGCGATCAGTGCCCACGGGACGATGGAAAGCAGCGTTACGTAGTTTCCGATGAAATAGCCCGCCGCCATGATGGGTTGCGCATGGAAGGATCCGTCCGGCACGCGCACCAGGGAGACGGAAATATAGCTGTACCCCATCCAGAGGGTTGAGGCGAGCAGGACGCATACGAGGAGTACCTTGATGTCGACCAGGTGTTTCGTAGGGAAAAGATTCAGCCGGCTTCTACACCACCACACCAAGGGCATCGCAAGAATGATTGGCGGGATGGATCGCATCATCACCCAGGCCGGACCAAATGCATGGAGGCAGAGATAAGCCTCATAGGCGTTAGGTATGGCTTCCCCGATGGCGAGTGCGAACCAGTATCGGTAGGGGATCAGAAGCAAACAGATTAGGCGCAACGCCGCGTGCAGATGCCAGTGAGCGTCGGAAATAGGGTGCAAAACCGAGAACGCGAGCGCATAGCCTGCGCCCACGGCAAACTGCCTCAGAACTTTATTTTTCCACCACTCCTTCCCCATTCACTGCGCCTTGATGATTGTTTCGCCGGTGAACTTCAAACGTGCGCAAAAATCGGTGAAATGGAACAACCGCAGACGTGAATTTCGCGTAAACCCATCCGCAACGTAGCCGTCTTTTGGAGAAAACCAGAAATGGTTCGCACACTGTGCTTAAACATCGGCACATTTTGCGTCTCAATCAACGAGAGTTGGATGAGTCGCATGGTTTGATTCAACGCAATGCACAAAGCAGTGACAAGAGAACTGAGCTTGTCATTCCGGAGCAGTCGCGGCAGAAGAATCTCATTTCAACATGTGATGCGACGGCGGATGATTGCCGCCATTGCAGTGAAGTTAGTCGGCATCGTTGTAGCGCAACTTTCACTGAAAGCTACCCCTGCAAGCATGCGCGACCTGTCAACGGAACTGCTCTCAGCCATTCCAACAGGGCGTGCTTACGGAGGGGGGCGAAGCATCGCAATACTTTTACGGTGGGATGGTGCGGCGGCACTAAATTCCTGGTGCCCGGAGCGGGACTCGAACCCGCACAGCCTTGCGGCCGAGAGATTTTAAGTCTCTTGCGTCTACCTGTTTCGCCATCCGGGCTGGAGGCAGCTACCGAGGGAACGGCAGCAGGCGTGGGATCGTAACATGCTACCCATGCCTCGCGAAGCAGATAGATCTGGTTTGGTGCTGCCTGGCGTCAGGCCACAGCGCTTTCGATCGGAATGTCCGGTCGAGCGTATTGCGCCAGGCGTATGGTTGAGTTGGGTCCAGACATTTCGACACAGGTGCTTCGGCCTGACCGGTTATGCTCGTCACGAGCAGTTTCTCGTGCGAGCTGAATCGCCGGCCCTAGCCTTAACTGGCTGAACAGGGTGGCCGATTCTCGGCGAATGCTCCATTCGCCATCGGGCAACTGTATGAGTGAGTAGATCACCATCGGTACGCTCCATTCGGTTAGCAACAACTAGCCTTGCTGGGGTATACGACACCTGTGATTCCCGGACTTGCTCCCTAAATGATGACATCAAACCCGGCGCCCGTATGTAGGGGATTTCCTACATGCGTGTAAGCGTCAGAGGGAGGGGGCGTATTTGGGAAATCCTTCCAAAACGGGGAGTTGTCGTCTTGCAATGTTTTAGCCGTACGCCTACTTTGCGGGTTGCACCAACCCAGGGAGGGCGCAAGATGATCGATGTCGTGCTCGTGGATGACCACGAGCTGGTACGTACTGGTTTCCGGATGATCCTGCAGCAGAAGGACATCCGCATTTGCGGCGAGGCTGGTACGGCCGAGGATGGGCTGCGTCTGATTCGTGCGGTCAGGCCGAATATCGCCCTGGTCGACGTGCACATGCCGGGCATGAGTGGTATCGAGCTCACCGAGCGTGTGGCCAGAGCTCGTCTTGCGACCCGAATAATCGTCGTAACCGTGGTCGACGACGCCCGTTTTCCAAAGCGGTTGTTGGAAGCAGGGGCGCACGGTTATCTGACCAAGAGTTGCGCGGCTGGGGAGTTGCTGGATGCCGTGCGCCAAGTGGCGCGCGGGCGGCGTTATCTCGCGCCAGTCGTGGCGCAACAATTGGCGCTGGCCACGCTCGATGGTGAGTGCTCTCCCTTTGACTCGCTCTCCAGCCGGGAACTGGAGGTGGCCTTGGCACTCGTACGAGGCAAGCCATTGACCGCTATCGGTGAACAGCTCAGTCTGAGTCCGAAAACAGTGTCCACTTACAAGCAGAGACTGATGGAGAAACTGCATGTGGAACACATTGTCGGCCTTGCCCACTTGATGACCGTGCATGGCGTACTGGATACGCACAACAATCAGGTCGGAAACGAAACCGGCACGTTGTCGGTCGAGTCATAAAACAAAAAAGGGCCGGTGCTTCCGGCCCTTTTTCTATTCTCAAATACAGTATGAATGATCAGGAAAGCTTGCTGTCGCGCTGATCCAGCGATTCATCTTCCTGCGTGGCGGCCTGTTTGCTCTCCTCACCAACGGGTGTGGTAATGGGAGCGTGCGGATGTTGCGGCATGGATAGCAGATCGCCTTGCTCGGGCTGATGAACCAGCGGAGCTGGTGTGACGACACTGGTCGAAGCCGATGCCGATGCGTCGGTTGCTTCGGCAGCTACGGGTTCGATGATCTGAGCAACCTCGGCATGCTTCCACGGCTCGCTCGACGAGTTCACCTCGGCCTCGTTCGCTGCAGGTGCTTCCTCATGAGGCACTGTCACAGTCACCACACCCGCTACATGTGGCAACGAAGATTCAGCATCATGGCTGGGCTGGGAGACGGCCTTTTCGACTTCCACGACTGGTTCACGGGGTGGGATCGGTGGCAGCACCGGCAGATTGAACGACGAGGGGACGGGTGCTGGTGCGACGATCAAAGGCACGTCTTCCTGCATGTCCTGTTTTGCCGGATGTCCGTATTGAGGGACCTCTGAAACGGCCTTCACGGGTTCAGCTTCGATCACCACGGGTTCGACCGAAAGATGCACGTTTGCAGGCGCAGGGCCAGCAGTGGTGACGGGCACGTGAGTTGCAGCCGAAGGCTCAGAAACAGGAGCCATAGGAGCTGGCGCGCTGGCCGCTTCGACCGGCGTCTGGGACGCAGCCGGGGCTGCTGCAGCCTGCTTTGTGTGTGGAATGTGCTCGGCGCTGGAAGAGGTGGGATCATCCCGATCCTCATCATCAACATCGAGTGCATTGATCTGCTCGTCCTGAACGGCAGTAGCGGCCGCACCTTCGTGACGGCGGCGGCGGCGGCCACCACGACGGCCACGACGGCGGCGCGACTGGCCTGCGTTTTCCGTCAGAGCTGCGTCGGCCGCATTGGGTGCGGTTTCACCTGTGGCTACCGCGGTGGTTGTTGCTTCGGCCGACTTGGGCTGCTCGACGGATTTTGCGGCCGGAGCGCCGGTTTGCTGCGGACGTTCGGCCTGGGGCTGACGTGGCTGGCGTTCCTGCTGGGAAGGTTTGGCAGATGCAGCGGTATTCGGCTGTTTGTTGCGCTGTTCGGTCGTTGCCGTTTCACCGGCCGCTTGGGGCGACTTCTGCTGACGTTCCTGCTTGGCCCCTTGCTGTTGCTGCTGCGTACGAGCTTGCTGCGATTGCTGCTGCTCGTTGCGCTGACGCTGAGCTTGATTCTTGCCCTGCTGTTGCTGCTGGGTGTTTCCGCGAGCGCTTGCCGGTTGCGTCTCGCGCTGCGGCTGACGTTGTTGCTGAGCGTTATCACCCTTTGCACGCTCATTCCGGCGCTTGTCCTGTGCCTGGCGAGAATCCTTGCGTGCCGCGACGGGGGCCGGAGCAGGGGCTGGCGGAGCGGCGTTGCCGCTACGTAACCAGCCAAAAAGACGGGAAAGAATGCCGCCTTGTGGCTCGGCAGGAGTGGCGACGGCTTGGCGTCTGACTGGGGAAGCTGCAGGGGCAACAGGGGGCGATTCTTGCTCTTCGCGTACCGGAGCAGGACTGGCAGGCACGATGCCACTTACCGCAGGCTGTTCGCTACTGCCCAATACTTGCCCCATCTTCCTGACGACATCGGCCTCTTCAGCGGTGAGGCGCTCGTAGCTGGGCTTGCTGTGCTCGCCCATTTCCGCTTCGCGTATGCGCTGGATCTCGATGTGCGGTGTTTCGAGCTTCTCGTCCGCCACGATTACCACATGCACCTTGTTGCGCAGTTCGATTTCGACCACGCTGGCGCGCTTTTCGTTGAGCATGAAATTGGCAACGGCGGATGGTGCCTGCACCAGCACCTGGCCGGTGTTGTCCTTCATGGCGTGCTCTTCGATCAATCGCAGTGTCGAGAGCGACAGCGATTCCACGCTGCGGATATGGCCATGGCCATCGCAACGTGGACAGACAATCTGCGTAGCTTCGCCGAGGGATGGGCGAAGACGCTGACGTGACATTTCCAGCAGCCCGAAGCGGGAGATGCGGCCGATCTGGATACGCGCGCGATCCAGCTTGGCGGCGTCCTTGAGACGCTCTTCCACCTCGCGCTGGTGTTTGACGTTGTCCATGTCGATGAAGTCGATGACGATCAGGCCGCCCGCGTCACGAATGCGCAGCTGCCGCGCAATTTCTGCTGCGGCTTCAAGGTTGGTATTGAATGCCGTCTCCTCAATGTCGCCGCCCTTGGTGGCCTTGGAGGAGTTGATGTCGATGGCGGTCAGGGCCTCGGTCTGGTCAATCACGATCGAACCGCCGGAGGGTAGACGCACGGCACGCTCGAAGGCGCTCTCGATCTGCGTTTCGATCTGATAGCGCGAGAAGAGGGGGGTGTCTTCCCGGTACAGCTTGAGCTTGCGCAGGGCGTTGGGCATGACCTGCTGCATGAACTCGCGGGCATCGTTGTAAAGCGATTCCTCGTCGATCAGGATCTCGCCGATGTCATTGCGCAGGTAATCGCGCAGCGCACGGATGAATAGCTTTGACTCCTGATAGATCAGGAATGGCGCCTTTTGCGCCTGCGCGGCAGCCGAGATGGCCTTCCACAGCTGTAACAGGTAATCGAGGTCCCATTGCAGCTCTTCGGCGTCGCGTCCCATGCCGGCAGTGCGCACGATGAGCCCCATGTCGTCGGGGACGGTCAGGTGCTCCAGGGCCTCTTTAAGGGCTTGCCGGTCTTCTCCCTCGATCCGGCGCGACACGCCGCCGGCCTTCGGGTTGTTCGGCATCAAGACCATGTACCGACCGGCCAGGCTGATGAAGGTAGTGAGCGCAGCGCCTTTGTTGCCGCGTTCTTCCTTTTCGACCTGTACGACGACTTCCTGGCCTTCCTTCAGCAGTTCGCGGATGCTGGACTTGTATGGATCCAGGCCCGGGACGAAGTACTCGCGGGCGATTTCTTTTAGCGGCAGGAAGCCATGACGCTCGGCGCCATAGTCGACAAAGCAGGCTTCCAGGGACTGTTCGACGCGAGTGATGCGGCCTTTATAGATGTTGGCTTTCTTCTGCTCGCGCGAAGGGATCTCAATATCAAGGTCGTAAAGGGCTTGGCCATCTACGATGGCCACACGCAACTCTTCACGCTGAGTTGCGTTAATCAACATTCTTTTCATTGTGGTTCCTCGGCTTGGCCGCGCGTCGCGCGCCGCGGTGGCGCCGGGTGTGGCGGCCTGTCCGGGGATCGCGCCGCTGCGGTAAAGCGGCAAATAAACGGTAACGTTCCCGATACCGGGCGATTCTTGGCACGCACGCTGCGATGTCTGGCTAATTCGAAACCGGACAAGCAGCTACCCGAACCGTTACGATTAATGGGTGTTCGCGACCGGCTGCCAACGAGGCGGCCGGCTCAAACCTCGCCGGCGTAACAGGCGGGCGCCAAGTCCTTACTGCAATGTCGGCGGACCGGGCTGAGCGCTGTACGAGTATCCTCTCAACCCGGATTTTTTTCAATGCAGACGGTAACTTCGCCCGATGTACCTCAAGGGGTGCGTCAACTCGAGATCGGCCCGGAACGGGACGGCCAGCGTATCGACAACGCTTTGATGACACTGCTCAAAGGCGTGCCGAAAAGCATGATTTATCGCTTGCTGCGCACCGGGCAGGTACGTGTGAACGGCAAGCGCGCGAAACCGGATACGCGTCTCAGCCAGGGCGATATCTTGCGCATTCCGCCCGTTCGGGTGGCAGAGCGACCGGCTGGGCAGGTAGGCGCGCCGGAGAGTGCCATTGCCGCCGTCACGGACGCCGTCATATTTGAGGACAAGCACTTTCTGGTTATCGACAAACCCTCGGGGATGGCAAGCCACGGAGGCAGCGGCGTCAGTTTCGGTGCCATCGAACTCCTGCGCCAAGCTCGCCCCAAGGATCATCTGGAGCTGGTGCACCGGCTGGACCGTGATACCAGCGGCGTGCTGGTCTTTGCCCGCACCCGAGCTGGCCTGACCGGGTTGCAGGCTGCCATCCGTGCGGGAGAAGTCACGAAGCAGTACCTATGTCTGATGGTGGGGCGTCCTTCCAAAGCGCGGTTCGACGTCAATGCGCCCTTGCTCAAATCCGTCCTCCAGGGCGGGGAGCGTATGGTGCGCGTCGCCGAGGGGGGCAAGCCTTCCTTGACGTTCTTCCAGGAAATGGAGCAGTACCCCGGCGCGCGACTTATGCAGGCCACGCTGGGCACGGGACGCACGCACCAGATCCGCGTCCATGCCGCGCACGTCGGTCATCCGCTTGCTGGCGACGTGAAATACGGGGACCGGGAAGCAAACAAGCGTTTCCGCGAACGGGGATTGCTGCGGCTGTTCCTGCACGCCTCACGTATGTCCTTTGAGCTGGACGGGCGCATCTATGATTTTTCGACGCCGCTACCGGAAGATTTGAAGAGCTTTCTGAATGCGCTTGGCACTAAAGGAAAAAGCGCGCGCTAACTTCCAGCGAGCGCAGCAGGGTCCCCCCCGCCAGTGCCGACTCGGCCAAAAGCGCGCAGGCAGTGTGTGCCAGTGCAATAGGCAGCACGCTTCGTGAGCGCAGGAAACACCAGGCCCACCAGAGTTCTCCGACGAAGCACAGTTGCATGAGGACGCCATTGGGCGTGTGCATCAGCGCGAAGATCAGGGCAACCAGCACAATCGCCCATGCCGGCCGCCAAAGCCTGTGTTCGAGGCGGGGCAGCAAAACGAGCAACATCAGCCATTGTTGCAACCATGCCCAGGCGACGTAGGCCAGCACATGGGTAGGTCGTAACCAATGAGGCGCATGACCGTAGAAAAGTGCCAGCCATGCGGTCACCGGCAGAGCAGCCATGGGCCATAACCAATCGCTTGAATGGGCTGGCCATCGCCAGAGACGGGGAATGTGACGACGTTCAATCGCCAGCGCGAAAACCAGCCCTCCCGTGAATGCGACAACACCCAATAGCGTGGGGCGCAAGCCCCAGTGCAGGCCCGCCACCAGCCATAACGGACCTAGCAGACAGCCTGCAACCTCGATCCATGGCCGGAGTCGTCCTTTTACCGGACGCAGCACCAGCCATACCAAGGCGATGAGATAAAGCAGGCACGCCATCCACCACTCCACTTCCCGGGCAGGTGGGGCTGGCTTTGCTTGCGGCGTTGTTCCGGCAGGTACGATCAGTGCGGCCGGCCAGCGTGCTCGCAGCTGGTCACGCAGCGCCAGCATGGTTTCCGCACCGATGCCAGGCGGCAGCCGGAACAGCGGCATAGGCCAATGGGCCGCTGCGCTCGCAGCGATAGGTCCGAGGTCTGCTGACGTCGCTCGATGAGGCAGATCAACCGAGACATCCTGCAAGCGCGGCATGGGCTCGGTAGTCAGCAATTGCACGGAAGCCACGCGCACGGTGGCTTTGGCAGGAATCTGGATGCGCAAGCGAAGCATCCAGGCAGCCTGGGGAGGGACGCATTCGCTCTTACGCGCCAGTCCGCGTAAATCAACGCGCAGCATCTGCGTATCGGGTGTAAACATGCTGACATTCGGAACCACGCATGCAGGCGAGCGATTGCCTTGCCAAACGAGTCCAAGCGTTCCCGGCGTGCTGCTACGTAGCTGCACGACCAGGATGGGCCAATGCTTCAGATCGAGCGCCCACGCAATCGGCAAGCCTAGCTCGAACGGCGTTCCGTCCTCGCTGGCAATGCTTAGCGCACCATCCTGTTCTTTCACCGTCGCGTGCCCGAAGGCCCTGCCGGCGATCAGGTCATGGGATTGGCGCAGTTGCCATTGCCATAGCGGTTGATCGGACTGGACGAGGGCGAGCGTTTGTTGTGCGCGACCGAACAGCTGCGCGCCGGTAATGCGTGAGGCAAGGTAACCGAGAGCGATGCAAACTATGGCGGTGACCAGCCCATAGCCGGCTACCGCCGAGACGGCGTGAAGGCGCCGACGGTTGCTCAACGTTCAAGCAAAGCGTTGACGCGCGCCGCGCAGATGAAATCATTCAATGACAAACCGCCGACATCATGCGTAGACCAGCGCAGCTTGCAATGCCCGTAGCCTGCCTCGATATCAGGATGGTGATCTTCATGGTTTGCCATGAAACCCACCGCATTGATGAAGCCAAGGGTGTGATGGAAGTTCTCGAACCGGAAATTCTTCAGCAGTGCGTCACCTTCTTCACTGAGCTTCCACCCGGGCACCAAGGGTAACAATGCACCGATAGCCGCTTCGTCCAGCGCATGTTCCTTGCCTTTGCGCGGCTGGCAATGCTGGGAGGATAGCGGAAGAGTGGTCATGGCAGATCTCCGTGATGTTCGCAGAAGCGCCGAAACTGTACGCGAAAAGATGTGGGTCCGGGCATTCGGCACGAAACAGGACTAAAATGGTGCGGTATGAGGCAACCCTGTTGGCGAGGGTGCCCTGGTTATTTCCGGAGCAGGCATGATCGAGATTTCCGAACGCGCACAGCAGCATTTTCTGCGCCTATTGTCGCAGCAGGGCATCGATGGGCTCAGCATTCGCGTGCGCGTCACCTCACCCGGTACGCCGGCAGCCGATTGCGAACTGGAGTTCTGCGAACCGCAGGAACTCAGCGGGAACGAATGGACCGTCGAATGCACCGGTTTCGATTTTCATATCGAAGGCGACAGTGCTTCGTGGCTGGAAGGTGCCACCATCGATTACGAGCCCAATCAGACAGGCGGCCAACTGAACATTCGCGCGCCCAAGATCAAGGGTGAACTGCCGGGCATGGAAGCGGGATTGGTCGAGCGGGTGCGTTACGTGTTGGATGCCGAAGTGAATCCGCGTATCGCCGCGCACGGTGGGCGCGTGAGCTTATTGGAAATTGATGCCAACGGCGTGGTCATCCTGCAGTTTGGTGGCGGATGCCATGGTTGCGGCATGGTCGATGTCACGCTGAAGCACGGTGTCGAGAAGACCTTGCGCGAGCGTGTCCCGGAAATCACCGAAGTGCGGGATGCAACGGATCACCAGCGAGGGGATAACCCCTACTACCGCAAGAAGGAAGGTCAGTCCGCCATGGGCTGAGCTCGCTTCTGCGCTCAATCCTTTTCCTTTTGGTGGCGCCGTAGCAGCCAGATGAACACGCTGGCCGAGACCAGGCCAAGTGCCAGTCCCATGCCGGCCCCCCACAGCATCCCATCGTTTCCGTCCAGTGCGCGACCGATAAAAGCGCCAAGCAGAAACAAGACAGGTAAGGGTAAACAGCCCACGTCCGTACTCCACGCGTGCAAACCTGAATCGTGATGCAAAAAAAGCAAGGCCCGCAACTTTGGTTGCGGGCCTTAGGCATATCGTGGCGGCAGATCGTTAACGCTAATCGCCTTGAATGTGTCCTTTCAGCGTATCGAGTTTGCTTGGCAAGGATGAGAAGTAAGCAGCAATATCTTCGATGTCCTGATCGGAAAGCGTGCCGGCAAATCCCTTCATGATCGGATTATTCCGGCGTCCATCCTTGTATTCGTGCAAGGCCTGCTGGATGTATTCATTGTACTGGCCGGCCAGACGCGGATATTGCGGATCGACGGCGTTTCCGTCGGCGCCGTGGCAGGCGAAGCAGGCGGCGGCCTTGGTCTTGCCATTTTGAATGTTGCCAGCCGCAAACACCGGTACCGAGACCAGCACAAGGGCCATACCAAACGAGAGCAGCGTAAGCGCGCGTTTCATGCAGGTGGAATCCTTGGCTGATTACTTCGGAGCAATACTGGACAAATAGGCGGCGATGTCCTCGATCTCTTGATCGGAGAGGCTCTGCGCCTGCGCCATCATGGTCGGATGCGTGCGGTCGCCCGACTTGTACTCATGCAGCGCATTGATGATGTATTGCTCGTTCTGGCCGGCGATTTTGGGAACCGGATATTGCGGGTACGCGTTATTGGTGCCGGGAACACCATGGCAGCCGTTACAGGTGTAGACGAGGATGCGGCCGTTCTTCTTGTCACCGGTCGCGTGGGCCGAACTGCAGCAGAGCAGCGCGGCGGTGGCAGCCAGCCCAAACAATTGCAATCGAGTCATCAAGAGGATCCCCACGGTTCCAGCGGATGCGTGCAACGTATTCCGCCGAGTATAGAGGCTGCCGACGAGCCGTCACAATGGGAGGGCAAGAGGGGATGGTAGCGACAAAAAGCCGCGCAGCAATTCCATGCATGGTTGAGGCCCACAAGGATCTCGGAGCGAATCTTGTGGGGCCGCTACTGGATGAGCCTCTTCAAAACAGGCTCTTGATGATATGGATGCCAGCCGCGTATTCGCCTATCACGGTGCCGAAGCTGACCAGGAAGAAATTCAAGAGGGTACGCGCCACGCGGTTCGTCCACCAGCCGCTCCAGTGCACGATATCGTCGCGAAGATTCTCGAAATCCGCGACACGCGGGCGGCGCGCCCACACTTCAACCATGGCACTGATGCCGCCAGCGGGAATGCCGGGGCGAAACGGTTTGATCGGGGCCGCCACGAATGCGGCCAGCACACTTAGCGGATGGGCTCGTGCAGCCAAGGCGCCAATGGCGGCGAAACACCCCGTAAACAGCACCCAATCGCGCAAAGCCTGTGTCCCAAGCACGGTATTGCGGTGAAAGGCATAGCCAATGGCCGCGAATACCAGCAGCACCAGCCCGACGGCCAGCCATTTCGGCCATTGCGTCTTGGGCGGTGTCTTGGCGAGTTCGGCCACCGTTGCCGTGGGATCGGACTGTTGTACGCGCAGGTGCTCGCATAGACCTTTCAAATGGCCCGCACCGATCACCACCAGGACTTTGCATGGGTTGGCCGTCACCGAGCGGCCAGCCTCTTCGCGTAGCCGTGCCGCCATATACGCATCGCGTTCGGCAATCAGGCTGCCGTACAGCGGTGCCGACTCGCTGGCAAATTCGCTGAAGGCGCTTTCCAGCATGTCACCTTCTTTGAGCTTTTCGATCTCTTTTTCGTCGATGGTCTCGCGTTCGAACACACTGGCCAGCAGACCACCCAGCAAGCCGAAGCGCTGCCATAGGCCGACGCTGCGCCAGGCGCGCTTGAGCGTGGTGCCCACCTCGCGATCGATCAGCCACAACGGCACATGGCGTTCGGCAGCACCGTCCATGGCCGCTTTCATTTCAGCACCAGGCTGAATGCCGTACTGATCGGCAAGACGCTTCTGAAAGGTGGAAAGCACCAAGCTCGCCGCGACCATGCCCGCCTTGCCTTCGCGAATCACGCGGAACAGATCCATTTGCTTGAACGCTTCCGGATCGCGCATGCCTTGGGCACGGCTTTCACACAGTTCCACCGCGACGGCATCGAACGATTCTTTTTCCAGCAAGGCTTGTACCGCCTGCACGCTGGTACGCGAAACGTGCGCCGTACCCAGCACCACATATTCCACGCCATCACGTTGCACACGCTCGATCGGCTGATTTTCGAGATCAGCGGGTGTGGCAAACATAGAAGTGTCGGTTGCGCTCATGCGAAGGATGCAAAGGCAGGAGGGATACGCTCAGCATGGAGATACCGAGAACCCGGCACAAGTCGGCACACGCCAACGTGCGAACGGTTAATCACGAAAACGGCGCAACAGATCGCCATAAGCATCAATGCGGCGGTCGCGCAGGAACGGCCAAATGCGCCTTACGTGTTCGCTGCGCGCCATGTCGATATCGGCGATTAGCAACTGGCGACCGTCGACATTCGCCTGCGCCAGGAATTCGCCCTGGGGTCCCGCAACAAAGCTGCTGCCCCAGAACTGAATGCCTGCACCCACACCGGCCGGATCCGCCTCGAAACCGGTGCGATTGCAGGCTAGCAACGGTAAGCCATTCGCCACCGCATGGCCGCGTTGTACGGTAATCCAGGCCTCGCGCTGGCGATCTTTCTCGGCCTGTTCGTCGTTCGGGTCCCAGCCAATGGCCGTGGGATACAGCAGCAGTTCCGCCCCGGCAAGCGCCATCAGTCGCGCAGCTTCGGGGTACCACTGATCCCAGCACACCAGCACACCCAGCCGGCCGACCGAGGTGTCAATCGGCTCAAAGCCGAGGTCGCCGGGTGTGAAATAGAACTTCTCGTAAAAGGCCGGATCATCCGGGATATGCATCTTGCGGTATTTGCCCGCGATAGCTGCCGAACGATCAAATACCACAGCGGTGTTGTGATACAGCCCAGCCGCGCGCTTTTCGAACAGTGACGCCACCACCACCAGTTTCAGCGCTTCGGCCAATTTTCCGATGCGTTCAGTGCTATGACCCGGGATGCTTTCGGCGGCGTCGAATTCGCTTACCGCTTCGTGCTGGCAAAAATACGGGCCGTTATGCAGTTCTTGCAGCAGCACGAGCTCGGCGCCGGCTGCGGCGGCTTCGCGCAGACCAGCTTCGATGGCGTCGAGATTGGCGTCGCGACTGCCGCGATGGGTCTCTTGCAGCAGCGCGACTTTGAGCGTCTTGGGATTCATGCAGGGAACCTATTCGCCAGCGCAGCGAGGTGGGTTACATAGTGTAGCGGCAGCGGTGGATGATCCGTGCCGGCCGGTTGCCGGAGATCGGCATCTGCCTGGTTTTCACGATGCCGGAAACGGCCGGCGGTCATGCAATGGTTACTGCGCGCGTTTATTCAAGCGATCGCGCGGCCTGCCAAGGATCAGCCGAGCAGACCTGCAGGCAGTTGCATGGTGATGCAATGCAGGCTGCCGTTCTGCCAGATCAGCGGGCGGCAGGGGATTTGCACCACGCTACGTCCCGGATGCGCCTCGCCAATGATACGTGCCGCTGCATCGTCCGCCGCATCGCCGTAAGCCGGTACCAATACCGCACCATTGACGATCAGGTAATTCGCATAGGAAGCCGCCAGGCGCCGACCATCATCGAGGATGGGTTTGGCCCACGGCAGTGGATAGAGCGCGTAAGCCTCTCCACCCGGCGTACGCAGCGCAGCCAACTCCTCGCCCATGTGTTGTAGCTCGAGATGATGCACATCGTTGGCGTCGTCGCAGGCTTGATACACGATGCGATGACCCGGTGCAAAACGCGCCAATGTGTCGATATGCGCATCGGTGTCGTCACCTTCCAGATAACCATGGTCGAGCCATAGCACACGCTGCGCATGCAAGCTGTCGCGCAATATCGCACTCATGTCTTCGCGTGACTGTTCGGGATGACGCTGCACGAGGCAACGCCAGGTGGTAAGAATGGTTCCCGCGCCGTCACTTTCGATGCCGCCGCCTTCCAGCGCCCAGTCAATACGCTTGTGTGCGGCTGAGCCAAACACGCCCGCGTCCACCAAGCCTGCAATCAGCGCATCGTCCTGTTCGGCACCGAACTTTCCGCCCCAGCCGGTAAAGCGAAAATCCGTCAGCAGAAAACGGTCGTTCTCATCGCGCAACGTAATCGGCCCGGAATCACGCAGCCAGGTGTCGTCATACGGCAAGGTCACGAAACGGATACGCGTCATGTCGGCGTTCGAGCCTTGCAGTTCCGCTTCGACATGCGCGCGCAACGCGGCATCCGCCACCACGATGATCAGCGGTTGGAATCGCGTCACGGCGGCGGCTAGCGCGACATAGGTCGATTCCACGGCAGCAAGCCGCTCGGCCCAGTCGGTGCCGGTATGCGGCCAGGCAATCAATACGGCGGCCTGCGGCTCCCATTCGGCCGGCAGGCGCAAGCTGGAATCGGTCATGAAACAGCACTCGCGCTAAAGATGAAGTGCCCGCAGAAGCGGGCAGGCAAGTGCATCAGTTTACAGCCAGGGGCCGTGGGCGAGTAAGCGATACGGCTGGCGGGCTGAGCCGCGCGGCCAAATCCGGCTGCTCATTCCACGCGTGGTATCAATTCACTGCGCCGGGATTGCGGTTATTGCCAGCGGGCGTATTGAGCACGGAGTGAATCACGCGGCTCCTTTCGAAATAGACGATGAAGTGCGCATATTCCCAGCGATTGATCGTCGGGTGCCTGGCGCTATCGCCACCGCGCGGCGAGAGTTTGCGCAGCGGCGCACCATACATCTTCTCGACCTGGGCCATGGTCAAGCCCCGCGCCGGCAAATGCATGCCCTTTTCCTGCTGGACGCGTTGAGTCAGCGTTTCCTGGGCATGGAGGGGCTGGGGTGCGATCAACCCGGCGCCCATGGCGATAGCTGCCAACAAAGGCAGGGTATGACGATGCTTGAACATGATCCCCTCTCCGCGCAAAGCGTTGCTGCGCCGTTGTAGCAGAACTGCCGGGACCGTGCCAACGAGCAAAACCGGCAGATGTGACCCAGCCATGGCTTTACTTCTTGCTTGTTTCAGCAAGAGTCCCGGTAACGGCTCCGCTATCATGTGCGGCTGCGGGCTCCAAGCCCGGTCCGAGTTACTGTCCGATGATTGCGTTTCGCCACTTCGCCCTGCGCCGAGGCAGCCGGCTGCTGCTTTCCGATATCGATCTGGTCATTCAGGGCGGCTGGCGCCTGGGCGTGGTCGGTCGTAATGGCTGTGGCAAGTCCAGCCTGTTCGCCGCGCTGCAAGGACAGCTGGAGGCCGATGCCGGCGAGTTGGATATGCCAGCGAAGCTGCGTCTTGCGTCCGTGGCGCAGGAAACACCGGCATTACCGGACCCTGCGATCGATTACGTGATGGGCGGCGACGTGGAACTGGCTACTGCATTGCGCGACGAGCTTGACGCCCAGGCGCGCGGTGATACCGAAGCGATGGCCCGCGCGCATCACCGCATTGAAGAGCTGCACGGCTATGACGCGCGTGCCCGGGCCGGGCGCTTGCTGCATGGACTCGGTTTCAGTCCCGATACCCACGAGCGCGCGGTACGCGAGTTCTCCGGCGGCTGGCGCGTACGCCTGAACCTGGCGCGTGCGCTGATGGCGCCATCGGAGCTGCTGCTGCTCGACGAGCCTACCAACCACCTTGATCTGGATGCCGTGCTGTGGCTGGAAGAATGGCTGCGACGTTATCAGGGAACCCTGCTGGTGATCTCGCACGACCGCGAATTCCTCGACGGCGTCATCACGCACACGATGCACCTCAACGAGGGCAGGGCGAAACTCTACGCGGGCAATTACAGCGCGTTCGAACGGCAGCGTGCCGAACAATTGCGGCTGCAGCAGATCGCTCACGAGCGCGAACAAGTCGAGCGAGTGCATCTGCAATCCTTTATCGACCGCTTCAAGGCAAAGGCCAGCAAGGCCAAGCAGGCGCAGTCGCGCATGAAGCGGTTGGAAAAAATGGCTGGCACCGAAGCCGTGCGCGCGGAGCGTCCTTTTCGCTTTGAATTTGCCGCACCCGAGCGCCTGCCGGATTCCATGCTGCAATTGGAAGACGTGAATGCAGGGTACGCCTCCCTCCCGCCTCCGCATGAAGGAGAGGGGGTGAGTGTCGTGCTGGCCGATGTGCGTTTCCGCCTTGAGGCTGGCGAGCGCATTGGCTTGCTGGGTCCGAATGGCGCAGGCAAATCCACCCTGGTCAAAACGCTGGTGGGCGAGCTTTCTCCGCTTGCCGGCGAACGCAAAGCGCACAAAGACCTCAAGATCGGCTACTTCGCCCAGCACACCGTAGAAAGCCTGCACGAAGGCGCGAGTCCCTTCAATCACTTGCAAGACAAGGCACCGGGTATCAGCGCTCAAGTGCTGCGCGATTTTCTCGGTGGCTGGAATTTCGCTGGCGACCGCGCCTTCGAATCCGTGGATGGTTTCTCCGGTGGCGAGCGCGCGCGCCTTGCCCTGGCGCTGATCGCCTGGGATAAACCCAATCTATTGCTGCTCGACGAACCGACCAACCATCTCGACCTGGATATGCGCGAAGCACTCGCCGATGCGCTCGCCGATTTCGACGGCGCGCTCGTCCTGGTTTCGCATGACCGGCATCTGCTTGGCATGGTTTGCGACAGTTTCTGGCGTGTTGCCGACGGCAGCGCCGAACCGTTCGACGGCGACCTGGATGATTACGCGCGTTGGCTGCGCGCGCGTGGTGCCGCGCCGAAAAAAAACGAGGCGGAAGCAAAACCTGTCGAATCCGCGGCCGATCGCAGGCGAGCTGCCGCCGCGCAGCGCGAGAATGAAAAAGCCTCGCGCCAGCGCGTCAAGAAAATCGAAACGCGCGTGGCGGCTATCGACGACGAGCTTGCCATGCTGGAGAAAAAGCTTGCCGATCCGGAAACGTATAACGGCCCTACTGCCGAATTGATGAAGCTCGGTCAACGCCAATCCGAATTGCGCAAAGAGAAAGAAACCCTCGAAGCCGAGTGGCTCGAACTGTACGAACTGCTTGAAGCCTGACATGCATGCTCATCCGCTCGCACTGACATGCTGGTTGCCCGCGTTGCAGCGTTTCGATCCGGCGCATCCTCTGCGCCTTTTGCTGCGGCGGGCCGATCGTCTTCCTGATAGTGCACAAGGCTATCTGGGGGGGCTGGCCTCCTATTTTGAATGCGGCGGTGATGCCGTGCCTGCGGCGGCCTTGGTGCGCGACTATCTGGCAGGCGATGCAGAGGGGTTTTCGTGGCTTGCCGCCGATCCTGCGTGGGTACAACCGGATCTCACCGGTGCGCGCCTGATGGCATGCGGCCACATGCAGTTGAGCATGGATGATGCCCAGGGTCTTGCCGAACCTTTGCGTCCGATCTTTGCAGAAGAAGGCATGTCCCTGGACATCGCTTCGCCCGATCGCTGGCAACTGCGGTTGCCCTTGCAAAGTACGTTCCCTGACTTTGCCGCGCCCGAGCAAGCACTCGGGGCCGATTTGTACGAGCACTTGCCTGAGGGAGCGCATGGCCGTCGCTGGCGCGTGCTATTGAACGAAGTGCAAGTGCTGCTGCACCAGCATCCCGTCAATGTGACGCGTCGCCAACACGGCTTGCCACCGATCAACAGTCTATGGTTCTGGGGTGGGGGCTCGTTGCCGCCTCGCGTTACTGCGCACGTAAACGGCGTGCTGGGAGAGGACGTTCTGTTGCTCGCACTTGCGCGACGCGCGGGCATTCCCGCGCAATCACGCGAAAGCGCATGGGCCGATACAGTGCAACGAGGTTGGTTGATCGACCTGCAGGATCAAACGTCCGACGAGATCGCCTCCCGCTGGTGGACATCGCTGCAAGCGCTATCCCGCCAACATGCGGTGCTATACGCTTTCGCCAGCGGGGAGCGCTGGTTGCACCATCCATGGCATCGATTGCGTTTCTGGCGAAGGAACAGCGGGTGAGCGCCTTGATGTTGAAGCGCCGCCCGCTGCTGCGCGAGCCAATGGGTTGGGGCGAAACCCTGCATCCTGTTTTGCAACGCATCTACGCCGCGCGCGGGGTGTTTAGTCCTGAGCAGGCTCAGCATCGTTTGAATCATCTGCTGTCGCCGCAGCATCTGGGCGGCATGCAACAAGCGGTCGCGCTGTTGGCACAAGCGATTCGCGACGACGCTTCGATTGTCATTGCCGGGGACTACGATTGCGACGGCGCCACCGGTACGGCGGTGGCCGTACGCGGTCTGCGGCAGTTGGGCGCGCGCCGCGTGGAATACGTGGTACCCCATCGATTCGTGCACGGTTATGGCCTCACGCCGGAGCTGGTGGCTTCATTGCCGTCACACGCTCAACTCATCGTCACTGTTGACAATGGCATCGCCGGCGTAGCCGGTGTAGCGGCGGCGCAGGCGCGTGGCATGCGGGTGATCATCACCGATCATCATCTGCCCGGTGAGCGTTTGCCGGACGCCGATGCCATCGTGAATCCGAACCTGCACGGCGATGGCTTTCCCAGCAAGGCCCTTGCCGGCGTAGGCGTGATGTTCTACGTGCTGCTGGCGTTGCGCGCCCATCTGCGAGAGCAGGGTGGCTTCGCGTCCAACGCCGAACCCGATCTGTCGAACTTGCTGGATCTGGTCGCACTCGGAACGGTTGCCGATCTGGTTCCGCTCGATTTCAACAATCGCATTCTGGTCGAGGCAGGCATGAAACGCCTGCGCAGCCGTCGCGGGTGTGCAGGCATCGTCGCGCTGATCGAAGCCAGCCAACGAAGCATTGAAACCGTGTGTACGAGCGATTTGGCTTATGCCGTCGGACCACGCCTCAATGCAGCGGGCCGGCTTGAAGATATGCGGGTGGGCGTGGAATGCCTGCTCACGGATGATTCCGCCGAAGCGCGCCGCTACGCCGACTGGCTGAGTACCATCAATCAGGAGCGGCGCGATCTGCAGGCGACCATGGTTGCCGAGGCGGAAACCATGGTGACAGCAGCAACAGCCGTCGAGCTGCGTGCGATCGGCGTCACCTTATTTGAACCAGGCTGGCATGCGGGGTTGGTGGGCTTGGTCGCCTCCAAGTTGAAGGAACGCCTGCATCGTCCTGTCATCGCCTTTGCGCCCGCCAGTGAAGACGACACCAAACAGTTGCGTGGCTCAGCGCGTTCGATACCTGGCTTTCATATACGCGACGCGCTCGCCGCGATCGATGCGCGCCATCCTGGTCTCATCGAACGCTTCGGCGGCCATGCCATGGCAGCAGGCCTGAGTTTGCGCGCCGAACATTACGCATTATTCGCCGATGCCTTTGATGCCATCGCGCGAGAGTGGTTGAACGAAGAACAGCTGCAGGCAGTGCTATACACCGACGGAGAACTGCCCGCCGGACTGTTTACGCTGGACATGGCGCGAACCCTGAGGTTTGCCGCGCCCTGGGGTCAGTCCTTCCCGGAGCCGATATTCGATAACGTGTTTGAGTGCGGCACCTGGCGTCCGATGGGCGAGCGACACCTGCGCTTGAGTTTGCGCGATCCTCGCGATGGAGGAACCCATGACGCCGTCATGTTCAATGCCTATGATGGACAGCCGCCCCCCGCGCGATTGCACGCCGCTTTCGAGTTGACCATCAATGACTGGCAAGGCAGGGAATCGCCGCGACTTCTCCTACGCCATATCGAAGCAATCTAGGGCCTGTCTGCCCGCCATGCCGCGTCATCGCTCAATCGTGTACCGACGTACACGCCTTCGCGCTATCTTTATCTGGCGCGCAAACAGCTCACAGCGCGAGCCACGCCAATAGTGTAAACAGCTCCCGGTCAACCTCCGGAGCGGTGCGGCGTGCATGCGCCATGGCGCTATTTTTTTGATGGATGCGGGACGTGCATGGCGCCTGCGCCACGCTCCTCCACACAGGTTGGTGAATCCGATAACCCGCCATCGATCACGATCGTTGCCTGCACGACTTGCTCGGCGGCGCGACGTGACGTGGGAGAGGGACTTGGGCCACCGCGAAGCTGCTGGCTCACATCCGGATCGATGCGATACGAAAGTGCGGTTTGCACGCGCGCCGGAAGCGGAGTGTCGATGGTGGCCAGTTGCGTCTTGCGCGGCGATGCATCCGGAAGGCCCCATTGCGCCACGGCACGTGCGCGCCGATCATCCGTAACCGGCTCGGACTGCCCGAGCGTCAGACGTCCGGCACCTGGAAGTTTGAGCAGACTGATTCGCTCATACGGTCCGCGTCCGCCAAAACCGTTTGATTTTTTCATAACGCGTGCCTCGCTGATCTCGTCCATTGGTCACGGCATGCAACAGATAGCGATGGTGATCCGCATGGCGCGTATTTATCAAGTGCAGAACATGGGAGAGGCGGATATACGCGTCGCCCTCGTCCAGAATCGCGGGCAAGCGGATATCTGGGTGCGTCGCGTGGACAGCTGGGGCATGGCGCAGGGCGATGCGCGCTGGTTTATCACGCGTGACCGGAACGACGCCACCTGCTGGGTCTATTTCGGCAGCATCGGCGAAGCGCAGGTGCTGGTTTGTTTTGTCGACAGCTATGGCGAAACCGGCTGGCGCGATCCGTCGCGCGCACGAAAAGGTTGCTTTGCTTCACGACGCGGGTTTAGTTGACGGCGGCAGCTTGATCACCGGAAGGGTGTCGAGATTGAGCGAGCTTTGCACGCGATTCGCGGCCTGCTGCGCAGCGGAAGGTGTGGTGAATTGGCCGGCAGCCAAAATCGTCCACGCCTGGTTTTTTTCATCGACCACGGCGACCTGCGTGAAAGGCAGACCCACGCCTAGGGCCTGGAATCGCTTCGCAGCCATGGCCGCCTCATCGCTGGTGACGTACTGCCCCAGTTGAATGGCGTAGGCAGGTTGCCCGGCTGCCGGTGCCGGCGCGCCTACCGATGCCTTGATCGTCAAGGCACCCATCTGCAAGGGAGGTGCTGCGCTAGCCGCGGCAGCGGGTGATGTTGTGGCAGGCGTTGATGTCTTTTTTGTGACAGCAAGCGATTCGCTCGGATGTGCCGTCGTGACAAGTTCACGCACGGCCGTCACCCACCGATCGGCAGCCGTGCTCATGGCATGCCGCCACGTATCCGGCGCCATGGCACCGGCCATAAAGGCGAGTGTGCCGAACAACAGAATCAGCAATACGAATCCGAACTTCGCGAACATATAGTCGGACCAGCTCCGGTAGCACAACAAATGTGTACGCTATGTCATTGCCACATGGCAATGTGTCACATGCGTTCGCCATATTGCTATGGTTGAGCAAGGAGGGCTACAGTCCCCGACCGGGGGGAAGCAGATGCAGTTTCAGAGGGATTCTGCGATTGATCTGCCAGGGGCCGCTCCAGTGTCCATCGGCAACGCATTGCCGCCTTCCGTCATCAACGGGGGGTAGTGCATGAGCGATCATCTGGAATCCAATCTGCTTGGTACCTCGGTGCAATTCGCACACGTCGTCACGCAGATTCGACGGATCGCAAAATTCGATGTCACCGTGCTGATTGGCGGCGAGACGGGTACCGGCAAGGAGCTTGGCGCTCGTGCCGTGCATTATCTCAGCGCACGGGCAACGCGGCCGTTCATTCCGGTCAACTGCGGCGCATTGGCCGATTCGCTGGTTGAAAGCGAATTGTTCGGCCATGAGCGCGGTGCATTTACCGACGCCAGGCAGGCAGCACCTGGACTTATCAGCGAAGCCGAAGGCGGTACGCTCTTCCTCGATGAGATCGACACCCTGTCCATGAAAGCGCAGGCATCGTTATTACGCTTCCTCCAGGACGGCACGTATCGCCGCGTGGGCGGAACGCAGACCCGCCAGACCAACGTACGGCTGATCGCAGCCAGCAATGCCAACCTGGAAGAACTGGTCAAAGGCCGTCACTTCAGGCGAGATCTGCTTTACCGGCTCAAGGTCATGCCGCTGGTCATGCCGCCCTTGCGCGAACGTGGCGACGATGTCATCGAACTCGCGCAAGCATTCCTCGACCGCCTCAACCGGGATTACCGTGGTCGCACGGTGTCCAAGCGCTTTCACCCAGAGCTGCTGGTGGCTTTCCGTCGATACAGCTGGCCAGGAAATATTCGCGAGCTGGAGCATTTCGTGCAGCGCGAGTACCTGTTGTGCGAAGACGAGATCCTCAACGCCGCGCTGCCTTCGGATATGGCCGCACCTCATCCCGGCGATGACCGTTACGAGGCGCCCTTCAAGCAGGCCAAGGCATCGGCCATTGCTGATTTCGAGCGACACTACGTTGCCTCGGCCATGGCACGTGCACATGGCAACATTTCCCGCGCAGCCCGCCTGGCCGGCCAGGACCGCAGCGCCTTCAGCAAGCTGGTCAGCAAATACCGGGTCGCGTTCGCGACCGAACAGGAGCAAGATTCCAGCGAACGCTAAAGGCTACTGCGAGGCTCCTATCGTGACCGGCTACTCCGTGCGTGCTGTCGCCGACGCGATCATGGAGTTTCTTTCCGCCAACCCGGCGTGCGCCGACACCATCGAAGGCATCGAACAATGGTGGCTGCGTCCCCGCGGCATCCATCCTCCGCGTGACCTCATCGCCCAAGCGCTGGAACTTTTGGAAACCGAAGGGGCTGTGCACAGTCGCCAAACAGGCGGCCGGGTGATATGGCGGCTTGACGCCTCCGATCGCATTTGATCTGCGAGTTCATCTTGCATGACGGCACATCGCCTCGTGCTCATCTGAAATTTTGCATTTGTCCTGAATCTTGCGTCGCCATTGCGACGCGATGACGAATTTTTCTGCGCCGTCTCCATGCATCTTTATCAATCGGTACGGTTTAGGTGTGGCGTATTTTGCACACTGGGTGAGTTCTTGCACGGAGCGGTCTTTGCGCGTGCATGCATCGTCTTACCGCACGCGTCGAACTGATCGATCAACCACTTGCGTCCGTACATTTCGTAAAGCGCTTCGTGCAATCACGGCGACATGGTGTGAGAAAAAATACACGCTTGTCGAGCATGCGCGCGACGCGCTTGGCGAGATATGTAAGGAAATCAATATTCTTTGCGTATGGCACGCCTTTTGATTGTGGTGAAACGTAAACGCACGCGGCAGCGGTTTTGCGCCGCCACATCCATGAGGCCAGTTCATGACAGTCGAAAGCATTCAACAGAAGCTATTGCGTGTGCGGCCGCCGCGCGTGCGCATCACTTATGACGTGGAAACCGGCGGTTCGGCCGAGAAGATCGAGCTTCCGTTCATCGTCGGCATGTTTGCCAATCTCTCCGGCGAACTTGATGCGAGCGCGTTGCCGGCGTTGAAAGATCGACGCATGCGCGACATCGATGGCGAGTCGTTCGACAAGATCCTTGCCGAGAGCACGCCCACGATCAAACTCAATGCGATTCCCGATTTGATCGCGGGCGGTAGCAAGAAGCTGCAGGGCACGCTGCAGTTCACGTGCCTGGCGGATTTCGAGCCACTTGCCATCGTCAATGCCGTGCCTAGTCTCAAGCAGCGTTTCGATGCGCGCGGGGATTTGCGTGGGTTGCAATCGATGGCCGAATGCAACGACTCCTTGGCGGCGTTGCTGGACGCATCGATCGCCGATGCGGATGCCTTGGGTGCGCTCAAGCAATCTTTCCCGACCGATGTGCCTGCCGACTGGAACAGTGTTGCGATCAATGTATCCGACACACCCGTGCAGACACCTGCCGGTGCGCAGACGCCGACGGCGCTGGTCACGTTGCTGGTTGCGCAGATGGCCGGTAATACCGATGCGGCTACCGCTGCCAAGGCAGCGGCCGATGCAGCGCAGACAGCCGCCGCCAATGCCAAGACCGCTTCCGACAACGCGGCTACCGCATTGACTACCGCCCAGAAGGCCGCAACGGATGCGACCGCCGCATTGGCTGCCGCGAATGA
Source organism: Dyella sp. SYSU CM1112 (assembly GCF_058216415.1). NCBI lineage: Bacteria > Pseudomonadati > Pseudomonadota > Gammaproteobacteria > Lysobacterales > Rhodanobacteraceae > Dyella > Dyella sp. SYSU CM1112. The sequence goes on along the minus strand of NZ_JBZEGI010000015.1, from coordinate 57,414 downwards.
CGCCGCAAAGAATGCTTCCGGTGACAAGGCGATTGCCGACGCCAATGCTGCGGTGGCCAAGGCCAAGCAGGCCTCGGACGATGCCAATAACGCATTGCTGCTTGCCACTGCGCAGGCGAGTGCTGCGAAAGAATTGGCCGACAGCACCGCCAAGGCGGCGGGGGATCGCCAGCAGGCTTTCCTCTCCATCGATCCGCTTTCCAAAGCGCGCCGCCTGGTGGGACGTTTCGCCAACGAGATCATTGTGCCGATGAGCAACAAGGATCTGACTAATGTCGCGTTGGGCGCCAATGGTCTGATCGATGAGCGCGCGGGCGGTATCGATACACAGATCGGCAAGCAGCTCGACGCCGTCATGCATGCCAAGAATTTCCAGGAACTGGAAGCGACCTGGCGCGGCTTGTTCTACGTGGTGTCGCGTACGGAAACCGGCACGCTGCTCAAGCTGCGTGTGTTCAATGCCAGCATGGATGATCTGCGCAAGGAATTGGAGAAGGCGGCGGACTTCGATCAAAGCTGCATCTTCAAGATGATTTACGAGGCCGAATTCGGCACCTATGGCGGCTTACCCTACAGCTTGCTGCTAGGTGGCTACGAGTTCGATCACTCACCGAACCACATGTCGCTGCTCAGCAATATCACCAAGGTGGCGGCGTCTGCGCATGCGCCTTTCATTGCGGCGGCTGCTCCGGGCTTGTTTGGCCTGGATGGTTTCGACAAGCTCGCCAAGCCGCGTGATCTCAGCCAGTTGTTCGAATCACCGGAGATGGCGCAGTGGGTGGAATTCCGTGGCAGCGAGGATTCCCGCTATGTCGCCTTGGCCTTGCCGCATGTACTGCTGCGCTTGCCCTACGGGAAGGATTCGCGTCCCGCCGAAGGCATCAAATACGAGGAAACCGTGACTGGCGACAACGGTCCGGATCACGGCGCTTTCCTGTGGGGCAATGCCGCTTATGTGATGGCTGAGCGCATCACCAACGCGTTCGCCATCTACCACTGGACGGCGGCGATTCGTGGCGTGGAGGGCGGTGGGCTGGTGGACGGGCTTCCCGTCTATACCTATCGCGACGATGCCGACCTGGTGAACATGATCTGCCCCACGGAAGTGTCGATTACCGACCGGCGCGAAAAAGAGCTCAACGACCTGGGCTTCATTGCACTGTGCAACTGCAAAGGCACCGGGCAGGCCGCGTTCTTCGGCGGACAGACCACCAACTCGCCGCGCCAGTACATCAGCGATGAGGCCAACGCCAACGCCAAGCTCTCCGCGATGCTTCCCTACATCCTGGCCGCTTCGCGTTTCGCGCATTACATCAAAGTGCTCATGCGCAAGAAGATCGGTGCCTTCCTCACGCGCGGCAACGTCGAGGCTTTCCTCAATACCTGGATTGCCCAATACGTGCTGCTGGACGACAACGCGTCACAAGAAGTGAAGGCCAGCTATCCCTTGCGCGCGGCGCAGATCACCGTCACCGACGTACCCGGATCGCCGGGTTCGTACAAGGCGACGGTGTTCATCAAGCCGCACTTCCAGCTCGAAGAGCTGACCACGTCGATTCGCCTGGTAGCGGATCTGCCAGCAGGCTAAGCGCGCGCCGCACTCTTTGATCTCACCCGAGGAACGAACATGGATCTGATTCTCTTGCAACCCGGCGACTCCTCCGTTTTCGGTGGCGCGAACGGCTGGAAAGGCGGCGGCAGCCTGATCGACGACACCTGGCGCGATGAAGTGCTGAAGCTGGGGCAGTGCCTGGAACTGGTGTCGGTGCACCAGGGCATGAAACAGCAAATCACTACTGACGTGAGCAACTCGGCGCGTACGTCGGGACGCCCGATCATCACCGAGTTCACCTGCGTGAAGTACGTCGACAAGACCTCAGTGAAATTCTATGAGTATTGCTTGCGCGCACAGCCGTTGGGCAAGGGCGACAAACAGCCGACCAAGATCTACATCGCACGCAACTCGGGCGACAAGACCGCCAACATCCTGACCATCGAACTGCGCGACGCGATCATCAGCGAGATCCAGTTCCAGTCCAATCCGGATGACATGCCCACAGAGCAGTTCAAGCTCAACTTCACCGAAGTGCTGTGGACGTACACCGTGCAGCAGGCCGACATGGGTACGGCCGGCAACATGGCGGCTGGCTGGAGTATCGCGCGCAACCGACCGATCGGTCAGTTCACGTCGTAAGCAACAACGAGCTCCAGCTGGGGGAGGTGGTGTGTGCAATTCCTGATGGAGCGGTTGGTGAACCGTACGGACCCAGAGATGGGCCAAGAACCACCGTTCGACCTGGCGTCGGCGGTGGCAGCGCAGATACAGCGCATTGTCGAATGCCGCCCATACGTGGGTGGCCGCGGCATCAGCGTCTGCGATTTCGGCATGCCGAACATCGTCGAGTTCGGTATCGGCATGGTCGACCATGAGCGTTACGGCGCCAAGCTTGCCGACGCGATCGCCCGTTACGAACCACGCCTGCATGACGTGCGCCTGGAATGGTGGCCCACGGGAAAGGCCTTGCGCCCTCGTACCCTGATCGTGCACGGCATGCTGAAAGAGGACAGCGAACCCAGCGTGTTTCGCTTCGAGCTGCCGTGCCCGGATGAGGTTGCATGAACAGCGATGCGCCACGGCTGAAGATGTGGTTCGAGCAAGAGCTGGCTTCGCTGCGCAGCGAGGCGGTGACGTTCGGCGCTTCATTTCCGGCGATTGCCAAGACCCTTGAACTCAGCGGGGGCCGCAGCAGCGATCCGCACGTCGAGATGTTGATGGAATCGTTCGCCTGGCTGGCGGGACGCTTGCGCTATCAGCTGGAAGTCGACCAGGCGGTATTGCCGAATGCCTTGCTTGGCCTGCTTTATCCGCATCTGGAAGCACCGCTGCCGTCGATGCTGATCGGCGAAATCGAAGTGCGCCCGGATGGCGCCAACTTCGTGCACGGCGCCACGCTGGACCGCGGACGCTATGTCTACGCGATCGCGACCAATGACGTGGGCCAGCATGTACGGTGCCGTTTTCGTACCTGCTACGCCACGCCGCTGTGGCCGCTGAAGATCACTGAGCTGACGACGATTGCCGCCAACGCCTATCCGCTGGACCCTGGTGATACGCGAACGCTTTCCATCGTGCGCGCCACCATCACTGGCATGGGCAAGGATCCGATTCACGCGTTGAAAATGCCGTTCCTGCGGTTCTGCATCAACGCCGAACACAAACAGGCCTACGCACTTTACGACGCGCTGACTACGCATCTGGTCCGCATGGCCGTGCGCATTCCGCAAACCGGCGAGCTGCGTTATCTGGATGCCTCGCAGCTGAGCTGGTGTGGTTTCAAACCGGAAGAGGCGATGCTGGGGGTCAATCCGCTCACGCATCCGGGTTATCGGCTGGTGCAGGAATATTTCGCCTTTCCGCAGAAATTCCTGTTCTTCGAAGTGGCAGGTTTCGATCTCAGCGGCATCGACAGCGATTTCGAGTTGCTCTTCCTGCTCGACATCCCGCCATCCAAGAGCAACAACCTGGACCGGGAATTGCTGCGCTTGAACTGCCTGCCGCTGATCAATCTTTATCCGCAGCGCATCGAGCCGTTCGTGCTGGATCAGCAGCATTACGAATATCGTGTGATCGGCGACGAGCAGCATCATCGCTTCTGCGAGATCTACAGCATGCAAGAGCTGCTGTCGATTCGGCCAGACCGCAGCCCGCGCCCGATTGCACCGTATTTTTCGCTGGATGATTTCCAGCAGATCGACAAGCTGGACTATTTCTACGCCACCCGGCGCGAAGTCAACCAGACCGGTGCGGTGCACGGTACCGAAACGTATGTGTCTTTCCTTGACCCGGAATTTGATGTCGTGCAGCCGGCCGAGGAAATGATCGGTGGTACAGCACTGTGCACCAACCGGCGACTGCCATCCCAATTGCTGATCGGCAGCGTGCTTTATCTGGAAGGTGCCGGGCCGGTGACGGCGCTCAAGGTGGCCAGCAAGCCCACGCCAAACCAGCCACCGCAAATGGTGGGCGATCGTCCATGGGCGCTCGTTTCGCAGTTGTGCCTCAACCATCTTTCCTTGGTCAGCACCACGCATGGGCCACCGGTGCTGAAGAACATGTTGCGCCTGCACGTTGGACCGGCCAGCGTCACCGGTTATCGGCAGATCGATGGTATCCAGGCCTTGAATGCGCGGCGCATCCAAAAACGCATGCCGCGACGCGAAGCGTGGCGCGGTTTCGTGGATTGTCTGCAGGTGCGCGTGCAGGTGGATCTAGGGCATTTCGAAGGCGGCAGCGCAGTGCTGTTCGGCAGCGTGCTGCACCACTTTCTGGCCTTGTATGCGGAGGTGAATACCGTCGTTGAACTGATTCTCGAATCGTCCGATCGAAGGGGAGAGCTTAAATCATGGGAACCGCTGACTGGCGCACAGGTGAACCTCTAGCCAGCCGCTTGCGCAAACGGCCGGCGAGTTTCGACTTCTTCCAATGGGTGCGCCTGGCTTCCTGGCCGGCGCGCAACACGGTCACGCATGAGTTGACCGTACATGGCGTGCGCCAGGTCGGTGCGCGCCTGCGTTTTCGTGGCGAATTGTCGCCGGCGTTTCCGGGCAGCGAGATTTCTGCAGGCCGCTTGCGCACGGTGAAGCGCAAAGCGTCGACCGATCCGCGCATCGAATTGTTCGTCTCCAACTTCGTGCTGTCCGGCGTGCTCGGGCCGTTGCCCGACAGCTTCGCGGAGTGGGTGCGTCAGCGCATGGCCGAGCGTGATCCAGCCATGGCCGAATTTCTCGACATCTTCAATCACCGCATCAGTACGCTGCGCTACGAACTCAAAGCGGCCAGCGTGCCTGCTTTCGATGCCTTGCGCCCGGAATATACGCGCTATGCGGAAGCGGCCGGTGCGCTGATGGGCCTGACGGCCTTCGAAGGCGAAGGCGCACGCATCCTGGCGCGGCGCGTGCCGATCCCCAAGCGTGCGTTGCTGGCGCTGTGCGGTTTGGTCGGTGACGGGCGCAAGAGCGCGGCGCAAGCCGCCATCGTGCTGGGCATCTATTTGCGTGCTTCGGTGCGCGTGCAGGAACTGATCGGTGCATGGCGTGATATCGAGTCGCGTGATCGCACCTTGCTCGGGCAGCGACGTCTTGCCGACACGGCGCCGTTAGGGCGCCGGTTGTGGGTCAATCATGCGGCGGTGGGTTTGCACGTCGGTCCGGTGGACTACCACCGCCTGTGCGCGTTATTGGCCGACCGGGCGCGCCTCGACGAAGGTGTGCACGACGCGCGTTTCGGCAATGCCTACGTTGGCCTGGCGGCCATGGTGCATTACCTGTTCGATCGGCATGTCGATGTCGTGGTGACGATCGCGGTTGAGGAAAAGGGCATTCCTCCCTCCATGTTGTGGCGCCCGCGCCGTATCGCCGGCTTCGGCAGCAGCCACGGTTTGCGCCTGGGCCAGACCGCATGGCTTAGCGGACAGCCGGATGCACCGAGGCAGGTGCGTTTCACGATCGGCATGGATGACGTGGTGGAGGCCGCATGAGCGCAGTCATGGACAACACCGCCGGGCGCACCGCGGTCAAGCCGATCGGCAAGCAAGGTGAATCCAGTTCGCCTTTGCTGTTTCTGCATTGCGGCATCTTCCTCGCCGGCAACCAATGGCTCAGTGACGAAACCTTCCGCCTGCTCTCGTTCGAAGGCCAGGAATCGGTTTCCGAACCGTTCGACTACACCTTGCAACTGCGTGGCAACACGTCGCCGAACAACGGGCGCGTCTTGAATTTCGATGCGGTGATCGGCCGGCCGGTAACGGTGGGCGTCAACGATCCGAGCGTGCAGGACAAACCCGATGCGACGGTGCGTTTCATGCAGGCCTTGCACACAGGCAGCGCACCCAACCTGACGCTCTACAACGGACTGGTTACGTCTTTCGCCATGGATGAGCCCGGCGTCTATCGCCTCGGCATGAAACCGGCCCTGTGGAAACTCACGCTGACCAATCGCTACTACATCCATGCGCAGATGAATGTGCGCGACGTGATCGCCAGCCTGATGCGCGCGCACTACATCGATTATTCATTGGATGCCGTGTCCGGCGACGACAACATTGCCGTCGCGCGCGTGCAGGACTGGCTGCAGGCGGGCGAGAGTGATTATGAATTCCTGCGCCGCATGATGACGAAGGCGCACATCTATTACTACGTCAGGCACACCGGCAACAGCCATACCGTAGTGTTTGGCAATCGGCCGGCCTATCCCAAGGCTTTCGGCGGTCGTCCCTTACGCTATACGCACACCACGATCGAAGAGCTGGGCATGCATCAAAACGATGTCGTGTTCCAGTACAGCTATCAGCAGACCTTGAGCAGCACCGGCGTCAACGGCGTTTTCGTGCATCAGGAAAACGCCTTCGAGCAGGACCCGGTCGCCACTTATCAGACCTTTGGTTCGTTTACGCCGGCCGATCCCGGCGAGCTGCCGTTCAATCAGTACCGCACGTATCAGTACGGCATGAGCAGCGCCACCGTTCGCGCCTATGTGCGGAACACCGCTTCGTGCATGGCAGCTTCTTCGGAACAGCTCAGCGGAAGCAGCACGTGTACGGGATTGCGTGTCGGTTACCAGTTCACGCTCAACGGCAATATGGCGAAAGATGTTCATCCCTCGCCGGTGCAGCCCTCGCTGGAAGGCAAGCCTTTCGTACTGAGCAAGGTGCAGCACAAGGCCAGCGCGGATGGCGGCTATACCAACAGCTTCGAAGCGACCGATGCGGGCAGCATGCTCACCGCCTTCTCGGTGCAAGACACGCAGCAGGGCGCGGTGCTGGCCAAGGTCGTCGATATCGCCGGGCAGGGGCCCACCGATTGGCGCTATTACGAGCCGAGCAATTTCGATCCGGAATCCAATCGCCTGCGCGATGCGGATGCCACGCCGCAGGACCTGATGGCGAAAGGTGTTTATGTACAGTTCTCCAGTCCGGGTTCGCCGACCAAGCCGGTATGGGTGAAGCTTTCCGCGAGCATGCAGACGGTGCCGGAGATCGGGGTCACCGTGCTGGTCGCGCGCGCCAATGACGAATCCGAGCTGCCCGAAGTGCAGCAAATCATCCAGGCCAACGGCAGCCTGGTGGTGACGCCATCGGGTTGGACCGCCAACACGCACGTGGGCAGCAATTACTCCACGTCGTATGGCGACGGACAGAGCATCCGCTTCGGCCGCACGTCCGCCTACGACCTCGATCGCGCGGTCGGCATCGTGTCGTCCACGTACGAATCCGGCCAGTATCGGGACACCAGCTATTCGCAAGGCGGAAGCTACAGCTATGCCACGTCCGAAAACGGGCCCGATGGATTGCTCAGCCGCTCCGATTCCTTCGGCTGCAACTACAGCACGCACGAAGGCAAGGAGGTATGGAGCAAGAGCACGATAGGCACGAGCACCAGTTATTCGACCATCGGCGATACCTATAGCGAAGACACGGTAACGGGAACGAGCACGCGGATTTCCACCCAGAACATCGTGAAAGGCCAGTCTTCCACCAACCAGCAGAGCAATGTCAGTACGGTTGGCCTGAACAATAGCCAGGACACCATCGGCTTGACGAGTTCGCAGTCGTTTACCGGCGCGAGCGACGGTATGTCGGTGGTGGGGCTGGCGACGCAGGTGTCGATGACCGGCGTACGCCAGGACGTGTCGGTGACGGCGTCGTCCGACGCCACGTCGGTCACCGGTATTTCCGAGTCGGTGGCAGTCACCGGCAGCAGCGACAACACCTCGTTGACCGGCGTCAATTCGCAAATCAGCCTGACCGGTTCCAATACAGGCATCTCGCTGACCGGTGCGTCGTCGCAGATTAGTCTCACCGGCGAAAGCACGGACATGAGCATCGTCGGCAGCACGACCCGCATGAGCATCACTGGCAGCAGCACTGGACTGTCGGTGACGGGCGATTCCACCGAGATCAGCGTCACCGGCAGCGAAACGCGTATCGGCATGCACGGCAGTTCCACCAGCGTGGACCTGACCGGTAGCGGTGTTTCCGTGACGATTGCTGCCGCCCGTGCTTCGACGGACATCGTGGGCGTCAGTATTTCCATTCCAGTGATCTACATCTACGTATGAGGCGCGCATGAAAATCATCAAACCCATGACCTTGGGCCTGATGCATCGCCCCTACCGCTGGCAAGGGCGGGATCGGTTGCTGGTCGCCACGCTAAGCTTCTTCACGCTGGGCGGTCGCGCCGATGTGTTGCTGCGCGACAACCTGCAGTGGCGCAAGGTGATGGCCGCGTTGCCGCCGGGTCGTCCATTGGATGAACTGATGCCCAAGGCGCGCGGCGAAGTATTGGTTGCCGGTAGTGCTTACGCTTCACACGGGTTGGCGGTGACCGAGCAAGCGGTGCGCTTGCAAGTGGGCTCGATCGATAAACATTTGCACGTCATCGGTGATCGCGAATGGATGTACGGCTTGCTGCCCCTGTTGCAGATCACCGAGCCGGTGCCGTTCATTCGCATGCCGCTGACCTGGGAGCGCGCGTTCGGCGGGGAAGGACATTCCGGAAATCCAGATGGGCGCGGTTATGCACGTCATCCATGGGCTGCTTTCTTCGGGCGCAATCGTGGCCACATGCCCAATGTGGAAGATCCGGCGTGTCCGGTGCGTCGTCCGTATCGCCGCTATGCACCGGCAGGCTTGGGTGCGCTCGACGTAGGTTGGCTGCCGCGCCGTAAATGGATCGGTACCTACGGCCGCCGCTGGCGAGCACAAGCGATGCCCGGCCTGGCCGACAACACGCATCCCGAGTTCTTCAACGCGGCGCCGCTGGATCAGCGCGTGGAGGGCTATTTCGAAGGTGGCGAGGCTTATCGCATCGAAGGCATGCATCCCAACCTGCCGGCGATCGAAGGCTGGCTGCCGGAAATGCGTCCGCGTGCTTTCGTACATCGCAAGGAAGCTCCGGCCGATGCGATCGAGGAGGTCTCGCTTGCGTTCGACACGGTTTGGTTCTTCCCGGACGTGGAACTCGGCATAGCGATTCATCGCGGCGAAGTCACCGTGCAAGACAGTCTTGCACTGGATGTCGAAGCGCTGATGGTGGCTTACGAACATGCTGCGGATGCGCCTCGCCCGCTCTCGCATTACGGCGAAGTGCTCGCCCTGCGCCTGAATCGCGACACGGCCGTGCGGCACGTCTTCAACGAAGCGCCACTGACTCCCGAGCCGAGCGCAGCCCTACGCGCGGCGCGCAATCAGGAAGACCAGCACGAACACGAACAGCGGCAAGCAGCGCGTGCTGCACGCGATGCCGCCATGGCCGCCGAATTCGAATCCTCGGGTGGCATGCCACCAAGCACCCCTTTGCCGCCGTCGGCCCCGCCGCCGCTGGCGGTGCCATCCGCTGCCGCCGTGAAGCGTGGCGACTTCGAGCTAGGTCCCTTGCTCGATAGCGCCGAGCGTGCCGCGACGGCTGTCAAAGAGCAGGCGGAAACACTACGCAAGGAGGCTGCTGCGCAACTGGCCCAATTGCCCTCGGCACCGATGCCCGCAGCGCAGACGCCGGATCAGGCGCTGGCGCGCGCGGCCGGCCACGACGCCACCATGGATGCATTCAAGGCACTTCCTGTGTCGCCCGCACAGCCGGCGCCTTCAATTGAATCGCTGAAAGATCTGCAGCGGCGCGCACGCCTTGCCGCACCGACAGCCACTGCGCCGGTGCCGCCCCTTTCTCCGGAAGCGGCCGCCGCGATCGGACAATGGATCCTGTTGCGCGTGCGCGAAGGCGGTTCGTTGCATGGCTGTGATCTGGCCGGCGCCAACTTGCGTGGCGCCGCGCTGTCTGGTGCGGACCTGCGCGGCGCACTGCTGGAAGCTTCTGATCTCAGCGGCGCGCAGCTGGATGGCGCGGACCTGAGCGAGGTCGCCCTCACCGGCGCCAACATGGACGAAGCCGATTGCACGTCGGCACGTTTCGATGGCGCCAATCTTTCCCAGACGCGTGCCCATCGCGCCGTGTTTCGCGGTGCGAGCTTCTGCAGTGTGCAAGCCGGCGAATCGGATTGGCGCCAGGCGGATCTCGCCGGTGCGCGGTTCGAACAATGGGTAGCTCCCAACATCGTGCTCGAAGGCGCGAACCTGGAACACACCACGCTCAGTGACTGCGTGTTGCTGCACGCCAAGGCAGATGGCAGTCGCTGGTCGCATTCGGTGTGGCGGCATACGGTCGCGCTTGGATCCAGCCTGGTCGATAGCGAGTGGAATGAGGCCGCGTTGAGCCGTTGCGTGCTGATGGAGTGCCGTCTCAGCGACAGCCGCTGGACGAGCGCTGCCTGGAGTCGCGTGCAAGCAGGCGGCGGCGCGGATTGGAGCCGTGCCGATTTGCGCCGGATGAGCGCCACGCATAGCAGCTGGCGCGACGCGACACTGACGGATGCCCAGCTCACCGATGGTGAATTCCGCGAGTGCGATTTCAGCGGCACCTGTCTGCATCAGGCCGTGCTGGAGCGCACGCTGTTTTACCGGTCGCTGTTCATGGGCGGCGTGCTCACCGCCTGTCACGCCGAATCGGCGGATTTCTTCCAGGCCATGTGTCGCCGTGCCGATTTCAGCGACGCGGATCTGTGTGGCGCCAACTTCATGCAAGCCGAATGCACGGAAGCACGCTTCGAGCACGCACGGCTGGATGGCATCCGCATCGAGCCGGGCAGGAGGCTGGGCGAATGATCCAGTGGCAGGACATCGAGCATCTGCAGCGGCTGGGGCGCCCCGTGCACGGCGTGGATCTGGCCGGGCTGGACGGCAGCGGACGCACCATCGACAAGCTGGTGCTGAGCCGTGTCAGCTGGCAAGCCGCACCATTGGGCCATAGCCGTCTGCAAGCCGTGACCTTCGTCGATAGCGACCTGCGCGGTGCCGATCTGCGCAGTGCCGTACTGGAGGGGTGCAGCTTCACGCGCTGCGATCTACGCGGTGCGATCTGGGCCGGCGCCAACTTGACACAGTCGGCACTCACAGACTGCATCCTGCAAGAGAGCCAGGGCGCAGGCAGCACCGTATCCATGAGTGCGATCACCCAATGTGATTGGCGTGGCGCCTGTCTGGCCGACACCACGTGGCATCGCACGGCCCTCTCGCAATGCAAGCTCGATGGCGCCAACTTCGAACGAGCCACCCTGGATCAGTCGGTATGCATCGATGTCGATTTTCGAGTCCTGCGCCTTGAAGGCTTGATCGCGCAGACCGCCGTTTTGCGCAAGGCATGTTTCGACGGCATGGATCTGCGTTCGGTGCGCTTGCATCGTTGCCTGCTCGAAGGAGCGAGCTTCGTGGACGCCGATCTGCGCGGTGTCGACATGCGCGAGGCGAATTGCCGGCAGGCACGTTTTGTCCGCACGGCACTGCAAGGGGCGGACTGTTCGCGCGCACTGATGCTTGACGCGACCTGGGAAGACGTAAATGCGGATGCGATGACCTGCGAGGGCACCATTTTCCAGGGCGCATCGTTGACCCGCGTGCGACTGCCTGGTGCGAAAGCCAGCGGCAGCGTATGGGATCACAGTCGCATGACGAGCGTCGACCTGGCCGGCGCCGACCTGCGCTATGCGCGCTTCGATCACGCGAATGGCGAGGGCATCGATTTGCGCCGCGCGGATCTCACCCAGGGCAGCCAGCACAACACTCGTTTTTTTCAGGTGGACATGAGCGGGGCGAGGCGTACCCGTTTGCGTGGCACCTCATCCGCGCGCCTGGCCGCCGAAGCGCGCTCACTTTCCATGGAGATGCAGTGATGTTTGCAACCAGCCGACGAAATGTTTTCCGTCAGACGCCTCAACTGTCCGAGGCGGTGATCCATGCAGCGCTGGGCGATGACGAATGGCGCCTGGAGGATGGACGTTCGGCGCGACAAGCCACGTCCTGTCTGGTCACACCGCAAGCAGGCGATCGCGTGTTGCTGGTCTGCATGGCGGACGACAGTCGTTATGTATTGCACGTGCTGATGCGCCAGGATCGTTCACAGGCCACGTTGTCGGTGCCGGGAGCGGAGAAGCTTTCCATCTGCCAGGGCAGCGTTGATGTCTCCGCCACCGAAACCATAGCGTTGCGCGCAGGTGGCGAGATGGCACTTACGGCCGTGCGCGGACCGTTGTCGTTGACCGCTTCCCACCTGTTTGCCAGCGCCGCCGAATCGATGGTGCACATCGCGCGCAGCTACATCGGGCAGGTGGAGCAGTTCCTGCTCGATGCGAAGCAGTTGCTGCGGCTGCATGGCGAGCAGGTCATCGTCACCGCCAAGCAGGACGCCAAGATCGATGCCGAGCGCATCAGCCTGGGTTGACATCGCCATGTTCGTGAATACCAACCTGGGCGTGCTTGATCTCGGATTTCCGGACGTGTGTTTCGTGCCGGTGCTGGGCGTGCCCGTGCCTATTCCCTTTCCGAATATTGCCTTGTCGTTCACGGATATTCCGGCGCAGTTCGAGGTTATCGTCGGTGGCGGCCTTGGAGAAAATCTCGTCACCATCGGTGCGATCAGCAATGGCGACCAGGCCGGCGCCGAAGGCGGCGTGGTCTCGCATCTGATCATGGGCCAGTTCCGTTCCTTGCTGGGTAGCTTCAAAGTGTTCATGGGCTGCATTCCCTGCACCCACATGCTCGGCCTGGTGGGACAGAACGGATTGCTGCCGAATGCACCGGGCATTTCGCTGACACCGGCCCAGGTCACTGTGATGGTGTTCAGTTGATGCGTACATCACTTGCCCGCTTCGCTTGCTACGTGGCGCTGACCTGCGCATGGCTGATGCTTGCCGGTTGCAGCGCGATTTCCAGTCTGATGCCATGGCATACGCCCACCACGAGCATCAAAAGCCTGCGCGTGGCGGCACCGCCGGGCGCCAATCTCAATTCCGCCACGGCGTTGGACCTGGTGTTCGTCTACGACAAGAGCAGCACGGCGATGTTGCCCAAGACCGGGCCGGAGTGGTTTGCGCAGAAGACGTCGCTGCAGAACGCGCTGGGCAAGACCGTTGACGTGGTGTCGCTGCAAGTGCCGCCGGCGACGGTGGTCGATCCCGTCAAGCTGCCCAAGCGCGCGGGCGATGCCATCGCCGTGTATGCATTCGCCAACTATCTCGCACCCGGCGGCCAGGCGCGCAGCGATATCACCCTTTTCCGTCATGCCGTGATCTGGCTGGCACCCACGCAAATCACCATCACCGAACAGTAGGCCCGAATCATGAGCGCCATCGTCGACAACTCGCCCTTGCTGCCCGAGGCCATCTCGTGGTCCGAAGGCATGCTGCTGTCGCCGCAGCACTTCCAGCAGAACGACATCTATTGGAGCACCATGCTGCACTACCAGATGTCGGTGCTGCAGCCATTTTGCTGGGGCGTGTTGGATCTGGCGGTGAGCGCCACCGAACTGATCAAGGGCAGGGTGGTCTTCGAACGCCTTCGCTGCGTGATGAACGATGGACTACTGATCGATTATCCCGGCCATTTTCTGCCGCAGGAGCTGTCGCTCGATCTGTCCAAGCACGATTGGACGGCCGAGCCGCGTGTGCTGGTGCAGTTGCGCGTACCGATCCGCGGCAAGGGGGCTGCCAGCAATATCGGCGATATGCAGCGTTACACCACCGAGCGCGGCAATCTGGAAGCCGACGAAAACACCGGCAAGGATGACATTCCCATTGACCGGCTGCGCCCCAAGATGAGCCTGGTGGCGGGCAGCTCGGTCGCCAAATGCTACTGCTCGTTTCCGCTGCTGGAATTGCGTGGCGATTCGCGCGGCGTGCATCTCACCGACTACCACCCGCCGATGTTGCGCGTGGATGCCTCGGGCTTTCAGGGCGATGCCTCATTGCAACGCATGTTGAAAGATCTGTCCGAGGCGCTATGGAAGAAATACCGCGAACTGCTCGGTATCCGCGCGGATGAACGCGGCGAGCCGCGTTACGACAATGGCGCCAATGCACAGATCATCGCTGCACGTCATCTCGTGATGGGTTTGCCTCGCTTCGATGTGCTGCTGCAATCGGGCGTGGCGCATCCTTATCATCTTTATGTGGCGCTATCGGAACTGGTGGGATTTGTCGCGGCAACGCCGGGTGCACCGCAGCCGCCTGCGATGAAAACCTACGAGCACAACCAATGCATGCCGCAGTTCCAGCTTGCCATCGATTATGTGCGTGATCAGCTGGACCGGCTGAACGCGGATTACACCATCCTCGATTTCGAGCAAGTGGGCGCGTCCGGTTTCCGTTGCCTGCTTCCGCAGGGCATTTCCACCGATAGCTTGCTGATCGAGCTGACGCCGCGTGCCGGGCAGGATGGCGCCACGCTGGGCCGCTGGCTGGATAGCGCCCATATCGCGACCGAAGAGTTGATCTATGTACTGGTGCGCCGGCGTTTTCCGGGTGCGCGCGTGAAACCGGCCAGCGCAACCACCGTTACGGCGCTGAATTTGCGGCCCGGTGCATACGTCTACGAAGTCAGCAATGGCAGCATCGATGTGAGTGCCGATACCTCGCGTCCGCTGATCGCCGAGGCGCGCACCCTGGTGATTCTCGGCGAGCCTGACGACAACGTGCCTGCTGCGATCACGCTGTACCTGCCGCGCAATCCGTCACGCGCCAACCGCAACGGAACGGAGTGAGCGATGCCTTCCGTCGACGCCGGCCGCACCTCGCTGTTGAGCTACTTTGCTCGCTTCTACGAGGAAGTGGCGCGCATCAAGCTGGCGTCGGACAAGGGCGAACTGGTGCGCTTGTTACAGCCCGAAGCGCCGCATGTGCAAGTGGATGCACACGAGCTGGCCGAACGGGTGTCCAAGCGCCTGCTGGAGGTGCTCGATCGGCAGACGCGCAAAATCACTATCACCTCCGACGCGGAAGAGGAGGCGTTCCGGCGCACGCGTTACGTGATGCTGGTGCTCGCCGACGAGATTTTCATCCTCAACCTGCCCTGGCCGGCGGCGGAGCATTGGCCGGAGCACTTGCTGGAATACGCCATCTTTCGCACCCGCATCGCCGGACGCCGTTTCTTCGACTATGTGCAGCAGTTGATCGATACGCGCGATCGTACCCAGCTGGACAGCGATTTTGCCGCGGTGCTTTTGCTGGCCCTGCAACTGGGTTTCCAGGGCATGTATCGAGGGCGTGCCGATGCGCTGCGCGACTACCGCAACAAACTCTATCCCTTGGCGAGCGGGCACAAGCTGGGTGGCGCACAGGAACAGATGTTTCCGCAGGCTTATGAGTACACGGTGGTATCTGATCGGGACAATACGCGCGTGGCCCTGGCTCCGTGGTTGCGCGCGGTGGCTTATGGCGCGATCGCCTACCTGATCGTGTCGTCGGTGGTATGGCTGCTGCTCACCTGGTCGCTGCTCGGTGCCATCGGCGGTGCGGCATGAGTCGGCATCGGCACGATCGAGCGAGGACATAGCACGCCATGGTGTCTGCTTTCGCCATCGTTCTCGTGCTCGCACTGGTCGTTTTCGCGGCGCTGCTGTGGCTGCTATGGCGCGCGCGTCAGGCCAAGGCGACGCCGGCATCGGCCGCCGCGGCGGCACCGGCCAAGCGTTGGCGATGGGTCAATCTGCGCGATGCGGTACGGAGCGCTTACCAGACATTGGATCGTGGCGTGCGCTATGTCCTGGCACGCAAAGACTGGCGTTATCGCAGTTCCTGGCTATTGCTGATGGGGTTTCCGGGGGATGGCAAAAGCAGTATCGCTGCATCCATTCCCGAAGAACTGTTGCGCATGTTGCAACGGCGCGATGCGAAACAGGAGGCGTATTTGCGCAAAGCGGCGCCCGCTTCCGACTGGCATTTCCTGGAAAAAGGCATCCTGATCGATCCGAAGGCGTCGATCGGCGAGCCGGTGGGCAAGGCAGACCCGCGATGGCCGGCCTTGCTTGGCGATATCGATAGCCTGCGTCCAGACCGTGCGCTGGACGGCATCGTATGGGTGGTATCCGCCGCGCGATTGCTGGCCGCCACCGAGGTAGAGCTGGCCGCCTTGGGGCGTCACGCCTTTACACGCTTGCATGAACTGCAGGATGCATTCGCGTATGCGCTGCCGGTTTACGTGGTAATCAGCCAGTGCGATGCCGTGCAGGGGTTCAACGCATTCTGGAACGCGCAGAACCCTGGCCTGTGCACACAGATGGCGGGGTGGTCGAGTCCCAGCATCGACGACAACGGCTTGCCGGCTGAGTGGGTCGACAAGGCTTTCAGCAAGGTTATTGAAGGTTTGCGCGCGCTGGTGCTGGAGGCCGCTACCAGCAAGGACGAGATCCAGCAGGTCGACGACTTCTTCCTGTTTCCGCAATACATGCGCACGTTGCAGGTGCCGGTGCGCAACTTCCTGAGCATCGTATTCAAGCCCAACGTCTATGAAACGCGTGCGTTTTGCCGCGGCGTGTATTTCACCGGCGTGATAGGCGCCAAGGCAAACCCGGATGCCGATAAAGCACCGCGCAAGGATATCGCGTTTGTAGCGGGATTATTGCGCGACAAAGTGTTTGCGGAGCAACGCCTGGCACAACGCACCCAGAAGGGCCTGCTCGCGCGCAATCGGCTGATACGCCGCCTGCAGATCGGGCTTGTGGCAGGTGCTGCGTCGTTAGCTGTCGCACTACCGTGGTCAGCCACCCAGGTGAACAAGCATGCCGCCGCGCTGCGCGATACCATCATCGACATCGGCATCAGCAGCCGCACGCTGAGTCAGCATAGTTGCCTCGATCAGGGGCGTGTTTACCGGCTCATCACGCAGGTTGCCGCGCTGGATCAGAACACCAGTTATCTCGCCATTCCCTTGTCCTGGGTCGATCGGCGCATCCATCACGGCATCACGGACGTAGTGTCGAAGAATGCGTTGGAGAGCGTGGTATTTCCCTCGATTGCCTGCAAATTGCAGCAGCGCATCGCAGCGCTCGGCGTGGCGAGCTTGAGCGTCGCTCCGCAGTCGTCGCCCGGCGCGGCCTATGCCAGCGACCAGGCGCAGTTGAAACAGCAATTGGCGGATCTGGACGCACTGGAAAAAAACCTCAACCGTTTCGCCGCCATAGCGCAGCCGGGATTGCAGGCGGAGCGGCGCAAATTGCTGCAGGAATTCGCGGCACTGTGCGAATACGTCTACGGCGCCAAGTTGCCCTCGGACGCGCTGAAGGCAGACAGCGCCTTGTCCGACGCGTTGATCCCGGCCACGTTCGATGATGTGCCATACATCTCGGACGCATTGCACGAACGGCTCTCGCAACAGTTCGATCGCATGGCGAAGCAGGCCAGGGACGATCTGCTGCGCAGCGCGGGTTCCGGTGTGACCTTGCTGGCGACCTTGCAGCAGGGCAAGCCGCCGCTGCTGCCGCCTTTGCGTAACTTCAACGATTGGCTGGGCTGGGTTCGCAGCGAGTGGTTGTTGTCGACCGCCGACGACAATCTCTGCGTGCAGATGAGCAACGAGATCAAACCGGGCATCACCATCTTGGTCCACGACCATCACTACAGTCCGGACCTGGAAAACACCTTGCAGTATTTCAGCACCGCGCAGTGCTATCAGCCTGCGGAAGATAGCTTGCGGGCGTCGGTGCTGACGCCGTATCTCAGCAATACGCCGGGCGCCAAACCGGCTGGAGGTGGTCCGGCCCCCAATGGCGAGGCGACCGGGCTGAAAGCCTTGGCCGATGTCAGCTTCATGAGCATCGAGTCGCCCCAAACCTATAGCTGCAACGGTGCCGCGGGTGGATGGCGCGCCAGCACCTTTGATTCAGTGCTGGCTGATTTGCGCCAATACCAGGTCTTTGTCGGCCAGCAAAATCTTCCAGCCGATGCCTTGCAGACCGACGATCCACTGTATGACAAGCTCGCGCGCCTTCAACTTGGCTATGCCTTGCAGGACGCCTTGGCACGCAATCAACGCATTCGTCTGAGCGAGGCGTTGGATGCCGGGCTGGATGCCACCTCGCAGCTCGATCGTCAGCTTTCCTCGGAAAGCGCGAACGCATCGGCAGCGGTCGGGCCGCTGGTGCAGTCGTTGCGGCAAATCCGCCAGTTCGGTTTTGACGAGCTGGCCAATGAAGTAGGTCAATGCGCGCAGAACTATGCATCCAGTGCGTTGTTGAACGTGTCGGATCTGGCGTCCTCCAGCCATCTCTACGATCCACCGGTGCAACAGGGAGCGACCGACGATGCCGGCACGATTTTCGATCTGGGTACGACCCCGGTGCTGCAGGCATATCTGGATCGCCAGCTTATGCGCGTGCAAGTGCTCGCCGGTTATGCGGCACCGTTCGTCACGCTGTTGAAGCAAACGACGGGTGTCAATAACAGCCATCGGTTGAACACGCAGACCGACGACTACTGGGGCAAGACCATCGACGAGCTCAATCGGGCGGTGCAGTTTGCCGATCCGGCCGGGCAGGTCGCGCAGCTCAATGATTTTTTCCTCAAGCAGCTGTCTGCGATGAGTTACGCGAACTGCAACGGCCTTCTCAACAGCTACGCGTCGCCGGCGCCGGATAATGATTTGTTTTCGGATCGTCGCCTGGGTGTGCTGCAGATGGCCAAGGCGGCGTGCGCCGGCAGTGGCGAGGCGGATTCGAATCTGCATTACATTCGTATCGGCATGCTGTTCAACAGCCAGCTTGCCGGCCATTATCCCTTTGGTCCGGCTGATTCCAGCGATGTGTCCCCTGCCGTGGTGAAGGCATTCTTTGTTTATTACGACAAGGAAAAGCCCGAACTCGAAACGTGGCTGAAGACCGCCACGGGCGGCAAGGCTGCGCAAATGAAGGCATTCATCGGCCAGCTTGATACGGCGGAGGCCTTCTTTGCAGGTAATTTGCTGGCCACGCCGCAAAGCGCGCCGTTCACGGTCGATGTCGGGTTCCGCGCATTGCCGGCGAGTTCGCCCATCAGTAATCAGTTGATTGCGTGGACGCTGCATGCCGGTGACAACGCAGTGTCGTGGCCGGGCCATGCGACGCCACTTTCGTGGGGTATTGGCCAGCCGGTCTCGCTGGATCTGCAATGGGCTGATTTATCGCGCTACACGCCGTTGCCCGATGCCAGCCAGCCCGATCTCACCGTCAACGGCTATCAAGCCGAGTATCAGGCCGGTGGCGCGTGGGCATTGCTGCGCCTGCTGGACCAACACAGGTCGGGTACCACCTCGACGGATGCACTGAATCCGAATCAACAGTTGTTGCGGTTCCAACTGCCGGTGTTGGCCGGACCTGCCGCGTCCAATGGGCAACGGCCTACTGAGAAGGCGCAGTTGTATCTCACGATGACGCTGTCGTCCGTCGATCCGTCGAGCAAAGCCGTCGTCCCGCTAACCGTACCTGCATTCCCGCGCGCCGCCCCGGTGCTGTGGTGATCGCGACTCAGGAGCTATGTCGATGAACGCATCCGCACCCATGTCATCCCACGAAGACCTGCCGGGGCTCGCAGCGGCGCCATGGGACGATGGCGGCTATTTCGAACACCACCTCGGCGTTTCGCTGGAGCGGCTGTTGATGCCTCTGGATGGCAGCCATCCCACCGGTTTGCCGGTGCGTGGCACGATGGTGTACCGCATGGTGGAGCAGGCACGCCGCAGTGACGATGCGACCTTGCCGATGGGATCGTGGGCAGTAGAGCTCAAGCGTGCGAACTGGCCCAAAACGTCCTCGCTGATCGCCAGCGTGCTGAGTGGCAGCGCCAAGGATCTGCAGCTTGCTGCGTGGCTGCTGGAGGCGGAAATCCATCAGCGTGGTTTCGCTGCGGTCGCGCCATGCATCACCTTGCTGCGTGGTCTGTGCGATCACTGGTGGGAAACATTGCACCCGCAAGGCGATCACGGTGATTTCGACGCACGCATCAATATCGTGCGCTGGCTCAACGAGAAGCTGACACCGGCGTTGTCACTCGTTCCGCTGGTGGACGATGGCGAGCATGTGGCGAGTTGGTCGCAATGGGAGCTTGCGCATCATTACGAACGCTTGCAGGCGGTACATGGGAAGTTGCCGGAAGAAGCGCAGGAGGCCGCAAGCCTCGATCAGCTGCGCGACTTTTTGGGCACCATTCCGATCGACCATTTGCGTATGAGTTATGCAACCTTGGTCGCCGGGCGAACGTCCGTCGCCGAGTTCGAGGTGTCGTTGCGCCATCACCTCGGCGGCGAAGCTCCGTCGCTCAGTAAGCTCGATGATTTCCTGGCGCGTGCCCAGTCGCCGTTACGCAGCGAGATAACGCGCCGCGGGGAGCCGCTTGAGATGCCATCCGGCCCGACGGAAGCCGAGGCAGCGCCGGCTTCGGGTGTGGCAGTGTCGGAAGAGCTCGATAGTGGTCAGCCCGGTAGCGATACGTCCGGGGCTTTCAGCGACCGCGATCGTGCTTATCAGGCCTTAGCCGAGATTGCGGAGTTCCTGATGCAAATCGAGCCGCACAGCCCGGTGCCTTATCTGCTGCGCCGGGCCGTGCGTTGGGGCGCATTGAATACGGCCGAGCTTTATCAGGAAATTTTCATGAAGTCGAACGCGCAAATCAACGTATTCGAATTGCTTGGCATTCAGGCTGGAGTGGATGAAGCCGACCAATAAATGACGAGAGGACCGGCGCTCTTGCTTTCGTTTTGATGCGGAGCGCGCGAGTCGTCAAGTCACGATGGTGTTGGCTTCTGAAGTGTTCGGAGGGTGAATCATGGCCGTGGCTGAGAGCTGTTTCACCGATGTACCCCACGACTCGGTGGTCAAGGGGATCGGTATCGAGATCGATTATGAAACGTTCTTCAAGCAATACCTTGCGGGTGGTATTGCAAGATTGCCTCCCGCGCCGCTCGTCGCCCGAGGCTGGGCCTCGGCGATGGTGATGTGTTGGCGGTCCTGGCAGGCCAAGGGTGTCGTGGCTGCCGGGCATCCGCTGTTGGTGTGGGACATGGTTGCCGGTGATGGCCATTTCACCGCATTAATGTTGCACGCACTGCGTCAGGCATGGAGCGAGTTTGCTGTATCGGGATGGCAATTCCGTTATGTGGCCTGTGTCGCTCCCGGCACGGATATTGAAGGTTGGTTAATCGAAGCCGGTTTGACGGACGCACCGGAGTTGATGGTCACCGCGGATTCTCCGTGGGACGGAAACGACCCTGTCATGCAGGAGGATTCGTATTCCCCGGTAGTGCTGGTCACCTACGGTTACCTGCGCACGATGTCATGTGCTTTGCGTGCGGTGCACTATGGCCAGTGGCTGGAGGGACGAGTCAAGTTCGACTCGCCGCAGACATTTAACTATGTCTGGTCGCCGATGGACAACGAGGTTTCCGTACCCGCGGTATTGAGGCGGCGATATCAACGCACATTGACCAGCGCGAGCGTGCAGTTGCCCATGGTTGGTTTGGATATGCTGCAGAACTTGCGTAAGGCCAGCGACGGACATTTTCTGTGGTTGGCTGCAGATCGCGGGATAATCAGGGAGAGCGATATCCGATTGGGCGCCCTTTCTCCTTATTCGGATGATGGAGCGGAAGGTGCCAGGGCGTGCATCAACTTTCATGCGTTTGCGCTCGACGCGTCGCTGAACGGGGAATGGGTGTATCAGCGGCAGATGGCCGAATATGGAGTGGTGACGCAGGCGATCTTGGGGGATGCAACACAGGCCATTAGCGAGAGCAACGCCGCCACGGTTTCACGTGTGTTGGATGGCGCGCATCCTGATATGGCTTTTCGCTGCATCGACCTGGCGCATGAATGGCCCACTGGGACACCCGCAGCCTCATACCTTGCGCTGCTTCACTCCACGGACTACGACGCGGAGGTATTGCGCCATGTGCTGGAGGAGTGGGCCGAGGCACCTCCTGTGCTGGCGAATGCAGAACAGATGAGTTGGCGGCAGGCGTTGGCACAAGTATGGAGCCGCTGCTCGCGAGGATCTTGCGATTTGCCGTTCCGGCATCGCCTGGGCGTTCTTGCCGCGCGCTGGGGTTATCTAAGTTTGGCGCGATCTGTGTTCGAGGCCGATTCCAATCATTTTTGCCTCGCCTTTTGCGAGTGGCTGGGCGGTCGTTCGGAACGTGCGGGGAGCTATCTATCCCGTTTGCCGGACGATGATTGCGAAGCGAACGCTTTCAGGCAGGAGTGGATGGCGCGAGCGCATCGCTGGCAAACCCTTGATTGGTACGACTCAGCTTGTGCATGTGACGGCGATCTTTCCATCGAGCCGTTGGGGCTTGAACATGCGCAAGCATTCCATGCCAATTATGCCGATCCTCAGATAGGCGTGCTCACGCGTCTTCCGGAGCTGGATACCGTGGACGACGTATGCGCGTGGATGGCTATGCAAGAGCAGGATCCCCGGCGCGCAACGTACGCAGTGATGCATGTCGATGTAGGTTTCATCGGAGTGGTGAGTTGTCACTCTTGGCGCGATGCCGGCTATTTCTACTTTTGGATCGGTAACGAGTATCAGGGTAACGGTTATGGCAGGCGGGCGGCTCGCCTGCTGTTCCGGCAGGCAGGAAGCCAAGGTATGCGCTGGCTGTTTACTTCCGCGTACCAAGAGAACGCACGTTCCATCGAAGCATTGGAGAACGTGGGTTTTCGGCGTCTCGGCGTTAGCGCCGTACCTCCCGACGAGGATCTGGTGTTCTTTGTCCATGGGCCGGACGAAGAGCTGGCGTCGCATGCGCGGCTGGCAACGGTACTGGCCGAGTTGAATTCATCCATTGCGTTGAAGGACGAACGGCAATGAGCACGACGAGCAAGAAGCGCACGCATAGTGCTGCCTTCAAGCCAAGCATCAGTAAGCCCTCCAAGGATTTGGCGGTTCCGATTGGCAAAGGGCAGGAGCTTGCCGCGCAGAGCAGCAACAAGTTCAAGCGCCGCAAGTTGGCGGCCCCGCCTACGCACAAGCAAATTCAATCCGACGCACAGCGTTTTGGTGCCTCTATGGGCAAGCGCTTCGTAGCGCTCTCGGACACAAAGCGCGCGAAATCCATCATTAAGATGGAAAGTCTTGCTGGTGAGTTGGAGAAGCAGAATAAAAGCCTGCTTCCTTCGAACCACGCCAAGCGTGTGGAAGGTCTGCTTACGGGAAAGAACGTAACGGGCAAAGCTTTCCGGGCCATTGAACCCGGTCTGGATGAGGCGACGCAGTCGCAGACGACTGCGTCATTTCACAGCGGCTTTTCATCCGCGATCAGCAAGGATAAATCCGGTGACGCGCTAAAATTTCAAAAGGCTTTCTTGCGTGTGCAGTCGGCCATGCGAATGAAGACAGAACATGTTGTCGCACCGGTAAGTGAAGGTGGATCGATCTTTGGTCAGCAACATCCAACCCGCAAAGGCATCCCGAAGGTGCAGCAAGGCGGCAGCGCCCATAGTCACGCCGATCGAGAGCGTGCTGCCAATTGGGTGAAGGAGGGCGTCAACTATGCATCACGGACAAAATCGAAGGGAGTGTTTACTCCGCTTGTACGCACAGTGGTAGCAGCCGGTTCTGGCACCCTCGATCGCATGTCGTTCCCATTGTCGGCGGGCAATGTGTCCGGTGGTATGTTCGGTAGCAAGTCAAGCAAAGAGCAGACAACGGCGCGCGAAACCTTCAAAACCATGGTCAATACCGCCGCGGAGCGGGTGAAAATCCAAACGGACAAGAGCACGCAGAAAGTGACAGCCAGCAAGGTTTACACGGAGCGTCCTGGCAGTCCGATACGCAAATGACGATGAGTCGCGACGAATTGTGTATTTCGGCGTAGGTTATCGGCTGAAGAAGGAGTTCATGTGCGGGTTGATTGATCCGGATCAACGGACCGATTCACACTTCTTGACATGCTTTTGCTTGCTTTGGCGCGATGATCGCGCTTGGATAATTCACACAGCAGCCAGGTGGTTTTCCATGATCGAACTCATACCCAATCTTCCCGCCGGCATCCTTGGCTTCCGCATGCATGGGCTGGTCACCGCCAACGATTACGAGAGCGTGATGGTGCCGGACATCGAGGCGGCGTTTGCGCTCAATCAAAAGCTGCGCCTGGTAGTGCATGTGGGCGACGACTTTACGGGGTTTGCCCCCGGGGCCATGTGGGACGACGTCAAGCTGGGATTCCGGCATATCTCTGGATGGGAGAGGACGGCGCTCGTGACCGACGTGGGTTGGATACGTGTCATGGCAAGCATGTTCGGTTTTGCCATGCCCAGCCATTTCCGCCTGTTCGGCAATGAAGCGCTCGACGAAGCCATACGCTGGGTGGCCCAGCCTTTTTAGGCTGCCAGATGCGGGCACGCATGGTTCTGGATCGAGGCATATGGCAATGGGATGTATCAGGCCTGTTACATCTTGCAAGCGGCGCATGCTTATGTTGAAGTCCATGCCATGAACACCCGTGCCGACAGCCTGTTCGTTTTCGACACCGCCTATGCGGTGCGGTCGGCTGTGGCCGCCAATGGCCTGAATAACAACGTCAATAATAATAACCGCCATCGCGGACGGGCCGGCGTGTAGACGAAAGCAGCAAACGACACACGCAAAAGGGCCCGCCAAGTGCGGGCCCTTTTGTTTTCGCGGTTTCACGAGCCAGCAAAGGGAATCAAGTCATGTGCGCCATCTTTGGAATGTTCGATCTTCAGCCGGGTGATGACCTGGCTGCGTTACGTCTGCTGGCGCTGGAGTTGTCCCAGCGCCAGCGTCACCGTGGCCCGGACTGGAGTGGCGTGTTTGTGGATGCTGGCGTGATCCTGGTGCATGAACGTCTTGCCATCGTGGATCCGGCCAGCGGTGCGCAACCGTTGCGTTCCCGCGACGGTCGCCTGGCCTTGGCCGTGAATGGCGAGATCTACAACCATCGCGAACTGCGCGCGAGCAGCCGCTATGACTTCACGACAGGCTCGGATTGCGAGGTTATCAATGCGCTTTATCAGGAAGAGGGCGTGGACTTCCTCGGCAGGCTCAACGGTATTTTCGCGTTCGCACTGTGGGACGGCCACGAGCAACGCTATCTGATTGCGCGCGATCCGATCGGCGTATGCCCGCTGTACTGGGGGCATGACATGCAGGGCCGGCTTTGTGTGGCCTCGGAGATGAAGGCGCTGGTGGGAGTTTGCGCGGACGTCGCTCCGTTTCCGCCGGGTCATGTGTATGACAGTGCGAGCGGTGAACTGAAGCGTTATTACCATCGTCCGTGGCGCGATTACGCGGTGACGAAAGACCATGCACCCGGTCCTGGCGAATTGCGCCAGGCGTTCGAGCAGGCGGTGCATCGCCAGCTGATGACGGATGTGCCTTACGGTGTGTTGTTGTCCGGTGGCCTGGATTCCTCGCTGGTAGCCGCGTGCGCTGCGCGCTATGCGCGCGAGCGTGTGGAAGATGACGATCGCAGCGAGGCATGGTGGCCGCGCCTGCATTCTTTCGCTATTGGGCTGGAAGGCTCGCCGGACTTGGCAGCAGCGAAAGTGGTGGCGGAAGCATTGGGGACTGTGCATCACGGATTCGTCTACACCTTCTGGGAAGGACTGGATGCACTGCCGGAAGTCATTCGCCATATTGAAACCTACGACGTCACGACGATTCGCGCGTCGACGCCGATGTATCTATTGGCGCGGCGGATCAAGGCCATGGGCGTGAAGATGGTGTTGTCGGGCGAAGGCTCGGACGAAATCTTCGGCGGCTATCTGTACTTTCATAAAGCACCCTCGGCGGAAGCCTTCCACGAGGAAACCGTGCGCAAGCTAGATGCACTGCACAGCTACGACTGCCTGCGTGCGAACAAATCGATGATGGCGTGGGGCGTGGAGGCGCGCGTTCCGTTCCTCGATCTGGAATTCATGGAAGTCGCCATGGGCATGGACGCCGCGCACAAAATGGCGGGCAACGGGCGCATCGAGAAAGCGGTATTGCGCGAGGCTTTTGCGGGTGCGTTGCCGGAATCGATCCTGTGGCGTCAGAAAGAGCAGTTCAGCGACGGCGTCGGCTATGGCTGGATCGACGGCCTGAAAGCCCACGCCGAACAAGCGGTCAGCGATCGGGAATTTGCCGCCGCAGCGGCACGCTATCCGTTCAATACGCCGACGACCAAGGAGGCTTATCTGTATCGACGCATCTTCGAAAAATATTTTCCTGGCGAAGCCTGCGCGGCCACCGTGCCGGGCGGCAAATCGATCGCCTGTTCGTCGCCGGCGGCGTTGGCCTGGGATCCGGCCTTTGCGGCAATGGCCGATCCATCGGGGCGTGCGGTGCTTGGCGTGCATACGCATGCCTTGGAGGCGGTTGTTGAGTGAAGGTGTGTTTCAGGCGGCCGGAGGGGTGCAAGGGTTTTTCAGGCATCCCTTCGTTACGGGTTTAGGTCATTGAAGATGGCCATGTGGCAACAGGCCGGCAGTCGAATTCGAGGAGTTGTCCAGCTTGAGTTCGCTGCATGGAGAGAAACCGCAGGGTGATGCCCAGACCCCGCGCAATCAGCGATGCAGAAAAGGCTACGGCAGTAGACAGCATCCGGTTGCCTGTCGAACGGCCTTCTCTCGAACCGGCCCGGCGCCCGGCTGGCATTATGCGGGTTCACACTGAGGCGTTCCGGCGACTTATGCCAGCCATGCCTCCGGGCATCGATCAGCGCGATGAACTGGGCTCTGGCGCCCGTGGTTTGCTACGATAGTTGTTTAACTCGCGCCCCTCCGGGCGCCATCCCACCAGGTTCAACCCAACATGATCGAAACCAATCCGATCCTTGCGCAGATCGCGGACCTCAAAGGCCGCATCGAGTCGCTTAGGGGGTATCTTTGACTACGACACCAAGCGCGAGCGCCTGGAAGAAGTAAGCCGCGAGCTGGAAAGCCCCACCGTCTGGGATGATCCGCCGCGTGCGCAGGAATTGGGCCGCGAGCGCGCCCGTCTCGACACCATCGTCAGCGGCATCGATCACATCACTTCCGGCCTGGCCGACGCCGGCGAGCTCGTGGAGATGGCGGCGGCGGATGGCGACGATGCCACCGTGCAGTCCGTACAGAACGATGTCGCCAAACTTGAGGCGAACGTGAGCAAGCTGGAATTCCAGCGCATGTTCTCCGGCAAGATGGATGCGGCCAACGCCTTCGTCGACATCCAGGCCGGCGCCGGCGGTACCGAAGCGCAAGACTGGGCCGAAATGTTGCTGCGCATGTATTTGCGCTGGTGCGAGTGGCGCGGCTGGAAAACCGAGTTGATGGAAGTGAGTGCGGGCGACGTCGCCGGTATCAAATCCGCCACCTTCCGCGTCGAGGGCGACTATGCCTATGGTTGGCTGAAGACCGAAATCGGCGTGCATCGGCTGGTACGCAAGAGCCCGTTCGACTCCGACAACCGCCGGCACACCAGTTTCACGTCGGTGTTCGTATCGCCGGAAGTCGATGACGACATCGATATCGAGATCAACCCGGCCGACCTGAAAACGGACGTCTACCGCTCGTCCGGCGCGGGTGGTCAGCACGTCAACAAGACCGAATCGGCCGTGCGTATTACCCACGTGCCGACCGGCGTGGTGGTGGCCTGCCAGACCGAACGCAGCCAGCATGCCAACCGCGATCGCGCGATGAAAATGCTGGCCGCCAAGCTGTACGAACTGGAGATGCAGAAGCGCAATGCCGAGAAGGATGCGGTAGAGGCCACCAAGTCGGATATCGGCTGGGGCAGCCAGATCCGCAACTACGTGTTGGACCAGAGCCGCATCAAGGATCTGCGCACTGGCATTGAGCGCACCGATACGCAGAAAGTACTGGATGGCGATCTGGACGAATTCGTCGAGGCGAGCCTGAAGGCGGGCCTGGATGCCGGCGCCAAACGCCTCGATGCCTGATGATGAATAGGCCCGGCTGCTGATGGGAGAGTCCTACCATGCATGGCAAGAAATGTTGCGGAATGCTGTTCGCGTGCGTCGCGCTAGCGGCGTTCAGCCATACGGTGAAAGCGCAGCCTGGCACCTTCGGCCAGGACGTCAAGCAGGATGCGAAAGACGCCGGGCATGACATCGGCAACGGTGCCCGCGACGTCGGACACGCGACCGCACATGTGGCCCGATCGATCGGGCACGGCGCGAAAGAAGCTGGGACGGGCATCGGACACGGTGCGAAGGAAGCCGGCCACGGCATTGCACATGGCGCGCGTGAAGGTTGGGATGCCACCAAGCACGCAGTCAAGCAGGTGTTTCATAAGGGCGATTGACGAGCAGCGACAGGTTGAAGGAACGCCTTCCGACGTTGCCCGGCAATCAAGCACGACATAAATAAGCGTTCGACCGTCGGCGCGAGCGCCGACCATAAATGGAATCTCCATGAGTGAACCTACCGACAATCCGATCGTCGACGAGAACAAGCTGATCGCCGAGCGTCGCGAAAAACTGAAAGCGCTGCGCACACAAGGCATCGCGTTCCCGAACGATTTCAAAGTCGATAGCTTTGCGGGCGACTTGCAAACCGAGTTTGCCGATAAAGACGTCCATACCGCCGAAGCCATCGAGGCGGCTGCGCGTCGTGTGAAAGTGGGCGGCCGCATCGTGCTCAAGCGCGTGCAGGGCAAGGTGAGCTTCGTACAGTTGCAGGATTTCACTGGGCGCATCCAGCTTTTTGTGCATCAGGGCACGGTGGGCGAAGCCACCTACGAAGCGTTCAAGAGCTGGGACGTGGGTGACGTCGTCGGCGCCGAAGGCGTGCTGATGCGTACCAAGACCGGCGAGCTGTCGGTGAAGCTTGATCGTTTGCGCCTGCTGACCAAAAGCCTGCGCCCGTTGCCGGATAAGTGGCACGGCCTCGCGGATGTGGAACAGCGCTATCGCCAGCGCTACGTCGATTTGATCGTGACCGAAGAAGCGCGCCGCACCTTCATGCTGCGCTCCAAGATCATTGGCTACATGCGCAAGTGGCTGGAATCCGAGCCGCGCCGTTTCATGGAAGTGGAAACACCGATGATGCACGTGATCCCGGGCGGCGCCACGGCGCGTCCGTTCATCACGCATCACAATGCACTGGATATCGACCTGTACCTGCGCGTAGCACCGGAGCTGTACCTGAAGCGCCTGGTGGTAGGTGGCTTCGACCGCGTCTATGAAATCAACCGCAACTTCCGCAACGAGGGCGTGTCCACGCGACACAATCCTGAGTTCACCATGCTGGAGTTGTATCAGGCTTACGCTACCTATCATGAGATCATGGATCTTACCGAAGCGGTGATCCGCGATACGGCGGCGCAAGTGCTCGGCACCACGAAGCTGAACTGGGAAGGCGCGGACATCGATGTCGGCCCGGCTTTCCGCCGCTGGCGCATGGAAGACGCCGTGCTGGAACTGAATCCCGAGATCAAGCGCGAAGAGTTGCGCGATCGCGAGGCGATGGCGGCCCACGCCAAACGCCTCGGCGTGCAGGTCAAGCCGGGTTACGGTTGGGGCAAGCTGCTGCTGGAGATTTTCGAGAAGACGGTGGAGCACACCTTGGTGCAACCCACGTTCATCATCGATCATCCGGTGGAAGTGTCGCCGCTGGCGCGCGAGAACGATACAGACAAGGGCATCACCGATCGCTTCGAGCTGTTCATCAACGGCAAGGAAATTGCCAACGGCTTCTCCGAATTGAACGACCCGGAAGACCAGGCCGCGCGCTTCCAGGCGCAGGTCGATGCAAAAGAATCCGGTGATGACGAAGCGATGCACTTCGATGCGGATTACATCCGTGCACTGGAAGTCGGTTTGCCGCCGACCGGCGGTCTGGGCATCGGCATCGATCGCCTGGTGATGCTGCTTACCGACTCCTCATCCATTCGTGATGTGCTGCTGTTTCCCTATATGCGTCCCGAGGCGTAATGCGTTCTTTCTCCCTCTCTCCCTGGCGAGGAGAAGGTGAGGGGAGGAGCAATCGTGCGTGCAGCAACACGAATGTTGATGCGGCCACGCTTGCGAGGGGGAAGCGTTTTGGGGTGCTGGACAGGCTGGAGCCTGGTTTTGTATTACAGGGCAAGATGGCTTTCGACCAGCCCTGAAGCTTGAGGGCCGCCTGTGCTTCGCCATCTTGCCATCTCTGTCACGATAAAACTTCGCCAGATCCCATCGTCCCGGCCTTCGCCGGGGCGATGGCCGGTAAAAGAGTCATCGACTCAAAACTCCAGCTCCTGCGACGCGCACAGATAATCGATCATCGGCGCGAGCCGTTTGTAACTGGCCACCATATACGGCATCAATTCCGACGAACATGCCAAGGCTTCGTCGAACTGTTCACCTGCTGCGAAATCCTTGCGTTTGAGATCGTCGATCAACTCGTGATCCGCATCGAATCCGCGCGGCGGCCGTGTCAGTGATTCGCCCCAGAAGCCAAAGTGTTCGCGAAATGCTTTGCTCTGGGTGGCGCGCTTCCAGGCAGCGGGGTTATCTGCCAGAAAAGCGCGAATCCGTTTCAGTGCATCCGCCTCTGGATGCCACATGCCTCCGCCAACGAAGCAATCGCCGGGCTGGATGTGTACATAAAACGAAGGCGCCGGAATCTCATGCCGGCGCTCATGGAAAAAGCGTGCGCTTGCCCAGGGTTTGTACGGATCCTTGTCGCCGGAAAAGCGCGTATCCCGGTGAACACGAAACAGCGAACCGCCATTCTTGCGCGGATCGGCGCGATAGTGCGCGCTGATTTTCGCCAGAGGCGCTTGCATGTCCGTGATCAGTTGCAGGAACGGATCGCGCACGTCGCGCTCGTAATCGGCTTTATGCGCCAGAAACCATTGGCGGTTGTTGTTGCGGGCCAGCCCTTTCAAAAAGCGGAAGGTAGCGGGTGAAAAGTAGGCACGGGACATGTTTGCGAGTGGTCCTGTCAGGCGATGACGCCAGCCTCGGTGGCGAGCTGTTCGCCCCAGGCTTGCAGTGGATCGAGCAAAGCGGCTTTATCGCTTGCCAGAGGCGTGGTGCGCAACTGGGCAATGTGGGCGAAGTAATCCGAGAGAGTGAGCGTGGTAAGCGGAGTAGGTCGCGTGAGGCGGGTGATGCGGAAAGCCTCCCATCGCGCGCGCTCGTCCGGCGTCAGTGTCTCCGGCCAGTTGCGTGCGCGATAGCGAAACAGCAGTTCCGTATAGCGCGGATCGCGAAAGTCGAAGCCACGCTGGCCGAGCTGTTCGGGCGGCGTAGCTCTTACCTCGCGCAGCAGGCGTTTATCCGCATCCGGCAAAAAGCCGCTATAGAGAGCCAGCTCCGGATCTTCCGGTGGCGGCAGTTGCGCCGCCTGCTGGAAAATGCGGCGCAGTTTGTCGCCGAGATCCGTTGCAGCGCGCAGTGTGTCGGCGTGCGCAAGGCAGCGGTCCACATCCAACTGCAATCGCTGCGTATCCACGCCTTTCAGGGTCGATAACGGCGCCAAGGCGGGAGAGCGATTTGCATGCACGGTGCGAAGCGGAACACGTTCAACGCCCTCCGGCAAATCGGCGCGCGGGGTAAACATGCGATCGGCGATGTCATCCGCATCCAATGCCAGCCAATTCGCCGGGTCTTCGCTTAAGTCATAGACAATGATTTCGCCTGGCCGCGAAGGATGCACCGCCAGCGGCGCAATGATCGCGAGGCAACAACGGCTGGCTGGATAACGCGACGAGACGTGCACCAGCGGTGTCATGTGGATGGTGTCGAGCAGTTCGAAAACGCGCTGCTTGCGACGCAAGCTGAAATGCCACTCCCACAAACGCGGCTGGCGCACGCGGATGAGTCGCGCCAGATCGATCAGTGCCTCGACGTCCGACAGCGCGTCGTGCGCGCGCGCCTGCTGCAGATGATTGGCGCTGGCCAGGTGCTCCAGCTTGAAGCTGAGGGCGCCGTCATCGTGCGTGGGCCACACGATGCCTTCCGGTCGCAGCGCCGCGCACATACGCACCAGGTCGATCAAATCCCAGCGCGAATTGCCGTTTTCCCATTCGCGCGCATAAGGCTCGAAAAAATTGCGATACAGAAGCTGGCGTGTGAATTCATCGTCAAAACGCAGCGAGTTGTAGCCCACGCCGCAGGTACCCGGCGCGGCAAGCTGCTCGTGTACGCGGGAGGCGAAATCCGCCTCGATCAAACCTTCGCGCTCGGCCTGCTGCGGAAGGATGCCGGTGATCAGGCACGATTCCGGGCTCGGAGGCATCTCATGCGAAGGTTTGCCGAAAAACATCACCGGCTCCTCGACGACTTCCAGCTCCAGCGTCGTGCGAATGCCGGCAAATTGGACGGGGCGGTCCCGTCTGGAATCGGTGCCGAAAGTTTCGTAGTCGTGCCAGAAGAAAGTCTGCATGCGGGAATGATAGGGGGAGCGGCGCATGCGGAACAGGGAACGCGAACAGGCATGCATGCGCCATAAGCACATGTCCCGGGCTTGGCCCTGCCTACATCCACGTGGTTGGAAAGCAGCCCTTGAGGCATGGGTCAGCGCTGCACGTCCTCATCTCCTGAGCCCCGCTTTGCTAGACTGCGGCCCCTAGGAGGGCGCATGAGCCAAGCGAACGAAGACCACCTCATCTGGATCGACCTGGAAATGACCGGTCTGGATACCGATAACGATTCGATCCTAGAAATCGCCACTATCGTCACCGACAAGGATCTGATCATCCTGGCCGAGGGGCCTGTATTCGCCATCCACCACGAGCTGGAGCGGCTGGAAGCGATGGATGCCTGGAACCGCAACCAGCATCGCCGTTCCGGCTTGTGGGACCAGGTGGCGATGTCTTCCGCAACGCATGCCGAGGCGGAGGAGGCGACACTGGATTTTCTCAAGGCGTGGCTGCTGCCCGGCAGGTCACCGATGTGCGGCAATTCGATCTGCCAGGATCGCCGGTTCCTACATCGCCAGATGCCGCAGCTCGAGCGCTTTTTCCATTACCGCAATCTCGACGTTTCCACGCTCAAGGAGCTGGCGCGTCGCTGGGCACCGACCATCAGCCGCGGCTTCAGCAAGGAATCCGCGCATACGGCATTGTCGGATATTCGCGATTCGATCGATGAGTTGCGTTATTACCGCCAGTACATGGGAGCGTTGGGCGGGGTGGAGCAGAACGCATGATGATCGACCCGTTCGCCACGGTGCTCGATTGCAACGGTCGTTCGCTGGTGCTGGATCGTCCCCGTGTCGTCGGCATCCTCAACATCACGCCGGATTCGTTTTCCGATGGCGGCCAGTTCGCGACGCTGGATGCTGCCGTCGAGCATGGCCTGCAACTCGCACAAGAAGGCGCCGACATGCTCGATGTCGGTGGCGAGTCGACCCGCCCGGGCGCAGCCGACGTATCGGTGGATGAGGAATTGAGCCGCGTCATTCCCGTCATCGAACAACTCATCGCACGCACGTCGCTGCCGATTGCCGTGGATACATCCAAGCCCGAAGTGATGCGCGCGGCCGTGGCAGCCGGTGCCGGCATGATCAACGATGTGTATGGATTGCGCCGCGAAGGAGCATTGGATGCGGTCGCCGAATTGGGCGTGCCGGTATGCCTCATGCACATGCAGGGCGAGCCGCGCAGCATGCAGGACGCGCCGCATTACGACGACGTGGTCGGCGAGGTGCATCGTTTTCTCACAGACCGGCTGTTCGCCAGCGAGCTGGCCGGCATCGACCGGCGCAAAGTGATGGTCGATCCGGGTTTCGGCTTCGGCAAAACGCTGGAACACAATCTGGCTCTGCTGCGTCGCCTGGAACGCTTCGCCGATCTGGGCAGTGGCGTTTATGTAGGGCTGTCACGCAAATCGATGATCGGGGAGATCACCGGCCACACGCTGCCGGCGGAACGTGCCGCCGGCTCGGTAGCCGCCGCCATGATCGCCGTGCAGCGTGGAGCGCGCGTGGTGCGCGTGCACGACGTGGCGCCGACCGTGGACGCCTTGAAGGTATGGCATGCAGTCGATGCGGGTGATGTGCCGGAACGGCGGGATGTTCCCAAGGCGCCGCGCTGGCCGGATGACGACTGAGCGCTGAACAGGACCGGCGCCGCCATCGCGCCTTCTTCACCCCCCTTGCCACAAGGTATTTTTGTTGCGGCAGCAGCGCAGGCAAGGCGGTAAAGGTAAGCTTCTTGGGTGCCGGATGGGCCATGGTCCTTCGGCATGGCAAGGCG
Organism: Dyella sp. SYSU CM1112; assembly: GCF_058216415.1. Taxonomy (NCBI): domain Bacteria; kingdom Pseudomonadati; phylum Pseudomonadota; class Gammaproteobacteria; order Lysobacterales; family Rhodanobacteraceae; genus Dyella; species Dyella sp. SYSU CM1112. Next base: position 23,375 of record NZ_JBZEGI010000015.1, on the reverse strand, counting down.
GTCGCAAAAGCCGGCCCCGCAGCATTTCAAGCAGGACGTTTCATGAGTCAACGCAAATATTTCGGTACCGATGGCATTCGTGGTCGGGTAGGTCAGTGGCCCATCAGTGCAGACTTCATGTTGCGGCTTGGGCGTGCATTGGGCGTGGTGCTTGGCAGGGCAAGGAAATCTCCGGGGCGTCCCCTGGTACTGATCGGCAAGGACACGCGCGTATCCGGCTACATGTTCGAATCGGCGTTGGAAGCCGGGCTGGTGGCGGCTGGCGCGGATGTGCGCCTGTTCGGACCCATGCCCACACCGGCCGTGGCCTACCTCACGCGCAGCCTGCGTGCCGATGCGGGCATCGTGATCAGCGCCTCGCACAATCCGCATTACGACAACGGCATCAAGTTCTTCTCTGCGCAAGGCGAGAAACTTTCCGATGAGATCGAGGAAGCGATCGAGCAGGAAACCGAAAACGAATTCACCACCGTGGATTCGGAGCATCTCGGCAAAGCCGTGCGCGTCACCGATGCCGTCACGCGCTATGCCGAATTCTGCAAAGCCACCGTGCCCGAGGATTTCAGCCTGGCCGGCATGAAAGTCGTGCTGGATTGCGCACACGGTGCCACCTATCAAGTGGCGCCCAAGGTGTTCAGTGAACTCGGTGCGGAGCTGTACCTCATCGGCGACCGGCCCGATGGTTTCAACATCAATCAGAACTGCGGCTCGATGCACCCGCAAGCACTGCAGCGCGCGGTGGTCGAACACCATGCCGACATCGGGTTTGCTTTCGACGGCGATGGTGATCGCGTGCAAGTGGTCGATCGCCTCGGCATGCTGGGCGATGGCGACGACATGCTTTACGTGCTGGCCTGCAGCTGGAAGGCACGCGGGATGCTGAAGGGGCCCGTCATCGGCACGCTGATGAGCAACTACGGTTTGCAACAAGCACTCGCAGGTCTTGGTGTGGAACTGATTCGCGCCAATGTCGGCGACCGCTTCGTGCTGCAAAAACTGAAAGAACACCACGGCGTGCTCGGCGGTGAAACCTCCGGACACCTGCTTTGCCTGGATCGCGCGACCACCGGCGACGGTATCGTGGCAGCGCTGGCGCTGCTGGAAGCATTGAAGCTATCCGGGCAGGATCTGGTCGCCGCACGCCAGGGGCTGAAAAAAATGCCCCAGGTGATGATCAATGTGCGCGCGCCCGGCGCACGCGAAGCCTTGAATACCGATGCGGTGCGCAAGGCGCTGGCCGATACCGAGCAGGCGCTTTACGGGCGTGGTCGCGTGGTGCTGCGAGCATCCGGCACCGAGCCCTTGGTGCGCGTGACGGTGGAAGCCGCCGACGAGACGGAAGTCAGGCAGATGGCCGAACGCCTCGCGGACGTCGTAAAATCCGTCACCGAACGCTCGTGAACCAGTAGCGCCAGGCACGCCGCCGGCACTGCGAACAGGTCCCCAGGTCGCCATGGAGTGGAGCCTGTCTACGTGTATCCAGACAGACTCCGAGGCCCGACGTGCACCGCCCCTGCGGTGGCGGAACACAAGTCGACCGCACGCCAAACCTGGAAAGCCTCATGGACACACCGGTAACAAGCAAGAAAGTTCCCACCCTCGATATCCGTCGCTACGACACCGATCGTGCCGCTTTTGTGGCCGAACTCGGCGCGGCCTATCGCGAATTCGGTTTTTGCTGCATCAGCGGCCACGGTCTTTCCCCGTCACTGATCGATGGCGCGTACGACGTCTTTCAGCGCTTTTTCGCGCTGCCCACCGATATCAAGATGAAATACCACGTGCCGGGTTCCGGCGGTGCGCGTGGTTATACGCCGTTCAAAGTGGAAACCGCCAAGGACAGCCGCTATCCCGATTTGAAGGAGTTCTGGCACGTCGGCCGCGAGATCGATCGCGATTCGCGTTATGCCGATCGGATGCCGCCGAATCTGTGGCCGTCTGAAGTCTCCGGTTTCCGCGAATACGGCTATGGCTTGTTCGAAGCGCTGGATCAGCTGGGCGGCCGTCTGCTGCGTGCGCTGGCCTTGCACATCGATCTGCCGGAAAACTACTTCGACGACAAGATCGACCAGGGCAACTCCATCCTGCGCCCGATCCATTACCCACCGATCACGGAAGAAAACATTCCCAATGTGCGGGCCGGAGCGCACGAAGACATCAACTTCATCACTTTGCTGGTCGGCGCCAGCGCCGAAGGTTTGGAAGTGCTGACGCGCGACGACGAATGGCTGCCGATCACCACCGAAGGCGATGCCATCGTGGTGAATATCGGCGACATGCTGCAGCGCTTGTCCAACCACGTCTATCCATCCACCACCCATCGCGTGGTGAACCCTCAGAACGCCAATGCGCGCAAGCCGCGTTATTCCGTGCCGTTCTTCCTGCACCCCAATCCCGATGTCGTGCTCGATCCCTTGCCCCAATGCATAACGCCGGACAATCCAAGCCGCTACGACACCTCGATCAACTCGCACGAATACCTCATGCAGCGCCTGCGCGAGATCAAGCTGATCTGATTAGCCGCTTCATATCCTGGCAAGCCTACCCCACCTCAACCCTCCCCTGCATGCAGGGGAGGGGGTGAGAGCTCGCATACATGCGCTTGTGGTGCCGGGGCGACATTGCATCGCTTCGCATGCAGTTTTTCAGAGAGCTCCACCGCAGCGCATAGCACCATTTGCATCGACATATTTCAAAACCGCGAAGAACAGTTCCCTTCCCTACGTGCAGTAGGGGAGGGGTAGGGTGGGGTGAAGCCTTCCATTTCGCAGCAAGCTCACTCAACCCGCCTCAGCCCTCTCTTGCGGGCGGAAAGGTGGCAACACGCACTATTCAAAATCCCACCCATTCGCAAACGCAATGCATGTGCTTCTCATTGCGCAGCTTCAGTCGATAACCGGCTAAAGTCGCGCAGTTATCCAGGGAGATCGTTTCATGTCCGCCGCGCACCGCCATCATCAACACAAAGAAAAGCATTTCACCTTTTCGGATACGGTGCGTGACGTCGTCATTGGCATGGCCGATGGCCTTACCGTGCCTTTCGCGCTGGCGGCGGGTCTGTCGGCGGCGAGTGTGGCCAGTCGTGTGGTGGTCGTGGCCGGCGTAGCGGAAATCGCAGCCGGTGCCGTAGCGATGGGGTTGGGCGGCTATCTCGCTGCGCGCGGGGAAATGGATCACTACCATGCCGAGCGCAGCCGCGAATTTCGCGAAGTGCGTGAGCTTCAACGCGAAGAAGAACGCGAAATCGTCGACATCTTCAAAGGCTACGGATTGGATCGCACCGCATGCGAGCCGATCCTGACGCACTTTCGCAACGATCATGAAGCCTGGGTGGATTTCATGATGCGTTTCGAACTGGGTCTCGAAACGCCAGAGCCGGGTCGAGCGCTACGCAGCGCGGCAACCATCGGTGGTGCTTACGTGGTGGGCGGCCTGGTGCCATTGGCGCCCTATATGCTGATCGATCGATTGCAGCCAGCGCTGCTGGTTTCCATTGTCTGCACCGGTATCGCACTCGCGGTGTTCGGTGCTGCCAAAAGCCGCTTCACCGGCGTCAGTACGTTGCGCAGTGCCGTGCAAACCGTGTTGATCGGCGGACTCGCTTCCGCCACCGCGTTTCTGCTGGCGCACTGGATCGGTGGGTGAGCCGGCCACGAGCCGGCTCGTACCTCCGCAAGAAGCGATTAATCGTGCGCCCGATAACGACGGGATTGCCGGGCTGACATCTTCAGCGCGAGGCGATCCGGCATCAGCTTGAAAAGTGATTTGATCGTGCGATTCACTCGGCCCGTTACGTACACCGCATCGCCACGCTCCACCGCATCGATGCCTTCCTGCACCACATCCTCGGCGCGTTGCCACATGAAATCAGGCAGCTTGTTCATCAGCGCGCGTGTGCCGGTGACGTCGTGGAACTCCGATCGCGTAAAACCTGGGCATAGCGCGCAGACGTGGATGCCAAGCTCCTGGTTTTCCAATGCGAGTGATTGGGAAAACTTGATCAAATAAGCCTTGCTCGCCGCGTACAGCGTGTGCTTCGCCGTGCCGGGTACGTGGCCGGCCAGCGATGCCACATTCACGATGCGGCCGTATTGGCGTTCGCGCATGCCACGGATCAAGCGCCACGCCAGCTCCGTTGGTGCGGTCACCAGCACGCGAAGAAAATCCGCGTGTACTTGCCAATCGCTTTCGTCGAAGCGTCCCGGCACACCGTAGCCGGCATTGTTGATCAGCCAATCCACCCGCAGCCCGCGTTCGTCCAGTTCGCGGCAAAGCTGCTCGACGGCATGCGGCATAGCGAGATCGGCCGTCAATACCGTTACATTCACGCCATGGGCACGGCGTACGTCGTCAGCTAACGTTTCCAGGCGGTCGGTGCGTCGCGCCGTCAGCACCAGATCATGTCCGCGGGCGGCAAGAGCACGGGCGAAGGCCGCTCCGATGCCGGCGGAGGCACCGGTAACCAGGCTCAGCGGGCGGGCTTGGGTCATGGGCATTCCTAATAGGCAGTAAAGGGTGGAGCGCCGCAAGTTGCTGCGTCTCCGAGCGGTGGCTAAGCTTGCCAGCTTTCTTTGCAACGGATGCGGTCATGCGGAAGAAACTTGTTGGTGGTAACTGGAAGATGCATGGCAGCCGATCGATGGCGGATGGCCTGGTGGAAGAGATCGCCAACGCCAATCCATCCAGCGACATCGACGTGCTGATCTTCCCGCCCTATCCGTATCTGGCCCAGGTTGTGAGCAAGTTCGGGGATTCCGGCCTGGGTTTCGGCTCGCAAGACATCAGCGAACATCAAAACCCCGGCCCCCACACCGGCGAAGTGTGCGCCGCTATGGTGGCGGACGTTGGTGCCCAATGGACTCTGGTCGGCCATTCCGAACGCCGCCATCACCACACCGAAAGCGACGAAAAAGTTGCCCGCAAATTTGCTGCAGCCCGTGCTGCAGGTCTTACGCCCATTCTTTGCGTAGGGGAGACCCTGCATCAGCGCGAATCCGGCAAGACCATGGACGTGATCGCGCATCAGCTCGGCGCCGTGCTCACTCTGAGCGGCGTTGCCAGCTTCGACACCGCCGTGATCGCCTACGAGCCGGTCTGGGCCATCGGCACCGGCTGCAACGCCACCCCCGAACAAGCCCAAGAGGTGCATGCCTTCATCCGTAGCCAACTCGCGCGGGAGGATGCTATGATTGCCCGTCTGACCCGGCTGCTTTATGGCGGTAGCGTCAAGGCGTCCAACGCTGCGGAACTGTTCGCGCAGCCGGATGTGGATGGAGGGTTGATCGGCGGTGCTGCACTGGTAGCGACCGAATTCCTGGCCATCTGCGACGCAGCCCGTTAAGCGACACCGACTCTTACGCGAGACACCATGTTCGTCATCTTCAGCGTGTTTTACATCCTGATCGCTGCGGCAATGATCGTGCTGATCCTTATGCAGCGCGGTGCCGGTGCAGACGCCGGTTCCGGCTTTGGCGCTGGCGCCTCGGCCACAGTGTTTGGCGCGCGTGGTTCGGCCAACTTCCTGTCGCGTTCCACTGCCGTGCTCGCCGCGCTGTTCTTTGCGCTCAGCCTCGGCATGGGCATCTACCTGAAGACAAATGGCGGTGCCATTCGTCAGCAGCAGGCCAACAGCGATCTGGGCGTCATGTCGGCTCTTGGCAACAAGGCCACCAAGCCGCAAAATGCGCAACCCGCTGCGCCGGCCCAGCCGAAGGCAGCCGTACCGGCCACCGGCAACGGCGACGTGCCGTCCGCACAGCCGGCACCGGCAGCCAAAACACAGCAAGGTGAAGTCCCCGCCGCCACCCCGGCGCCGGCTTCAACCAGCAAGCACTAAAAACGAAACAACACCTGCCCAGGTGGCGGAATTGGTAGACGCACTACCTTGAGGTGGTAGCGACGCAAGTCGTGGGGGTTCGAGTCCCCCCTTGGGCACCAACACCATGCTTCAGGATGTTTCTTATAGTCCCAGAAGCTCAATGAAACCCGCTGCTTAGCGGGTTTTTTGTTTCTTATTGGTCTCAGGCGAATTCACGGAAGCGCAACAATTTGTGTATGCTTTTGAGTGTTTTTTAAATTCATACAATTTGATATTGGCCTTTCCCTTGCTTAGTTTTGGGCCTGCTTTAATAGTGTTGTAAGGACAGGGGAATGGACCTTCGGATTGAGGATCTTCTGGATTTTCCTAGTATCCAGCAGCTTGCGGGAGCTCTTTGGCGGCAACCGTCAAATGGCAAAGGAGCTGCCGTGCTGGTGGGCTCCGGCTTCAGTAGAAACGCCGAACGAGCTACGGCAGATACACCAGAGCCGCCACTATGGAGACATCTTCTGGATGAGATGGCTCGGCGGCTTTATCCCCACGACCCGACTCGTGCAACGTCCGATCCGCTGCGGCTTGCCGAGGAGTTTCGCGCTTACTTTGGGCAAAGTGCGCTTGATGACTTTATAAGGGCTGCGATTCCTGACGCATCTTGGTATCCAGGCACTGCTCATAAGCGACTTCTTGAACTCCCTTGGACGGAGGTATTGACGACCAATTGGGATACCTTGCTTGAAAGGGCTTCAAAAAAGGTTCTCACGCATAACTATGAGATTGTCCGATCGACTTCTGACTTAGCCCACACGCGGTCACCTCGAATAGTGAAGCTCCATGGAACCGTTGGAGGAAACGAACCATACATATTCGCGGAAGAGGATTATCGAACTTACCCCGTTCGACATGCGGCGATGGTTAACTTCGCTCGCCAAGCATTTATAGAAAATGAGTTGTGCTTACTTGGTTTCTCGGGAGATGATCCCAATTTTTTACAATGGTCTGGATGGGTTCGTGATCACCTCGCCAATGCGTCTCGGCGAATTTATCTTGTTGGGGTACTTGGCCTTGGACCCGCAGCACGAAAACTCCTTGAGAGCAGGAATATCGCTCCTATTGACCTGAAGCCTTTGGTCAAAAATCTTCTTCCTCAGGACCAACATGCTGTTGCCAATGATCGTTTCCTTAGCTTTTTAGAAAGCTCAAAACGACCGATGAGCTATGAATGGAATGCATCTATTGTAACTCATCAATCTCTCATACCGGCGCATGAGGTAGAACTTCTCAAGAAGCCCGAGTACGTAGCCTCAAAGCTGGTGACTTTATCGAGAGAGCTTAACGAAGAGCGTAAACGCTATCCGGGTTGGTTGGTCTGCCCAAATGCATCTCGCCGCCAAATAATTTTTCAAATCGATGGAATTGAGGGCAAGTTGCGTACTGCTAAGCATGCACTAGAAAAGCAGGCCAAAAAATCTTTAGCTGTCGAATTAGCATGGCGCTATGACGTTTCATTTGGTCATCTCTCAACGCTTGCTTATGACTTCATTGTAGACGTTGCTGCCAATCTAGAGAAATCAGATTTAGACAAAAACGAACAAAGGTTGTTGGGAAGTGTGTTACTTCGTCATGCTCGCGAGATTGATGACGATGAAGCGTTCGACCGTTGGGAGAAATTCATGCTTGATCTCGGTCAATTTGATCAAGATGCTATAGCCGAGGCTCACTATCAACGCTGCCTTCGATGCCGAGATAGAGCTGAATTTGATCAACTAGAAAGAGAGGTCGGAAGCATCGAAGGGCATGACCCGGTTTGGCAAATGCGTAAAGCTTTCCTTTTGTCCACTCTTCGTCGATGGGGCGAGACTGAGTCACTTATGTCTGCCGCGCTTGATGATATTCGTGATCGATCAAGTGACGCGCGAGATTCGCTATGGTTGCGGTCTCGACGGACCTGGTCCCAGTGGCTGTTGTATACCGCCTCTGTAAAACGGAAACTTGCTGAAAGGCCAGATTTTTCTGGAGAAAACCTCTTTCGCTGCAATCCTTACGAAGAAATTAGAACTATTCGATCTGACATTCATGAAGAGTTGAGAGATCAACGTGCGATAGAGGCAGAAAGCTTCATTCCTTTATTCGCTCCGGGAACATACCGAGACAACTCCGATACTATCTATTTTCGGTCAACACCAAAGGCATCAGCGGAGCATAGCCTCATGCGCCTGATGGAGACGGTGGGAATTCCGGTTTCCTTCTATCGTTTCAATATGCTCAGTTTTTTTCCTGAGGCGCTATCACTGTCAAAGGAAGATAGCGTTAGGTGGTACCTACAGGCTGCGCAATACGCTAATGACGAAAAACTTCCCCTGACGGTAGCAAACCTAGGTCGAATATCGATCGCACTGCTGGATCGAGTGTTCGTCGCTTCTCTCAAAGAAAGTGTCCTTTCTGCGCTCAACTATTGGCGCAATCGAGCGAACGCTCCTAACCCCCAAGATGCTGAGTCGGCTGCCGCTCCGATAACTGGACTGGTGTCACTTCTTTACCGCCTGACTCCACGACTGGAAGACGATGAGATCAAGGAGTGTTTTTACTTGGGAATGGAGTTGGCGAAAAACAGAATTTTTTTCCGTTTGCCGTCTTCCATGGAGGCGATAGCCAACCTAGTGGAACATGCTGCTCTATCGATGTCGGTCGATGCTAGAAGCAGTGTGAGTTTGGATGCTTTTGAATTTCCTCTCGCTAGTGAGGTTGGGGCTAATCATCCAAGCGATAAATGGCCCGACCCGTTTCAAGCAATTAAGTGTCTAAAGTTGCCAACTTTACGGAAAGTGGAGCCGACAAGATGGTCTATACGCGTGGCCACACTTTTGAACTTAAGCGCCGATACAGCGCATAGGTCAAGCGCTGTTATGCGATTGGTTGGCCTTTCCTTAAAGGGGGAACTGACTACAGCCGAACAGGTCACGTTTGGATCTGCAATTTGGTCAATAAGAGATGCTGCTAATGGATTGCCCGCTGGCACTGGCTTGCATGCTGCCGTATTTACGAAGCTTCCTCATCCTAGTGACGTTGATCCCAAAGTATTGCTTAAGGCGTACCTCTTCTCTGACTCAGATAGCACAAGGAGAGATATTCATTGGCTCTTGGCTTTGGGTTACGCAGCATCAGCGCCTTGGGGTGGAATTCTACCGGCGGCGACACAAGCAAAAAAATTGTTGAGAGTCATCTTAAACGGCGTTAAGGCAATCATGTCGAAGGATAGCCATGACCTCGGCGTTTCTTTTTCTAGGAGACAATGGGTAGCGAGCGCGGGTACTGCTTTAGCAGTATCAATATTTCCGGCCATGAAAGGAAGAGTAAGCGACGATCTGTTCAAAGAGATATTCAATGCCATCAGCTCCCAGTCCATTGCCTTAGCAATTTCCGGACTTCCCTATATTGCTGATAGAAAAAGGGCAAATTCCATAGAAGAAGTAATTCAACATGGACTCTTCAGTGGCGATCAGGAACGCGTCACAGCGGCCACGCAAGCAATCTGTAATTGGCTACGGCTGTGCAAAAAGAGCCGACATATAGCTCCTCCTATGAGACTTATCGATTCGTTGCTTATGGCGTTGGAGGCACGTCAGGCGGCCGGTCTTGTAGCTATTCTTTACTGCTGTAGCGAATTGCTGCGGGGGGATTATTTTAATAGGAGCATGGAGAAAAGGCTCAGGAAGGCCATAGTCACAATTGCAATGGACTATGATTACAAAAACATTGAACCAAAAGATCGAAAGGCTATTTCTGCGTCGATGGTCAGAGTCGAGTGCGTTCGAATCTTGCAAGTCATGCAGTTGAGAAGGGGTGACGAATTTCTACGTCACTGGCTCGAAAACGCGAAGAACGATCCTTTAGTAGAGGTTCGGCACGCAGCTATTGGGGAACCAGATTCTGATGAGGTGTAGTGCTGCCCTGCGTCGGCAGTTCAAGTCCTATAAGGGGCTCGAACTACTTCAAAACTTGGGATAAGGAAGTTGAGCTCTTGCTCTTCAAGCATATTCCACGATTGCTGTTGTGTACGAATCTCCAATGGCTTTGAAATTTATACGTATGAATTAATGAATTGGTGAGGAGACACCGCATCGTGGAGCAACATGGGAAGAGGTTCGTAAGGCGTTCAACCGGACGTACCAGTCCGTCATTGGCGCGAACTCTCCGAGCATGGCTTTAAAAAGCTCATGAAGGATGAAGCTGCTGCTCGCGAAAAAATGGTCGCAGAGAAGGGCGGATCATGAATATGTTCCGACTCGATATGTTCCAGGCGAAACTTCCGCAAATCCTCGGGTACGTCTCCTACCCATTCGACCCAAGTGCGACACACCAGCCTCCACGTGATGTGTCGCGGGCAAGGATCATGCGCGCACGAACGTTTAGCCGAAGCCTTCGGCCTTCAGCAGTTCATCGTTCTGCTGACGAAGTACATGCAAGGCTGCATGCAGTCCTTCCACTTGGGTGGAGTTCAATGGCCATTGATGCGCCCCGGGTGGGGCACCCATGGTTCTCGCTCGGTGGAAAGCTTCGCTGTTGCTTAGCAGCTTTTGGATAACGTGGATTGCCAAAGCTGCTTCAGCGATCTTCATGAGGCGTGCATGGCGTTCCGCGCGTTCCGGATCGATGCAACCTCGTTTTGGCGCGGGGCCAAGCGGCGTGAAGGGTTTTGGCGGGCGTGCGTGTGCCGTATGATCCGTGATAGCCACGATCAACTCCTATCTAGTTGGTTTTGGTTAGCGGGTCGTATGGGCTGCAACCCATGCGATCCGCGCCTTCACTGCATTGCTGCAATGGTCATCCACGTAGCCCAGCAAGCGACAGCGTGGATGACATGCCGAACATATCGAAACACCCTGCCTGTGTATGTAGGGGATTTCTGATTTTTAGGGTTGGGTGCTTGCAGGCGTGTCTGGATGTGTAGGGCATGGGCCGTTCCCGCGTGTGAACTGCCGCAACGTTGAATCATGCGCCTCATCGCGCGCTGCGCGGTCGAAGGGGCGTTGTGCTTGGCATGCGCTTGCATGGTCGGCGTGGCGTAGGTTGCAGACACCGAACTACGTTCCGGCTCGGTCATCGCGTGCTTCTTGGGCTGATCACCCCTCACTCGCCCAGGGTGGCGTGTTCCGGGCAGCCCGGCTTCAAACTATTTCACCGTGATGCGTGCCGTGTAGCTACATGTGCCTGCATCCTCACGGTTTCCGATCGCAACGCGGCTTGGCATTTCGAACCGTTAAAAGCCAGAGCCAGTCGGATCGATCCAATCTAGACAGATTGAAGTTTAAACCGATACCTTATTCCGGTAGCTGGAACACCTACAGGGGGTGGACCGGAGTCATGAAGGATCCTGGCCTGGGCACCGGTTCGGCGTGCGGCTTGTGACCTGACGACTTTTCAACGGTTACATGCACATGCATGGAGGGTGTTCTCTTGCAGGGACGTAGACGGCATGGTTGGGCGTGGCACGGGGTTATTCTGCCGCTGCTGATGGCAACACCGGTTCGGGCACAAACCGCATCTCCCCAGAATCCTCTTTCGCAACAGGCGCAGCAACAACGCGCCCAACAGCAGGCGCAAAATCTTCAGAAGCAGCAACAGGCGCCGCGCGTCAGCGCAGGGCAATTGCAGCCTTCTGTCACGTCGTGGCGTGTCAAAACGCTGCCTAAAGAAAGCCCTTGCTTTGTGTTGCGGCACTTGATGCTGGAAGGCCCGCACGTTTCATCGTTCGGTTTCGCACAGCGGTATTTGAATCGCTACGCCAGACGTTGCGTGGGCGAACAAGGCCTGCGCCAGATCGTGGCACGCGTTTCCGATCGGATTCTGGCCGAGGGCTACATCACTACTGAAGTGAAGCTGCCGGAACAGAATCTTTCTTCCGGTACGTTGAAGCTGGTGGTTATACCGGGAATGTTGCAGGGGTTTCGCTTGGCGCCAGGTTCAGCGCCGATCGACTGGCGCAGTGCTTTTCCGTTGCGTCCAGGCGATTTGCTAAATCTGCGCGCGTTGGAACAGGGCTTGGAGCAGATCAAGCAGGTGCCCTCGCAGGATGTGCACATGAACATCGAACCTGGCGATCGACCGGGAACCTCGGTGGTGGTGTTGATGGCGGTGCGTACGAAGCCATGGCGTGTCACGCTCGGTGCCAATAACGAAGGCTTCAAGAGCACCGGGCGCGATCAAGGCAGCGTCAGCCTGGCTATTGATCAGCCGTTGCGCATGAACGATGCACTCACGTTGAGCGTTAGCCATAGTTTGCCGTTGAGCAACGACGAGGTCGGCTCACGCAACTGGGCCGTGGATGAGCGCATTCCCTGGGGATGGTGGGATGTGGATATCTATGCCAACAGCTACGGTTTCTTTCAGCAGTTGCTGGGGGGTACGCAAACCTTTCGCAGCAGCGGCACCGCACAGACATTCGGTGTTCGCGTCAGCCGCGTTGTGCATCGAACGAAAAACGGGCGCACAACGGTTCAGGCCAGTATCGATGGACGAGAGGCGAGCAACGATATCGATGGCACGGAAATCGCTGTACAGCATCGCCACACGCGCAGCGTCAGCCTAGGCATTGCGCAGCGGCAATACATCGGTGCTGCACAGCTGGATGCAAGCATTACCTATCAGCACGGCGTGCCATGGTTCGACGGGCAATGGGATCCTTCCACGCCGAATGCACAAATTCCCCGTTTCGATTATCAGCTGGTGCTTTCCGATGTGGCATTGCAATGGCCGCTGCGTTGGGGTTCGCAAACGTTCTCGCTGAGCAGTGCGCTGCATTCGCAGTATTCGCCGGACCGCTTGTATTCCGAAGACTATATCGGTATCGGCGGCCCATTCACTGTGCGTGGATTTGAAGGCGATGACGTGCTTTCCGCCGAGGATGGTTATTACTGGCGCAACCAACTCACGCTGCCGCTATCGCGCAGCGGCATGGCGCTTTATACGGGTTGGGATTATGGCCGGGTATGGGGACCTGATTTTGCGTACGTGCACGGGCATGTCGTGAGCGGCGTGTTTGTGGGTACACAAGGTGCAGTCACTTCGCATATTCAATGGGACATATCGCTGGGTTGGCCGTTGATCGCGCCGGCCTGGCTGCCGACTACACAGGCCTTGGTGAAGGCGTCGGTGCAGGTGATGTTCTGAAAAGGGGGCGCGACCTGGAGGTCGCGCTGACGGTTCAGGGGGCAAGCGAAGGCTTGCATAGACCGTAGTGGTCAGGGAGTACAACATGGCAGAGCTGGACAACAAGACGCTGATTCGTCGTGGGGGTGTGGCTGTATCCGCGCATCCGCGCCATGGTCTTTCCATCGCGCGCTTGCGGCTTGCACCGCTGGCGGCCGCATTGAGCTTATGCCTGTGCACGTTTCCCAGCGTGGCCCAGCAGGTTCCCTCGGGTGCGACTAACACCACTACTGGCGTGGCGGGCAACGGTGTCCCCATCGTCAACATTGCCGCGCCCAACAGCAATGGCGTGTCGCTTAATCAATACAACCAATTCAATGTCGATCAACACGGCGCGATCCTCAACAACAGTGCTACGACGGTTGCCACGCAACTGGGCGGCTACATTCTGGGTAACTCTCATCTCGTGGGCAGCGGCCCGGCGAATGTCATTGTCAATCAAGTGACCTCCACGTCACCCAGCACGCTCAACGGTTATATCGAAGTGGCGGGTACGTCGGCGGCTGTGGTAGTGGCCAACCCGAACGGATTGAGCTGCAACGGTTGCGGCTTTATCAATACGACACGCGCCACGTTGACGACGGGTACGCCGGTATTCGGCGGTTCGGGAAGTCTGGCGGCTTTTCGCGTTACCGGCGGGACCATTGGTATCAACGGCAGTGGGCTCAATGCGAGCAATGTCGCGCAGGTCGATGTGCTGGCGCGTGCGGTGCAAATCGATGCGGCCATCTATGCACATCAGCTCAACATCGTTACCGGCGCGAATCTGATCAACTACAACGGCCTGGGCCTGCAGGTGCTGCAAGCGCAGGGCGCCAAGCCACAGCTCGCATTGGATGTGAGTGCCCTGGGGGGCATGTATGCCGACAAGATCACTTTGATCGGCACCGAGGCGGGCGTTGGCGTCAACAGTCAGGGCGTATTGCAAGCTCAGCAAGGCGATTTCACGCTAAGCAGCCAAGGACAAGTCGTGCTGGGTGGCTCGACGACGGCGACAGGGCAATTGAGCATTACCGGCGTGCAAGGCGTGCAGAGCAGCGGCACGCTTTACGCACCGGGAGCGGTGCAGATCACGGGTGGTCCGGTCACGCTGGCGGGCATTGCTGCATCCAGTAGCGGGCTGACTATTCAAGGCAGCAGCGTGCAATCCAGCGCATTGCTTGCTGCGGGCATGCAAAGCAACGGCACCTTGAGCGGTAGCAGTGCCTTGCAGATCAGCAGCCCAGGCACCGTCACGGCAACCGGCACGAATGCAGCGTCCGGAAGCGTAAGCCTCACCAGTAGCTCACTCAACGTGGCGGGCTCGACCCTGCTGGCGGGGGGCTCGCTGGCGTTAGGCGCGATGTCCGGTGATCTGAATGCATCGAACAGTTCGTTGCAGGCGCAAGGTGCGGTCACCGTGGCGACGACGGGCACCCTGACCACGACGCAGACGGCGTGGGAAGCCCCGCAATGGGATATCGCGGCCAATGCGTGGAACAACGCCAGCGGGCAAATCGCTCAGACGGGTAGCACGACCACCGCCGTGAAGATTGCTGGCGCGATAAGCAACGTCGGCGGCACCTTGATCAGCAATGGCAGCTGGCAGCTTCAAGCGGGCAGCCTGGATAACAGCCAAGGTCATATCACCGGTGCCGGTACCGCAGATATGACCGTTTCCGTTACCGGCGGTGTGACCAACACCGGCGGACAGCTGGTGAGCAACGGCGCACTTGCGCTGGTTACGCCGGGTGCGGTGAGCAGTGCAGGGGGAACGATCGGTGGCCTGGGCGATGTCACGCTCCAAGCAGCCAGTGTTGACGTTAGCCAGGGTGGCCAGCTGATCAGCCAGAACGGTGCGCTGACGGTGACGACACCGGGAGCGATCAACGACAACGCCGGCCTGATTCAGGCCTCTCGTGCGCTGACGCTCAACGCGAATAGCCTGGATACCACGGGCGGCGCAGTGAAGGCATTGGGCAGCGACACGCTGGGCCTCACCATCGCGCAGTCACTGACCAATGGTGCCAACGGCGTGATCGGTGGCAACGGTGCGGTCAACGTGCAAGCAGGCACGCTTACCGTGGGCACCGGCAGCACGGTGACCGGTAACGCACTCACGGTTGATATCGCGGGTACGACGATCAATGCGGGTGCATTGCAGAGCAACGGCGTGTTGAATGTCACCACCGCGGGGCTCACCAACAGCGGGGATCTGCTCGGCACCAGTGGCCTTGTGCTCATCGGCACAGGCGCGATCGACAACACCGGCATCCTTCAGTCGGGCGGTGTATTGACCATCGCTGCTACGAATCAGTCTGTCAGCAATGGCGGCACCATCGCCGCGAACGGTACGACCTTGCTTACCGCGGCGAACTTGACCAACACCAAGGGTAGCCTGATCAACGACGATAGCGCTGGCAGCACCACGACGGTGACGCTCAGTGGGACACTGGGCAATGAAGGCGGCACCGTTGGCGGTCTGGGCGACGTGAGCCTTACGGCGGCCAATGTCGATAACAGCGCGGGCGGTCAACTGATCAGCCAGAACGGTGCGTTGAGCATGACCGCATCCGGCGCGATCAACAGCAACGCGGGATTGATCCAATCCGCGAATGCGCTAACGATTCAGGCGCAGAGCCTGGATAGCACGAGTGGCGCGATAAAGGCCATCGGCAGCGATGCATTGACGTTGAAGATCAGCCAATCGTTCACCAACGGCGCCGATGGTGTGGTGGGCGGTAATGGCACAGTCAATGTGCAGGCAGGTAGTTTGATCACCGGTGCGGGCAGCACGTTGAGCGGTAATGCGCTGAGTGCGAACGTGGCGGGTCTCACCACGAACGCCGGTGCGATACAAAGCAATGGCGTGTTGAACCTCACCACTGCAGGTCTCAACAGCAGCGGTAACGTACTTGGCACCACCGGTGTGAGCCTCATCAGCAGTGACGCGGTGACGAATACGGGCAGCTTGCAATCGGGCGGTGCGCTGACGATTGATGCCACCGGCCAGTCATTTATCAATAGCGGCGCGATCGCATCCAATGGCGCCATCACGGTTACCGCAGGAAGCCTCGCCAATACGAACGGAAGCCTGGTCAACGGTGATTCGTCAGGCAGCGCGACCCGCGTGAATCTGACCGGCGCTTTGAGCAACGCAGGCGGCACCATCGGCGGTATCGGTGATGTCACTCTCAACGCCACAGGCATCGACAACAGCGCAGGGGGTCAGCTGATCAGCCAGAACGGCGCGTTGACACTGACCACATCCGGTACCTTGAACAACGCTGGCGGCCTGATTCAATCGACCACAGCATTGAGCCTCATGGCGGCAAGTGCCGACAACACGGGCGGCAACATCAAGCTGCTGGATCCGGCGACGCTCAGCCTGACAGTGTCCGACTTGCTCAACAACGGCACAGGCGGTTTGATCGGCAGCAACGGTGGGTTGAACCTGCAGGCCGGCCAACTCGACAACCAAGGCACGCTGACAAGTGCGAGCGACATGTCGCTGACGACGTCGCAGGCCTTTACCAACGCGGGTACGCTTCAAACGGGCGGCCACCTCACCCTCAGCGCGGATGGCCTTACCAACCAAGGTACCTTGATTGGCGTGCAAGGCGTTGCGCTTACGAGCACGGGTGCCGTGAGCAATACCGGTAGCGTGGAGTCGGGCGCTGCACTGAGTTTGAATGCGCAAGGCCAAACCCTCAGCAACGCGGGCGGTACTTTGAGTGCCGACGGCGTCGTGACACTGGCCGCTGCCAGCCTGGATAACACCAAGGGCAGCGTGATCAACAACGATGCGTCCGGCAGCACCACGTCGGTTACCGTGGATGGCAACCTCGTCAATCAAGGCGGCACGATTGGCGGACTGGGTGATGTAGCACTCAGCGCATCGAGCATCGATACCAGCGCGGACGGGCAGCTCATCAGCCAGAGCGGTGCGCTCAACCTCACTGCGTCCGGTGCGATCAACGACGCCACGGGTTTGATCCAGGCGGCCGACGCATTGACGATCAATGCTGGCAGCCTCGACAGCACGGGTGGTTCGGTCAAGGCGCTTGGTAGCGACACACTGACGCTCAACCTCACGCAGGCGCTGACCAACGGCGCCAACGGCGTGATCGGCGGCAATGGCGCGGTAAATGTGCAAGCCGGCAGTCTCACCACTGGTGCAGGCAGCATACTCACGGGCAGCGCACTTACCGCAACCATCAGCGGCGCCACCACCAACGCGGGCACCCTTCAAAGCGATGGTGCCTTGAATCTGACCACGGCAGGTTTGACCAACAGCGGCATGCTGCTGGGCACGAATGGTATCGACCTCACCAGCACCGGCACCGTGGGTAATACCGGCAATGTGCTGTCAGGTGGTGCGCTGACGATCAAGGCGGCTAATCAGTCAGTGAGCAACAGCGGCACGATTTCGTCCAACGGCACGACATCGCTTACCGCAGCGAGCCTGACAAACACCAAGGGCGAGCTCGTCAATGGCGACAGCGCAAACAGCACGACCACGGTGACGCTGACCGGTGCGCTGGCCAATGAAGGCGGCACCGTAGGAGGCTTGGGTGATGTAACGATCAGTGCTGCAAGTGTCGATAACAGCGCCGGTGGCCAGCTCATGAGCCAGAACGGCGGCTTGAGTTTCACCACAGCCGGCGCGCTCAATAACACAGATGGTTTGTTGCAAGCCGCTACGACATTGGGCTTGAGCGCCGCCTCGGTCGACAATGAAGCCGGCAAGATTCAATTGACCGGCACCGGTTTGCTCACCGCGAATGTCTCCGGCCTGTACGACAACAGTGCCGGTGGTTTGACCGGTGGCAATGGCAGCATGACGTTGGGTGCGGGAAGCATCAATAATGCGAATGGAGAGCTGGAAGCGACCGCCAGCGTCGCCGTGACCAGTCAAGCCGGATTGACGAACAACAACGGTTCAGTGATCTCCAACGGCGCGCTGTCCTTGAGCGGCACGGCCGTGAGCAATGCCGGCGGCGAAGTGGTGAGCGATGGCGCGCTGAGGCTGACGGCATCGAGTTTCGACAACACCAGCGGCACCGTGATCAACCGCAGCACGCAAGCGACGACCGTGCATGTCGGCGGCCTGGTCACCAATACGAACGGCGCCATCGGTGGCGACGGCAGCTTGAGTGCCACCGTGGGCGGATTGACCAATGCCGGTGGCAGCGTGATCGGCGCATCGGGATTGAGCCTGACCAGCACGGGCGCGCTCAGCAATAACAGCGGCCAGTTGTTGAGCGGTACGGCGTTGACGCTCGATGCGAGCGGGCAGTCGATCACTAACCGGCAAGGCGCCATTCAAAGTCATGGTGCAACGACGGTGACGGCTGCATCGTTGGATAACACCAGCGGTTCGCTGGTCGATCTGACGTCAAGCCAGTTGACGGTCAACGTCGGCCAGACGTTGACCAATGCAAGCGGCACATTGGGTACGCAGGGCAATGCGAACGTGAGTGCGGGTGCGATCAATAACGCCAGCGGGCAATTGATTGCCGGCGGCAATTTCACGCTCAATCCCGGTAGCACGCTCACCAACACGAGTGGAACCTTGCTTGCTGGAAACGTGCTGACGCTGCAAGGATCATCGGCGGTCAACAATACAAGTGGTGGCCGCTTGGTCGGCGGCCAAGGCATCAATGCGAGCATGGCCAGCCTGACCAACACGGGCGGCTCATTGGAAAGTGGTGGTGCGCTCTCGCTCAATACAAGCGGATGGAGCGGCGACGGTACCCTGGCGTCCAATGGCAATCTGGTGCTGACGCTGCCGGGCAATCTGACAATTGCCAGCGGCAGCAATCCGTTTGCGGGCAACGGTTCGCTGACCCTCGATCTGAGTGGCAGCCTGACCAACGATGGCACGCTGGAAGCACCCGACGGTGTTTCGATAACGGCCGCGAACATCACCAACACAAATGGCGCAACCATCGCCTCAGGCAATGCGAGTACCCATGGCGTGACGTCGCTGAACACCGGCGGCACATTGACCAACGCCGGCATCATCGAAGGAACCACGGTCAACGTGAATGCCGGGGTGCTCAACAACACCGGCACGGTGTTGGGTCAATCCGTCACGATCAACGCGGGTACGCTGATCAATGGTCTCGATCCCGGCAGTTCGAATCTGACAGATGGTTACGGCCAAGGCACGCTGGCGGCGAGTAACCAGTTAAATATCTACACCAGCAATCTCACCAACATCGATGCCACGATCTTGAGTCTTGGCAGCCTGACGATTGCCGGAAATGCAAGCGGCGGGTTGGCAAGCGTCGTCGACAATCGCTCCGGGCTCATCACTACGCAGAACATCAATGGCACACAGGACAACACCCTGACCATCGATGCCAGCACGATCACCAATGAGCGCCGGGTGCTCGATGTCAGCGGTGGCGGCGCGCCGACCACGAGCACGACCAATAACAGCCTGTCCTGCGCGTTCGGGAGCGGTGAAACAGTCTCATGCACGTATAGTGGCAGCTTGCTGGGCAATGTGGTCAAGCTAGGCACGTACACACAGAGTTCGCAAACCACACTGAACGGTGCAAGCGGGGCGTCTGAAATCGTGTCGGGTGGCAACCTGCTGTTGAACGGCAGCGCCATTACCAACAATGCCTCCACCATTGCAGCCGGGTACAACCTGGACGTCAACGGCAGCAGCAATACCTCCAGCGTCGTCAATGAAAGCTGGGAGCCGGGCTCGCTGTCGCAAAGCGTAACGGTGTGGTGGCAAAACGCGACGCCATTGCCCAACGGCTGGACGCGGGTCGGTACCTGCGAGGCCGGCTATCCGGGCGAAGAGGGCACTACCTTTTGCATGGCGATACAAGGCGTCACCGTACAGTCCACGACCACGCCGGGCAGCGGACTGAATGCGACGATCGAAGCCAACCAGAACATCACCATTTCGACAGGTTCGATCACCAACGAGGAGAGCGTCAACGGCAGCTCGGTCAATACGAGCGGCGGCAATCTCGGTTCGGCACGAGGCACCACCGTCAGTGCTTCCGGTGGCAGTGGTGTAAGTGCAAGTGGTGCATTATCCGGTAGCAGTGCAGGAACGGTGGGAGGTGTTACCGGATCGGGCGGATGGAATGGCAGTGGCGGCTTCAGCCCGCTTGGTAGTCTTGATCCCACTGGTGCACTGGAAACCCCTGCGCCGGCAGGGGCGCCGGTGGGTTTGCAAGGGCAGGGCATCTTTGGGGGCCTGCCGAGTTTCGTACCGCCCGGCGCGGTAGGTTCGACCACGCAGGTGCGGCAGATCATCGGCACGCCCGGCAACCCGTTGCCCAATCTCTCCGTGCCTACGAGCGGCCTTTTCACGATCAATACGGCACCGGGTCAGCCGTATCTGATCGAAACCAATCCGCTATTGACGAATTACCAGAATTTCATCACGGGCAGTTACTTACTCGGTCAGTTGAACTGGAACGGAGCAAGCACGCTACGACAGATCGGTGACGGTTACTACGAACTGCAGTTGGTCGATCAACAGATCGTCGATCTCACCGGCAAACCTTATGTTGCCGACAACACGAACAGCGAAGATCAGTTCGAGCAACTGATGAATAACGCCGTGTCGGTGGCCGGTCAATTCAACCTCACGCCCGGTATTGCACTGACGGCGTCGCAGATCGCCGATCTCACGCAGAACATCGTATGGCTGGTCAACGAAACGGTGGACGGCCAGACAGTGCTGGTGCCCGTCGTGTATTTGGCCAACGGTGGTTCCGGGCAGCCGGATGGCGCATTGATCAGCGGTGCGAATGTCAGCCTGAGCGCAAGCGGTACGCTTGCCAATAGTGGTTCCATACTCGCCAGCGGCAACGCCACGCTCACCGCCGATAATCTGCTCAATGCGGCCGGAACGATCAGCGCGGGACAAGACCTCAGCCTGGCGACCACCGATAATCTCAGTAATCTTGGCGGGACGCTGAGCGCCGGTCAGGATCTCACGGCGATTGTGGGCGGCACGCTGCGCAATGACACCTTGCTCAATGGACTTGGCAATGATGCAACCGCAACGTTGAGTGCCGGCGGTACGCTCAGTGCCGTCGCGGGCCAGGACCTTCAGTTGGATGGCGCACACATCAGCGGATCCACGGTATCGCTCGGCGCCGGACAGAATCTGGCGATAGGCGCTGGACCGCAGTTGCAATCCTCTTCCATCGCATCGATTGCGGGTGGCATGAGTTGGGGCACCCAGACGACCACCACGCTGGCCTCGATCACCGGTAGCAACATCAACCTTACCGCAGCGAACGATCTCACCGGCCAGGGCGCTCAAGTGAGTGCGACCGACTCACTCAACGTGATCGCCGGTCACGACATCGATTTGGGCAACGTCACCAACACCACCACGAGCGGGTTTTATCAGGTCTATCACAACGGCTCGAGCAGCGGCTCGACCATGGATCAGCAGGTAGTGGGAAGCCTGTTGAGTGCGGGCAACAACGTCAACCTGGTCGCGGGCAACAACCTCACGCTGACGGCCTCGACGGTCGCGAGCACCAACGGCGCCGTCAATGTGATGGCAGGCAACGATCTGAGCTTGAGTACAGCTCAGGAGCAGCACAACAGCCTGGTCTTCACCTATGGACATTCGGGCGGAGGGCTTTCAGACACCGACAGTGTCGGGGTGCAATACGATCAAAGCAGCGTGGCAGTTGGAAGTGTGTTGAGTGGCAACACCGTCAATCTGCTCTCCGGTGCAAACACCACCTTGACCGCCGCGCAGATCGTCGGCACGAATGGCGTTACCGCTCAAGCCGGCGGCAACCTCGTGCTTAACACCGGTACGACAACATCGCGCGACGAAACCGCAAGCGACAGTGACCAGGCCGGCTTCATGGGTGGCGGCGGCTTTAGCGTGATGCTGGGGGAACGTGATACCAGCAGTGATACGGTTATCCAGCAAAGTACACCGGTCGGTACCGTGCTCGGCAGCACCAATGGATCGGTGACGTTGTCCGCCAATCAGAACGTTCACCTGACTGATGCAACGGTGTTGAGCCAGACCGGTACGACCATCGTGGGCAAGAATGTCACCATCGATGCTGCGCTTGGCACCACGAACGTGACTCAGCAGGAACAGCAGAACGTAGGCGGCATCATCGCCGGCGTAGGTGGCGGTGTTGCGAACGTCGCCAATCAGCTGGCGCTTGATCAGCAAGGCGCCAGCAAAACGAGTGACTCGCGCGTGCAAGCCCTGTATGCCATGCAGGGCGCGCAAACCCTGTTCTCGCAGGGGGCTGGCAACGGCATGGGCCTGGGAGGGCAGACAGGCATGCAAGCGCTCTCCAGTGCGCCAGGCAAAATTGCCAGTGGTTACGAAAGCGGCGGTGCGCAAGGCGCGCTAAGCAATTCCGGCATGAGCTTGCGCATTGGCGCGACCGAAAGCGAATCGCGCAGTACTACAACGCAAACCCAACAGACGTCCTATGGCAGCAGTATCGGCAGCACGAACGGCGACGTCACTATCGCGGCGACGGGTGGCAACCTCAACGTCATCGGCAGCCAGATCAGCGGACAGAACGTGACGTTGGCTGCCGCGCAGGATCTCAACGTGCTGAGCCAGGCGCAGCAATCCACATTGCATCAGAGTACCCACTCAGGCAGTGGTTCGATGGGCGTCAGCATTGGCCAGACCAACGGTATCTTCGCCAGTGGTTCGATGGCCGAAAGTTCGGCGCAGGGCAATGGCACCACTTACGCAGATAGCACCGTCAACGCAGCCGGTACATTGACGCTGGCCAGTGGCGCAAACACCACCATCGAAGGCGCTCAGCTGAGTGGTCAGACCATCCAGGCAGCGATCGGTGGCAACCTTGATCTGGTCAGCCAGCAGAACACGAACAGCTACAGCAGCCATCAATCGCAGGCCAGCGGAAGCTTCAGTTACGGTGGCGGCGGGGGAAGCGGCGGCGGTAGCTATAACCAAGGCCAGATGCAATCCAGCTATGCCAGCGTAGGGGACGTAACAGGCTTGAACGCGGGCAGTGGCGGTTTTCAGATCACGGTAGGCGGTAACACCCATCTCACCGGTGCCGTGATCGCGAGCAGTGCCGATCCAAGCAAGAACACTCTCGATACCGGATCACTCACGTACAGCAACCTGCAGAACAGCGCCAGCTACAGCGCGAGCAGTGGAGGCATGGCTGGCGGCTACAGCGGCAACGGTGGAGGCATCGATAACAGCGGCGCCAGCATCATGCCCAGCGGCCTGACCATTCCGCAGACCGGTCACGAAAGTAGTACGACGCAAGCGGCGATTGCACCGGGCACGATCACGATTAGCGATAACCAAAACCAGGACCTCAGCGGACTGAGTCGCAACGCAAGCCTCGGTGAT